>JAYVXT010000655.1:0-12844 GCA_043785065.1 Bryobacterales bacterium | reverse complement strand
CGGCGCTTCGCAGCGTGAAGCTGCTGGCCGCGCCGACGGCATAAATACATTTCGATATACTCAAAGCACTCGCGCAGAGGATAAGGCAACGCAGGGATGCGACCTGAGCGCTGACGCAAGCGCGGACTGGCTGGGGCGGTTACGGTCGCCCCGGCCCGCTACCAGTCCGCCTGAAAGCGATAGATCCAAACTCCGATTATGAGAAAAAGCCGCAATAGAATAAAGTCTGCTAACCTCTAAAAATCTATTGACAAAGGGTAGGGAGTCCCGATTCTCATCGGGGGCTGGACGAAGCCGTATTCTAGCTTCGAAAGGGACCTAGCAGCATTTGGCGCGGGCGTATTTTTGTTTCAATCGTTCTTCGGAGAAGCGTCGCCATTCTTCGCCGGAGTGCTGGGCTTCATGCGCCACCAAGTGGCGCTTGTAAGCGCTTTCGTCGCTGATCTCGCGTAAGATTCCCAGGATTATGCGTCCTAGTATTCGTAGGCGCTTCATACTTCCTCCGCCGAAAGACGGCTTTGAACGAAGGGCGCTTCCAGGCTGGTTGCATCGCGTTGACCGCGCAGGATCCCGACCCAAAGGACGATGGAGTCAATCAGAATCGTGGCCACCAGCACGAGGAAAATGCCGCTGACCACCGCGTCGATCTGGTTGTTAAAGATCAGTGTTTTCACTTCAGAAACTTTGGCTGCCGTCACTTTACCGGCGGCGAGGTTCGCTTCCAGAACATTGGCTTGAGCAAGGAACCCGATGCGCGGAATATCACTAAAAATCTTCTGCAACGCGGCGGTGAAGGTTACGATCACCAGCCAACACATTGGCATGACTGTGATCCACATGTACCGCGCCCGGTACATTTTCACGAGGATGGTTGTCCCCAGACACAAGGCAATGATGGCCAGCAGCTGATTGGCGATACCAAACAACGGCCACAGTGTATTGATTCCGCCTAAGGGATCAAGCACGCCTTGCACCAGAAAATATCCCCAACTGAGCACGATCACCAGGCTCGAGAAAATCACCGATGGCATCCAACTGGTGCGGCCCAGCGGCTCGTAAACATGGCCCAACAAATCTTGTAACATGAAGCGGCCCACGCGCGTGCCGGCGTCGATCACGGTCAAGATGAAGAGCGCTTCAAACATGATTGCGAAATGATACCAGAAGCCGAGGATCGCCTCGCCTCCACCGCCTTTGGCGAAGATATGGGCCATGCCGAGGGCCAGCGACGGGGCGCCGCCGGTGCGGTAGAAGAGCGTGTCTTCGCCCACCGATTTCGCAAGTTGCGCCATCTGATCGGCAGTGACGGGAAAGCCCCAACCGGAGACGGTGGCTGCGGCTGCTTGTGGAGTTGCGCCGATGATGCCTGCTGGAGAATTGACGGCGAAGTATATGCCAGGGTCGAGTACGCAGGCGGCGATGATAGCCATGATCGCCACGAAACTTTCGAGCAACATCGATCCGTAGCCGACCGGGAAAATGTGCGATTCCTTAGAAATCATCTTCGGAGTGGTGCCGGAAGAGATCAGCGAATGGAAGCCTGAGATGGCGCCGCAAGCGATGGTGATGAAGCAGAACGGGAAGATGGATCCGGCAAAGATCGGCCCAGTGCCGTCGATGAAGCGAGTCAGCGGAGGCATCTGCAGATTCGGCTGGACGAAGAGAATTCCAATGCCGAGCATGAGCACGACGCCGAGTTTGACGAACGTGGAGAGGTAATCCCGCGGGGCCAGCAGCAGCCAGACGGGCAACGCGCTGGCGCAGAAGCCGTAGACGATTACGGAGATGGCCAGGGTGAAACCGGTCAACGTAAAGTAGGGAGCCCAAGTGGCGGAGTGGGCAACTTGTTCGCCGGCGAAGATGCTGCCGAGCACAAGTAGGAAGCCGATGACCGAAGCTTCGAGCACTTTGCCTGGACGCCAGAAGCGCAGGTAGAGGCCCATGAAAACTGCTATGGGCATGGTGGCGGCGATGGTAAATGTTCCCCATGGGCTGCCCTTCAATGCGTTCACTACGACCAATGCGACTACTGCGAGTAGGATGATCATGATGAGCAAGACTGTAATCAGCGCGGTGAAGCCACCGACTTTGCCGATCTCTTCCTTGGCCATTTGCCCAAGCGATTTGCCGTCGCGCCGGACGGAGCAAAACAGAATCACGAAATCTTGAATGGCCCCACCCAGCACCGCGCCGATGATGATCCAGAGCGTGCCGGGCAAGTAGCCGAACTGTGCGGCAAGCGTTGGCCCCACCAGTGGTCCAGGTCCGGCGATAGCGGCGAAGTGGTGGCCGAAGACGATCCACTTGTTGGTGGGTTCATAGTCATGGCCGTTGCGCAGCCGTTCGGCGGGCGTTGCGCGATTATCGTCAAGGGCCATCACCTTGGCGGCGATGAAGGCGGCGTAAAAACGATAGCCCGTTATGTACGTGCAGGCCGAAGCCACCACCAGCCACATGGAGTTCACAGGCTCGCCGCGGTGCATCGCAACGCCCGATAAAGTGACGGCGGCCGTGATGGCCACCAAGGCCCACAGAATCTGCCAAAGGGTTTTATTCATGGATCTTAGAATTTTAGCGAATCTTGGCGAAGTTCGTTCTGGTGTACATTACTCGGAAGCCGTGGCGTTCGTAGTTTTGTTGGGAAAGCGAACCGGGTGAGACCATGGCGGTGGCGACATCGCAACCGGCTTTTTGTGCTTCGATTAGGCGGTGCTGGATCAGGGCGGTCTGTGCTCCGCGACGGCGGCCGGATTGCAGTGTGGCATCGGCGTAGAACGTGGCGACTTGATCGCGGACTTCGAGGGCTGCTGCGGCGGAGAGCGGCCCATCGATTTCAATTCCGAAGCCGCGCATGCCGAGAGCTTTGTGCAGGACGCGGCCACTGTCGATGGCCTCTTCCGGCGGATTGTCCATTTCAGAAAAGCCTTTTGCGAGGGCAACGGACCAGAGTTCCGCTTCGGGTTCTACTACCTGAAGTGCGGGTGTGAAGGCGAACGGCTCAACGGGGATGGGGCGGGCCAGAACGTTTTCAAATTGGAAGGGTTGGTAGCCGCGCTTGACGAGCAGTTCCAGCCCTTCGGGCACGGCCAGTGGGCAAAGCTCGATGGTGACTTGGGGCGTGCGGTCTTTGTAAAAATGTTCGATCTCATATAAGTCGCCTTCTTCGAGCGGGCCGTTCATGCCGAGGTTGAGCACGTGGGTTAGAGGCGATTCGGCGGTGACGAAGGATGCGCGGGCTCCGTTGACTTCGAGGCAACATGCTTGGGATTCGGCATAGAGTTCGCGATGCGCGGCGGCGTGGGATTCGGCGGCAAGGGCGCAGGCGAGTTCAAGCCGGCGGGCTAGGCCGAGGTTCGCGTAGAAAAAAGTTAGAGGGAGTGTGCTCAATCTTCTACAATAACCAAATCGGAACTATATGTTGATAGCGAATGCGAAGGGCAACTACTCATTTTTGAAAGGCATTGCGCCATATTCCGGGGGCGTGGTTGCGCATCCCGGTTACGCGGTGGAGCATGCGCGGCTGCTTGCGCCGGTGGCGTGGCGCAAGGGGTTTGAGATGATCGACGCGCATTTGAAGCGAGTGGACCGCGGTCGCGTGGCGCTTGCTGGTGTGGAGTTGCGATCACCCAAGCCATTTACGTTCGGCGGATTTAACGACTTCAATGGCGGCTATGTGGAGTTGCTGAAGAGTTGGGGACTTTTTGTGGATGGCTTGAATCCAGTGGCTCGGACGAATGTGGCTCCGAAGTTTGATCCGCCGGCGGAGCCTGCGCTGTATGGGTTTTCGTTTACGGTGAAGGCCCCAACTAAGCGGCCGACGTTTGTGGTGGCCGGTGGCGGGGAGTTGCCGGAGGGGTCGCTGGATCCGGCGGATGTGGTGCGGCAGGGCGAGACGTCGGCCGATGCGTTGCGCGAGAAGGCTCGGTTTGTGATGGGGCTGATGGATGGACGGGTGCAGGCGCTGGGAGTGAAGTGGGATTTGGCGACGGCGGTGAACGTTTATACCGTTTTCAATTTGGGCGATTTTTGGGAGCGGGATGTGTTGGGGCAGATGGGTGGGGCGAGGGCGCATGGGGTGGTGTGGTATCCGGCGCGTCCGCCGATTGAGACGATTGAGTTTGAGATGGATTTGCGCGGGTGTGTGCGGGAGGTGGTGCTGTGAGGGGGGCGGAGCATCCAGAATAGACAAGTAGGAACATTTTAGTTGAAGGAAAGTTTACCCTCAGTTTTGAGTTTCAAAAGAGTGTCTTTGGGGTCAATTGGCGGCAGATAAGCCGAACCGTCTTGGTATGAGGGAGCCCCCCCCCAATGTGTATCTCGCACTCGTAAAATGCAAATCCGTCTGCGGTCCTGGTAACACCCTTCGTTGTCAATCTCACCTTGAGGTGGGGAGGCAATTCCCAACAAAGTCTGCAAAAGGGACCATCATCTCTTGTCCAGTACACGCCTTCTGCGTGCTTCATTTCCGCACGTTGCTTCAATTGCGCCTTTAGGTCTCTGACTTCCTCGTTGAGGTTTTGGATTTGCTCCTTTGCATTCAGCAGAGAGTCCTTTGAATCGCCGATGCAGTCGTAGATCTCCCCGATTCTTCCTGCAAGTTCGTCTTGTTTGATCTCGCCTGATTTAAGACCCTCCCTCACGAGTTTCAAAAGATCCGCAGCAGTCTTTAGCGAACTCAAACCAGCGCCTAGGCCACCGGCAATCGTCAAGGGGTCCATGAGATCAGTCTATCAGACATAAGGTTGTGTCCTTTGCATCCCCTTCGCGTTAAGGAAGAATCTCGTTCCAGTTTCGTCCCGCAACGAACTGGCCAATGTGTTTGGGGTTGGTGGTCGCCACGATGACATCTGATGACCCTGATCCAAAAAGTAGCGCCTGGGCGGCGAGGATCACATCTATACCCTATGCCTTTGAATCGGCGGTCGACTGACCTTGTTGCCGGGCCTTGGCCCAAAGATCGGCAGCGTGACGGAGTGCTTCATCGGTGAGTGGGAGATAACGGTTTGGAGCCGACGATAAAAAATTGTCGAGCCTGGCTAAACCGGAGGCCCTGTTCGCCCTGAGAAGCTCGCGTTTCAGTTCGTAGTAAACGATGGTGGGTACGTCTGAGGCACTGACGTAATTTCCCTTAATGGCTTAGATTGGAAAACTATACATTGGCCCATGTCTTGTAGCTGCGCTCCCTGCTATTGCACGGAAAAGTGCATGCTGGCATTGGGATGCGCAGGAATTCGCCCAGCATAGCCGGCACACTCCGCAAAGCGGAAGCAAATTAAGGCGGTTTCAACAAAGCCCGCCCAAGTAAACTATGCGACCCGGGTATTTGCTATATTCATCGGGTCATGACGAAGTTTCTCTTCCTGTTCCCCCTATTTGTTTACTCCGCCGATCGCGATTGGCCAACCTACGGTGGCGGTCCAGAAGGCATACGCTATTCGCCGCTCACCCAAATCGACCGTTCTAACGTTGCAAAGCTCAAGGTTGCCTGGACCTTCGATACCACCGAAGGCAGGAGCGATTTGCAAACTCAACCCATCGTCGTCGGCAACGTGTTTTACGGTCTTACGCCGAAGCATCGCCTATTCGCTTTGGACGCCGCCACTGGCAAGGAGCTATGGCGGTTCGAACCTGCCGCCGGTGGCCGCAGCCCTAATCGCGGTTTGGTCTACTGGGCCGATGGTAAAGAACGGCGCATATTCACTGCGGCGCAAAACTTCATCTATGCCGTTGATGCGGGATCCGGCAAACTTGTGGACGCATTCGGAAACGGCGGGCGAATTGATGCGCGCCAAAACTTGGATCGCCCTCCGGAAAAGCAGTCCATTGTACTGACCACGCCAGGCATCATCTACAAAGATCTGTTGATTATTGGCGGACGCTTGCCGGAATCTTTGCCTTCACCCCCCGGTGACATTCGCGCTTACGACGTCCGCACCGGCGCCTTGCGTTGGCAGTTCCATACCATCCCGCGCCCCGGAGAATTCGGTTACGATACGTGGCCCAAGGATGCCTGGACGTACACGGGCTCGGCGAATTGCTGGGCAGGCATGGCTGTTGACGAACGCCGCGGAATTGTCTACGCGCCAACAGGATCGGCCGCCAGTGACTTCTACGGAGCGGACCGCCTGGGTGACAATCTGTTCGCCAACACCTTGCTAGCGTTGGATGCCAATACGGGCAAGCGCATCTGGCACTTTCAAGCCGTGAAGCATGATATCTGGGACCGCGATTTTCCCTCTCCTCCAACGCTAGTGACTGTAACCCGCGGCGGCAAGCGCGTTGACGCGGTGGCCCAAACCTCGAAACAAGGATTTGTATATTTGTTTGATCGCGCCAATGGCAATCCGCTCTTTCCCCTGGCCGCCGCGACGTATCCTGCAAGCGACGTTCCAGGTGAAGTGGCGGCCACTACGCAAGTGTTGCCGGCAAAGCCCGCTCCTTTCTCCCGGCAAATTCTGTCCGCCGAAATGTTGCGCGGCGATTGGGCAAAATCGCAGTTCGCAAAAATTCGCAGTGGCGGCCAGTTTGTGCCTTTCGGCAGGGACAAAGAAACCGTAATTTTTCCGGGCTTTGACGGCGGCGCCGAATGGGGCGGGTCCGCTTTCGATCCTGAAACCGGCCTGTTGTATGTCAACGCCAACGATATTCCCTGGACTGCCGGCCTTGCGGAAAACAAAGTAGGAAGCTCAGGCCGGAAAATCTATCTCACCAATTGCGGTACCTGCCATGGCGAGCAGATGGCCGGATCGCCTCCCAGCATTCCATCGCTAACCGGCCTCGCCGCAAAGCGCGATGTGGCCAGTCTGACGGCGATCATCCGCCAAGGTGCCGGCCGCATGCCCGGATTCCCAAGCCTCACTTCCGCGGAAATGAATGCCTTAACGGACTTTGTGCTTAGCGGCGTGGACAAAGAGCTGGCGGCAAGCGAATCCCCCACTTCGCCAAGATTCCGCTTCACCGGCTATCACAGGTTCCTCGATCCTAAAGGCTATCCCGGAGTGAATCCTCCCTGGGGCACGTTGAACGCAATCAACCTGAACACCGGTGAATATGCCTGGCGAATTCCGTTAGGCGAATATCCTGAGTTGGGAATGAATACCGGTACGGAAAACTATGGCGGTCCGCTTGTGACGGCCGGCGGACTGGTATTCATCGCCGCCACCAACTTCGATAGAAAGATGCACGCCTATGACAAACGAAATGGGAAGTTACTGTGGGAAGCTGTCCTGCCGGCCGCGGGCAATGCCTCGCCTGTGACGTATCAAGTCGGCGGCCGGCAGTATGTAGTAATCTTCGCCACCGGTGGCAAGGCCCGGGCTGAAGAAAAAGCCGGTGGCATTTACGTAGCCTTCGCACTGCCGTAAGGCCGACCCGTTCAAAGGAATTGTAAGTGGCATACTCATAGCATGTCACCCGCACGCGCCGCGTTCCTTCTTTTCTTAGCCGCGTTCAATCAAGTCCTCCTCGCTCAATCGTCACAGCCGCAGCAGGCAACTGTTTTGTGGCAAGCAGTCAAGAAGCAGCTATCCGCTCCAAACGGTCGCCAGTTCTTCAAAGAAAATGTCGAGAATAGCGCCTTGCCTATATTGTATGGAACACTCATTTCCGGCGATCCCGCGGATCATCCGGACACATTTCTAGTGGCCATGGACGGAAATGCCAATCCCGAAATTCGGCTGAAGCTTAACCACTCCCTCCCCAAGCCATTACCGAAGGGTACTAGGATCGCATTTGAGGGGATCGCCGAATCCTTCACGACGGAACCATTTTTGCTGACTCTAAAAGTGGAAGAAATAAATAAAAGTATAGATGTCCCAACACCGCGCATTCGAAAGCGGCCCTAGTGCAAATCGCTTCTTCCCGCCGCCTGCTCGTGAACCACTAGTTGTTGATCAGCCTTCACGTTGGTCAACGTTTGCGGACTTCCGCCCGGCCAAAAAATTTCCAACTTTGGAATCAATGAGTCTGTTTCAAGGCCCATCAGGAGTCGGCGGTCACTTGCCGATAGGTAGCCCCCAGCCGTCTGCACTTCATAAAACTGAATCTGGCCCGAAGTGCGCGTTAGTTTCACCTTGCAGCCAATGCCATCGCGATTAGCCCGGCTGCCAATCAACCGCAACGACAGCCAATGGTTCCGGTTGATGGTGGTATTTCTTAAAATGCTAGGCCTTTCCCCTAGGTTAGAGACCACCACATCCACCTTACCGTCATTGTCAAGGTCGCCAAAAGCAGCCCCACGTCCCGCCCGCTTAACGTTGAACGCATCGCTTCCTAAAACCCTTTCAAACGCACCCATGCGATTGCGCAACAATATTGGCTCTTGCCGGTATTGCAAGTTGGGCGAAGTTATTTCAATGGTATCCATCACGTGCCCTTGTGCCGCGAATATGTCCTTCCAGCCATCGTTGTCGAAGTCGATAAAGCGCGTGCTCCAGCCTGAGTAGGGAAGGGTCGCAGGCCCAAGTCCGGCCTCCTTACTCGCATATTCAAAGTGTCCCCGCCCGATGTTCCGGAACAACGCATACATCTGCAGCGAAAGGTTTGTAATAAAAATATCCGGTCGGCCATCGTTGTCGTAATCGGCAAAGTCAACACCCATGCCGGCGAAAGTGTTGCCGTCTTCATTAAAGCCGGCGCCGGCCAGTAGCGCGGACTCCTTGAACCGGCCGTTGCCGAGGTTGCGGAACAGAAAGCCCATCACCGAATCGTTGGCCACATAAATGTCGGTAAATCCGTCGCCATCATAATCGGCGAATGCAACGCCCAGAGACTTGCCTTTCGCGGCGCTGATGCCTGAGGAATCGGAAACGTCGGTGAATGATCCATTGCCATTGTTGTGGAACAGAAGATTGGTTGTAGCCTGGAAATTATCGGGATGGCAGTAGGCGCGCACTCCGGGCGCTTTCTCGCCGCAATACACATCTTTTGCAAAGGACCAATCCAGGTAGCGGCAGACAAACAGATCAAGAAAGCCGTCGTTATCGTAATCAATAAAACCGGCGCTAGTGCTCCAGCCCGAACCGGCAACACCTGCCTTGGCCGTAACATTTTCAAACGTGCCGTTTCCCCGGTTGCGATAAAGAGTGTTAGCCCCGTAGGAGGTCACATACAGGTCTTGCCAACCGTCATTATCGAAGTCGCCCACGGCAACTCCCATCGCAAAGCCTGTCTCTGCTCCAGCAAGCCCGGCGCGTTCGGTTACGTCGAGAAACTTACCGTTGCCCTGATTGCGATAAAGGCGATTCCAATATTTAGGATCGTGCTTGTCGGGTGTTGACGCTCCATTAATCCACGCCCCATTGGTAAAGAAAATATCGAGTAGGCCGTCGTTATCGAAATCAATGAAGGCCACGCCCGCCCCCATTGTTTCCGGAAGGTATTTTTTCGTGGTGGGCGAATTGGCATGCAAAAATTCAATTCCAATCGATTGGGGATTAAGCACTTGGAAAGGAGGTGATTGGGCTGCATTTAGGAGCAGGGCCACGCAAACGAAACGCAAGGTTTTGCGCATCATGATTCCGTAGTCTACCAGCAAAGCACGGTGCGTGCAGCTTCAGAGCAGCTTAGACAAACCGCCAGACCCTTGACACCGTCCGCGCCTTAATACATAATTTTGAGATTATAGGGTACTCAATCTATAAATTGAATACTTAAGGGAGCTTCAGATGAATAAAAACATCCGGTTGATTTGTACGATAGTGCTGAGTTGTTCATTCCTTGCAACTGGCCAAGGCGAACGCGGTACCTTTAACGGAACAATCAGTGACACTTCCGGCGCGGGAATTCCAGGCGCGGCCGTGACAGCTCGCGAGATTCAAACTGGCGTCGAATCCAGAACCACTTCCAGCAATGCCGGTATTTACGTATTTCCTTATCTGCCGCCAGGACAGTACACCATAACCGTGGGTAAGCAAGGTTTCCGATCTTCAGCGGTTGAAAACATTACGTTGCGCGTGGCGCAGACATTAACAGTGAACGTGAAATTGGAAGTGGGATTGGTCACCGAATCGATCAATGTCAGTTCCGAGGCGCCTTCCATTGAAACCGGTACGGCGGAAATCGGCCGCTACGTATCCACCAAAGAATTTGAAACGTGGCCGGTGCCGGTAAGCGATGGACGCCGCCAGATTCAAAGCTTCATCTTCCGCAGTTTGCCGGGAACGGTTGGCGGTGAATTTCAAGGCTCCATCAATGGCGGTCAAAACTATTCGCACGAGATCCTTATTGAAGGCATGCCGCTTGGCCGGTTCGATTTAAACGGCGGAAGCAACAATGAGTTCAGTCCTTCGGCCGAGGCCGTCAGTGAGTTCAAACTCCAGACCGGGGTGATTGGCGCACAATATGGCGGCGGGCAAACGGCGGTCGCTAACTTCGCTATCAAATCCGGCACGAATGAAATTCACGCCACTGCTTACTTCGATATTCAGAACGCTGCATTCCGCGCGAATTCATTTTCAAAAAATGCTACAGGCGACAAGACTCCTTCAGCTTTTAAACAGAATAACTATGGGGCTTCCTGGGGTTCGCCGTTTTTCATTCCCAAACTTTACAACGGCAAGAACAAAACTTTCATCTTCGCCAGTTGGGAAGAGACACACAAGAAAGATTTCACGTTAGGCTCGCTGATCACCATGCCCAGTACCGCTTTCAAGCAAGGTGATTTTTCGCGGCTTTTCGATCCGCGCTTCACCGGCGACCCACGATCGGGAACTTCGACTGGTACCGACGCATTGGGACGCGCCGTTTTGTTTGGCCAGATCTACGACCCAACTTCAACGCGCAGTGTGAACGGCGTTACCGTACGCGATCCGTTCGTTGGCAACATTCTGCCAGCCAGCCGGATTAACGCGCTATCCAAAAGGGTTCTCGACGCTGCCGGGCTTCCCGATCCCATCAACGGCAACTTGATTCGAAACTATCCTTCCATCGCTACAGGCCAGCCAATATTTGATGAGGAAATGTATTCTTTCAAATTGGATCATAACTTCAACAACAATCATCGCGCCGCGGGCTTTGTCAGTTGGAATGACAGGTTGCGCAACAACTCACCGGGTGGACGCTGGGGTACGCCTCCAGGCCCCCCAGGTGGCATTTATCAATTGCAGGCAACTCCGGGCGTTGCGATTCGCTTAAGCGAAGATTGGACTATCCGCCCCAATCTCTTAAACCATGTTGCCATTGGCTACAACCGTTTCGGCAATGTGAACGAAAGCGTTTATGTGGACCAAGGTTGGGACCAAAAGCTGGGCTTGTTAAATACCGCGGGCACGCACTTTCCCCGGCTCAACTTCCAGGGCCCAGCAGTGCTTGGCGGCAACCTGGGGGCTAACGGACAGGTGGGTTCCAGTTCTCGCGGCGCGGCTTACAACGGCAGCACCATCGTCATGGATGATGTCACCTATGTGCTCGGCAGACATAACCTGAAGGCCGGTTTTGAGATGCGCTTCTACTACCAGAACAGTCGCGGCAAAAGCGGCACCGGCGACTACGTCTTCAACCCATTGCAGACTTCTCAACCGGGTTTCAATAATTTAACCGGCAATTCCTTCGCCAGTTTTCTTCTGGGCGCGGTGGCCAGCACCACTCGCGGCATCACCGTGGCCAATCCCGGGTACCGCCTACGCTATCCGGCCTTCTACCTCAGCGACGATTGGAAGGTAACCTCCAAATTAACTCTGAACTTAGGCGTGCGTTGGGAAATCATTCGGCCCCTTTATGAAGTGGCTGGCCGTATGACGAACATCGATCCTTCCAAACCCAATCCCGTTGCGGGAGGCCGGTTAGGTGCGCTAATCTTCGCGGACGACCTAGGCACGAACACTTTCCAAACGACGAACTGGAGTCAGATCTCCCCTCGCCTGGGATTTGCCTACGCCTTTAACCGGAAGCTAGTGATGCGCGGCGGCTACGGATTAAACAATATGGCGCCGGTGCTGAACTTTAATACTCCTTCCACGTTTGGCTACAACGGTACGATTTCGTTAAACAACGGAAACGTGCCGCTGCAATTTACCGAAGATCCGGTCTTCACCTTCGGCCAGCCTTACCCCAGTTTCAACGGTGTGCTGCCGAACAAGAATCCTTCGGGTGCGAACGGTCAGGGTTTCACTTACGTGGCTCCCGATGGAAACAGGTTGGGACGGGTGCAGAATTTCAATCTGGGCTTTCAGATTGCCATGCCTAAAGAATTCGTGCTCGATTTAGGCTACATCGGAAACCGTTCCAACGGCATCATAGCGCTCGGGCTAGATGCATTGAACCAGTTGCCCGTCAGCGTTTTAGCACAATACGGCGATGCGCTGGTACAGCCGCTTTCGCGAAATCCCACGCTGGCGCCACTGCCTTATCCCGGCTTTACTGGGACTCTCGCGCAATCATTACGGCGTTTCCCGCAGTATCAGAACATAGGTCAGTATCTGGCGAATGTCGGCAAGGGGTCTTACGATTCACTGCAGGTGGTGGCCACACGCCGCTTCCAGGCGGGTTTGGCGATCGTGGCGGCATACACATTCTCCAAAGCGTTGACCAACGCCGAATCGCCCGTGGATGGCGCATCTTCCTCGCAGGACGTTTACAACAGGCACTTGGCCTATTCGGTTGCCAGCTTCAACAATCCCAGTAATTTCAAGTTGACCTGGATTTACGAACTCCCCATCGGCCGCGGGAAGTTGATTGACTTCCGAAATGGAGTGGCCAACTCGCTCATCGGCGGTTGGACAGCGACAGGCATACACAATTATAGGGCGGGTAATCCGCTTGCCATCGGCACTTCCGGTATTCGCAGCAGCGAGGCGCTGTTCAATGGGACGATACGGCCAGACATTGTTTTAGGCCAACCCATCGT
>JAYVXT010000654.1:0-4069 GCA_043785065.1 Bryobacterales bacterium | reverse complement strand
AAAGTGCGGTGGAGGAAGGAAATGGGGACGTCGGGTCTGCGGTCGGCTGCGGTTTCCATGGGGGTTTCCAGGACGTAGCGCTGCTTGGTTTGTTGTTTGGACGATTTTTCTGGAGGCGAGAAGGAGCGAAGGGCCTTATCGAGCTCCAATTCCAGAATTGTGGGGTTAAGGGGGAGCGTGGGGACATAGGACTTACGGCCGAGCGATAGCTGCCAGACGGGCGCAGGGAGGGCTTGGCTGATTTGTTGCAGCAGTGGTTGGGGGCCGTTGAGGCCAACGAGGAAGTCGGCGTTGGAGAGGTAGTGACGCGGGGAGACAACTGTATCGCCTGCCTTCCCGGAGGCTTTCCATACGCCGTAGGATTTCCGTCCGGTGAAGTCTCCGCCGCCAGCGGTTTGGAAATCCATGCGTAAAGTGCCTTCGTGCAAAACTCGAACGCCCATTTTCATGCTGGCAAGTTCTGACAGCATGGGCCATGGGCCTGGCTGGTCGTCCCGTGGTTTGCCGAGAGCTGCGCAGATGAGTCCGAGGACACCGCTCTTGGATGGTTCCAGGCTTGTGTCCCGTTGATCGAAGCGGCTATCGAGTCCCCACGATTGCATCGGCCCGGCCAATCGCATTAGGAGCGTGGCGGTGGCGACGGAGTTCATTTATTTGGCTCCAGGGCGGCCATAGTTTGGTCGAGTATTTTTTTGATTGTTACGGAATTCGCGATTGGCTCCGCATTTTGGTCGAGCAATGAGATAGTGGTGTCCTCCAAGGTTGCATAGCAAACCGTTATGCCCGCTGAGCCATACATTTGGAGGAGACTGTTCCAATAGTTGGTGAGCGCTTCGAGTGAATTGAGCATGAGGCCCTTGTTTTTACCGTCGACGGGTTTTGCGAAGGCATTGGCAAGGGACGCGAGTCCTTTTTCTCGAACGACGATCATGACGAACGATGGAAGGTTTTGGGCTGCGGTGCTGTTCTGTTTCGCTGTGGGAATGGACATGATAAAGCCTTCGAGGAAGGCACGAACACCGGAAAGCGCTAGATCAGAATCGTTTTGCAGATTTTTTTGAAGCTGGATTGTGTTGATGTTGGCGTAGCGATAGAAGCAAGCGGAATTGAACTCCTGGGTGCCAATCATGCCAGCGCCCGTTTCATCTTCACTTCCGAGGTCGTCAACGGCGGTATAGTAATCGAACTCTGGTGCCACGCGGTGGGTTGAAAGGGCGTGGGCGACCTGACAAGCAGCGTCAACATTGAGGCCGGGATCTTCGGCAATCATTCGGCCAAACAATGCAAGATCGGCGGCCTTGCTGGCTTCGAGGGAAGAGCGAACACTTTTAATCACTTCTTTCGGCAACGGGCTTTTCTTCTTGTCGGCAAGCAATGCGTCCCAATGCTCATTACAGATTTCCGCGAACTTTCGGAGTTGATCATTTCCGAGAAACAGAAGAACGCTGGTCTTCTTTTCTTCTTGCGATTTGGCATCCAATTTAATGCCAAGGGCCTCAAGCGCGGCGGCGGCAACGATATTTGCTTGTTCCTTCGTCCGTAACTGGTCGCGTTCGACGAGCATGTCCGCAACAGTACCCACGAGCTTTTTGGTTCTCACGGCACGTTGGGCTTCCGGGATGAGTTTATCCTGGACAAAGTATTCGCGCACCGCTCTTTTCCAGCATTGGCTGGAAACGCGGGCGCGACGAAACCCGCCGAACTCACAATCTTTGGGTGAGCCTGTGTCATCGCGATTCAAATTTGCTGGAGCGAAATTCTGAATAGTGTGGATTTCAACGAACATTTGTGTTCTCCTCTAGGGTTGATTCAGCGGGCGGTTGCGGTATTTCTTCAGCGGAGCCGGACCAAAAATGACGGCCCCAAGTTTTTTGCACCTGACCATTTTCCAGGTCCCAATAGTTTAGATCCTGCATCAGTCTTTTATAGTCGACTGGTACATTCTTGGATCTTAAGTAGGAAATAGCATGGCGCAGGTGATTGGGCAGGTCTTCACTCTTGCAATTCAAGAGCGCAAGAAGACGGCGTTCTGGACCTTGCGCAGGATCTTTATTTGCAGCTTCGCGGAGGGATTTCCCCAGACTTGGGCCACGCTTGGCGTCGATACTTGAAGCGCATGGGTAGAGGGCGAAAAGTGCAGCGATTAAGTAATATTGACTCTCCCAAGCGCCTGTTGCATTTTCAGGAATGAACGGTGCAACAACACGGATGGCTTCAGGTGCCGCTGATGGCCAAGTGGACAAACAGCGCCGCAGAGCGGCAAGGGAACGACGGTCCGGTGAGCCTGAGTTTAGTCCACCCAGTGTCTCCAATCGCCCGATGAATCCAGTCAAAAAATCTTTACTCATTGGTACCTCCTTTTTGGTCATTGTTTGTGTTGCCGCCCGATTTTTCTTTCAATTTCCAAAGACTTCGCCGAAGTTCGTTATCTGCAAGGGCGCGTGCGCGCAGACCGCGGCCATTTTGAGTGCTCCCTGACGCAGTTTGGTCGAAAGCATTTTGGGCGGCATCGCGAACATTCTGTCGCCAGCTAGCAAGAGCGGTGTCCTGTTGGTTGTAGCGCGCTTCATCGTCGACAAGATTTTGAGAGTCGGAAAGGCTTTCAAGATATTGGAGGAAATTGATCCCAAGCGCTGACCAATATTGGCGTTCTGTCCCCAAACTTTCCGCAAGTTGTTTGACCCTTTTTGGGTCGGCTTTGTTTTGATCCAATGAAGGAGCCAAAATTTCAGCGGCTAGTTTCTCAGTTGCTTTTCGCAGGGCGAATGCAGTTTCGTCGGAACAACTCAGCGCGTTGGCAAGAGCTTCCTTACAATGGGCATCGCCCAAGATCCCAGCACTAATGGGGATTTGTTCACGTCTCCACAACTGGATCTTATTCTTGCCGGGTTCCGTGGATAAGCCTAAAACTTCTATGCGGCAAACGAAGTTTTGCAGAAGTTCGAAGTCGGCAACGAGTTGCGCCAACCAATGAAGCCCTAAGCTTTGTTTTTGGTGCTTTTTCTCGCTCTGTAAACCGTAAAGGATCGCATTGCTATTACGCCAAACAGCCTGATCCGCATCCATTTGGGGCTGATACCAAGGCCGTTGCTCCTTTCCTTTCTCAGACTTAATTCGATTCAAACCGAAACATTGCAATGACTCGTCTTTTTCCGTAATTGGATTCCACGTATCCGAAACCTTAAGGCCCGCAACTAGAATGACTTTTTCGACTTCGGTTTCGCCACTATTGTTTAACCGACAAAATAGCCGAACGCGTCGACTTTGCCAAGTAAAGAGGTCTAACCGTCCGCTTGGTTGGCGCTGGGCCTTGGCTTGAGCTTGATCGTTTTCCCAATTTGGCAAATCTGATGGATAATCAGCGGGATCATATTCAGCGAGATTAAGCAGTAGTGTTTCGAAAAGATTACCTCCTTGCACTATGCAAAAGAGTCCTCTTGCCGAAGGAGCATCATTTGATGACTTGTCGGCGGAGGTCTCCCCACTTTCTCCCCCTCGGAGATAGCCAAGTGTCCCGCTCAGAGCAAATGTTTGGTGGGCAACCAATGCGCTTGCCGCTGCAAATGGAGTCATAGCTGGCCAGCTATCATCGACTGTGTGATCGAACAACGTTGCATTGTTACCGGAAGCACGATGAAATTCCAAAATAGAAAGTGGCTTCGGTCCATCTTCCTTGGTGATCGAAGCGGTCTGGTAGAACGGGTGCGTCTCATGAAACAGGTCGAAGCGGGATTCCCATTTCTGCCAGTACGAATCGAACACTTCCGCCGGAAACTGGTGTTGCTTCCAAAGAATTCCCCAAGTTTCTGTATCTTTGGGGCCCAGATTGCGGTGAAGGATAGCAAGAATCAAGCGGTGAAGCGCTGCCACTACAAGTGGCGACTCGTCGACGATTGCTCGCAGTTCATGAGCGGATTGGATAACTTCAGCTAGACCGACCGAACGGGGCTTACCTTCCAAATCCACACACCGGATCCAAGGTTCACGAAGCAGATTAAATTCCGGCATTCGGGTTATCCTCCACTTTCAATCCTGTTCTTTGGCACAACACTAGCGAGTATTTTTCAAA
>JAYVXT010000653.1:0-12858 GCA_043785065.1 Bryobacterales bacterium | reverse complement strand
GGGCTGCTTCTCAATCAACTCCCTTGTGGCCTTGATCTCCTTATGCAATGACTCCGCAAAGGCGGCCTTGTTCTTTTCCTCTGCCAGGAGCTCGTACGCTTCAGCCTCGATCAACAGTGGCAGTTCAACTTCTAACTTTTCGGCCAACCCGGCGGGAAGATCAACAAGCTGGGTTACAGAACCGTTTCCGTAATTGCCCAATTCCTCGAGCACGTTCTTCAAAAGTGGCCACCCGGTTTCGGTGGCGGAGAAGGGGCGTCGCAGACGCAAGTGCGCTCCCGCTTCGATTGCCTTGTCTACAGTTTCAAACCACTCTTTATAGGGAACTTGGTCCTTCACTTTCTTGAGTGCTTTTTGCAGAGCCTTCGGGAAAATGGCGGCCAGCGACTTATCGTCGCTCCCGTAAATCTTCTCAATTGCCTTATCACCGATCAATTTTTCCAGGTGCGGCTTCAGTTCCTTATTCAGCTTCTCTTTCAGCTTCTCGGGAATGTCCGGCAAATCGAACCCAAGCTCGCAGAAGAGCGCATCGGCAACGGACAGTACAGCCAAACCCAGTGGCCCGGCCGTCGCCCCCACCACTAGATTCACGCATTGCCTGGTCGCGAAATTGACCGCCTTTCTTTGTAATTCGGCCATGATTCATGATAACTAAGTAAAACAGAGCTGAATGGATAGCCTGTTAGACCGAAACTGAAGGTGACCTGTTGATGCGTTCTCTCCAACGTGCATTGTATAAGGCGAAGCCGGGGCCGCATTACCGATCCGTACCCTGACCCAGGCGCTCTATTCTCAGATTTGCCGAGGGTGTAAACGACACCAAACTTGCCCCGACCTTTTTAATGGCCGAGGTCGATAGTCCAAACCCCGCAGCAACCGGGGCAGTCATCCAAACCTAAGGATCCAAGCATTTTTTATCGGCGTCCATCGGTGTGCATCGGCGGCTATTAATCCAACGTAGAGGATCCGGCAAAGCCTCTACCCCCAATGCGCGCCAGTCAGAAATCCAAAACAACCCGTCTAAACTCCACCTTCGGCTTATCAAAATTCACCAGCAAACAAACCGAAAGCCCAGAAGCCTTCAACTGATTCAGACACTGAGCCAAATGCGTATTCCCCAACCGGTCCACGCACTTCAACTCCACCAGCACTTCCCCTTCAACCACAAGGTCAGCATAATAATCCGCAATGTATTTGCCTTTGTAGGAAACAGGAAACCGGACTTGAGAAGCAACCCGAATCCCTAAAAGTTGGAGCTCCCGAATCAGCGCCCTCTCATAAACAATCTCTAAAAATCCACAGCCAAGAGTATTTTGAACTTCGAAAACAGCCCCCAAAACCCTCTCGGTCAAATCATCAAGAACCAGTCTTTTGTTATCGGCGTCCATCGGTGTGCATCGGCGGCTAAACATTAAAGTGTGAAAAATTCGGAAATCTTCTCTACCAGCAATGAAAATCATCCCCGGTCACAACCCATTCCAAAAAACCTCATTCACCAAACCTACGGACCCATCACTACTTACAAGCCAGCCCCAAATCCCCAGGCGCCAACTCCAAATTCCGCCATGCCAAACTACCCCCAGGTAGAAACATGGCGGAAGAACCAGTCAAACTCGGTCGCAAGCTCATCGAACTCGCCCAAAAACTCAGCTATTTCCTCACGCCCGATCACCAGCTTTACGCCCAACTCCCCAACAACCGCAACGTGCCGCCACGCGCTTAGCATGACTAGCGGAATCAAAATAGGCGCCGATGCCGCCGCCGCGGGGGTCGATCAATTCCTGCAAACCGCCGCCTTGCCGCTGGAGCATGAACCGGGGACGCATTGGGCTTACAACACGCCGGTCTACCGCATGCTGCTGCGGATTCTTGAAAAAGCCACGGGCGAGCCGCTGCCCGTCTACACGAAACGCAAACTGACTGCGCCGCTGGGCATGGAGCACGGCGCGTGGGACGGCCTTCCCGCAAACGGCGAAACAAGCTGGACTTGGTTCCGCTGCACGGTGCGCGACATGGCTCGCTTTGGCGAACTGATTCTGGGTGGCGGCGAGTTTCAAGGTAAGCGGCTGATCAACGCTAAGTGGCTAGCTGAGGCGCAAAAGAGTTCGCAGACCTTGAACCCGGGCTATGGCTATTTGTGGTGGCTGAATGGCCAGAAGGCTTTCCGCACGCCTACCGCGCTGTTGCGGCAAGGCATGATGTGGCCCGGTTGTCCGCCGGATGCGGTTGGCGCGCTGGGGGCGATGGATAAGAAAATCTTCATCGTGCCCAGCCTCCAATTAGTTGTGGCGCGGCATGGCGCGGCAGCCGGAGTGCAGCGTGCGTTGGAACCGGAGCAAGGGTTCGACAATCAACTATTGAGTAGGGTATGCCGGGCGGTATCCAAAGTCGGCTAGCAGTCCGTGGCTAAAGCCGGAAAAGACCGCTCGCTTACGCTTGCGGCTCAGTAATTGCAATACGTTACCGAGACGGTAACGGAGCGGACTTTCACCACGAGAAATTTGTACTAGCCCCCGATGAAATCGGGGGATTTTTTTGAGCCCCAACAACGCACCAGGTTCGGAAGAGTCCCCGATTCTCATCGGCTAGGCTAGTCGGCGGGAGGAGGTCATTTTAGAAACAGCCCCAAACCGGGTTATCCTAAGAGAAAGTCATGAAATTAAGAAATACCATCTGTATAGCCGCAACGTTTGCCGCGACTCTAACATTCGCCCAGACGCCCGCCCCGAAACCTGTCGCGCCGAAGCCCGCCGCGCCCAAACCCGCTGCTGTCAAACCAGCTGCTGCTGCACCCGCCGCCATGCCGGCTGCCAAGCCGGAATTGAAGCCGACTGATATCATCATCGAAATTGGCGACCTGAAGATCAGCAAGGCCGAATACGAAATGCTGGTCTCGACTCTGCCTGATCAGGTGAAAACACAAGCCACCGGCCCCGAGAAAAAGAAAGTTGCCGAACAGTATGCCGACATTCGCATGTTAGCCCTAAAGGCCAAGAAAGAGAACATCACCGCCGACCCAAAGCTGGCCGCTCAAATGGCCTTTCAGACCGAAAACTTCCTGGCCGGCGCCTACATGAAAGAAATGCAGGGCAAGCTGAAGGTGGATGACGCCGAAGTTCAAAAATTGTACGAAACCAACAAAGCAAGCTACGATCAAGTGAAAGCGCGCCACATTTTGATCCGCTTCAAGGATTCCCGCGTTCCGGTGCGCGAAGGGATGAAAGAGCTGAGCAAGGAAGAGGCGCTGGAGAAAGCGAAGGACGTACGCTCCAAGCTTACACTGGAGAATTTCCAGGAGATGGCGAAGAAGGAATCGGACGATGTCGGTTCTGGAGCCGATGGCGGAAGCCTGGGTTCATTTGGCAAGGGCCAGATGGTTCCTGAATTTGAAGCAGCCGCCTTTTCTCAAAAGGTAGGCACGATCAGCGATCCTGTAGCCTCGGCCTTTGGGTATCACATCATTTTGGTGGAAGATCATTCCAACAAGAAACTGGATGAGGTTCGGGCGCAGCTGGAAGAGCAAGCGAAGCCGGAGATGCTTAAGAAGTTCGTGGAAGATCTCCGCAAATCGCAGAATGTGAAGTTGAACGACAGCTACTTCGGCAACTAGAACCAGCCCCCGATTTCCATCGGGGGCTACGTGTGCCGTTTGGCTAGCAGCGCTAATCACGCTAGCCCTCGACTAGCCGCGCTGAGAGCTAGCGCGTTGCATAGCTACCCGAGCCCCGTTTCGGTATACTTGCCGCCATGCGCTCTCTGTTCCTGTTATTGTTCTGTCTTACCCCCAGCGGAGCTGAAGAATGGAACCGCTTCCGGGGCCCTAACGGCTCTGGCGTATCCAATGACAAAAACTTCCCCGCAACTCTCAGCATGGAGAAAAACATGCTTTGGCGAAGCGGCGCTCGGCCCGGAAAATCTTCCCCCATCCTCACTGCCCGCCACGTGTTCCTAACGGGCGCGGACGACGGAAAGCTTTATGTGCAATGCTTCGATCGCAAAACCGGCAGGCTTTTATGGGAGCGCGCCGTCGATCAGCCTCACAAGGAAGTCGTCAACTTGCTCAATCACGAAGCGGCCATAACGCCTGTCACCGACGGCGAAAATGTCTACGCCTTCTTCAAGGATTTCGGTCTCGTGTCCTACGATTCGGCGGGCAAGTTGCGATGGAAGACCCCGCTTGGCCCGTTCACCAACACCATGGGCATCAGTGCTTCGCCCATCTTGGCGGGGGATTCCGTGATCGTCACCATTGACCAAATGGACGATTCCTACATCGCTGCAATCGACAAGCGCAACGGCGAAATCCGGTGGAAGACCCCTCGGGAAGAGACCGATTCCTGGGGCTCCGCGCTCAACTACGGCAAAGACATTTTGACCGTTAGCCGCGGCATTCTGGGCGTGCATTCCTTGACCGGCGGAAAACGTGTGATGACCCACCACGGCTTGCCCACCGCCATTGTGGCCAGTCCCGTGCTTTCGGGCGATACCGTGTTCCTGTTCGGTTATGGGTCGGAGGAGCCCGCCCCATTCGCGCCCCGGCTGGCGAAGCTGGATAAAAATAAGGACGGCAAGTTGACTGCCGACGAGTATGGCGCCGACGCGTTCTTGCTCGGCATTGCCAAGTACGAAGGCAATCGCGATGGCGTGATTACCCAGGAAAAATGGGATGCCAAGCAACGCAAGGTGATGGGGCCCAATGCATTGATGGCCCTGCGGCTGGAGCGCGATGCGAAAGGGGCGCTTACGGCTCGTGAGTTGTGGCGTTACGATAAGAGCTTCACCAGCGTGATTCCCTCGGTGCTGCGGTATGAAGGCGTGGTATACGCGCTGAAGAATGGCGGCATTCTAACTTCCTTGGATGCGGCGACAGGTAAGATGTTGAAGACGAGCCGCGTGGAATCGGCGCTGGGTGGCTATTCCGCCTCGCCGGTTGCCGCCGATGGGAAGTTGTATCTGGCCAGCGAGGACGGTGTAATGGCCGTATTGAAAGCGGGCGGTGAATGGCAGGTGCTTTCCACCTTGGATTTTGGCGAACCTATTTACGCTACCCCCGCGCTATCGGATGGCGCCGTGTTTGTAAGAACCGCTGAAGCTTTGTACCGTTTTGGCCAATAGCGAAAGTTAACCCGTGGCTGCTTGCACCAAGCTCAAAACGCGCAAAGGCACGTAGTAAGTCACATAGTATCGCCCATCGGAAAACCTGCGGCCACTCTCGTCTTCCACTAACACAGTGGCCCGCTTGGTTACTCGATTCACCACCCCCAGCAAACGTTGTCCTTCATGAGGAAAGGTAACGCGCGCCCCAGGCCGGATGCCAACCTCCGCCGCACGCTCACCGCGCGTGATCAATGCGTGCTTGTGGCTCTGGTGGCCGAACAACCCAGTGGCGATGAATTGAAACCGTTGCCCGGAACAGTTGCTATCTCCCCAACTTAAGTTCTCGCACAAGTGGATAAACTCATGCTCAAACACGCGCTGCAGCGCCTCCAGCCGGTCCGCCACGGGCAACCCGCATACGGTCACTTCGCGATCCGCCGGGCCAAAACCGTCAAACAACAAACTGGTGGAGATAGCGATTTCATACCGAACCCGCCCATCGCGCGCTCGAAATAGAGTGGTCGTACCGGCGGTCTTCGTCATGCGCTTCGCCAGCCTGAACGTCAACGGAGCGCTCTCCAGCGCTTGTGCGCATCGGCCATCCAAGAATCGCGCGTCATAGGCTTTGAACAAAAGTTGTAAGTCGTTAATGTGAATATTGCGGAAGTGCGGCTGGTTGATGTGTTTTGATTGGGCCAGAATGTCCGCATGAATCTGTCGCGCCAGTTGTGGGTGCGGTATTGATGCGGGCTCCAACGACAGAAGCGTCTCAGCCAGAATTTGCTTGGCGGGGGTCATTCGGAATATTCAAGATAGCGCATCCAAACGGCGCCTTGCCGGTTAAAACACCAACCCAAGAAATGCGATAACCGAACAGAGGAAAACTACCGCCGCAAGATTCCGCAAATCCGGATCTCCCTGCCGCCTGGCCAACAAAGCCGGCGCGAGAGCAGCCACAGCAACTATTGCCTCCAACAGCAAAACGGATTGTGACGCATCCTGATAAATGCGAATGGCGAAGAACAGCAGCGCCGCCGAAACACCTTGCACTAGCCACCTCCCCGGCGCCGAAATTGCCGCCGCGGCGAAAAGCATGGAATACGGAAAGAACAGCCGCCGGTCGCCGGTTAACTGAAACGACAAAAGCCAAACAAAAGCCGCCGCGCAAACCACCACAATCCGGTTCACGCTCGCGGCTCTCCAGTTCAGAATCGCCAACGTGAAGAAGCCAACGATCACCCATGGATAGCCACCCAAAAACCATGCGAGCGCACAGAAAAGGAAGGAAAGAGCAAAGGCCAGTGGCAAGTTCCTATGCACTAATTAACCCTTCAGCTTGGCCCGCAGCCCAACCACTTTCTTTTTCATCATCGATTCAAACGAACCCTGCTGCACGGCAATCTGCTTTTGAAACGCGCTGTCCTTCAACTCCTTGCGCGAAGCATTCGGCAGCAACCCCACCGCCGTATCAAACGCCGATCGCGCTTTGCTCTGAAACCCCGCCACCGCGCGATAGTAACCCTGCTGCCCAGCGATCTTCCGGCACCCGCGAATCATTTCGTCCAACACCTCGGTCCGCTCCAGCGATTTCAACGAAGGATGCGATCCGATTATTCCGCCCCAATCATCGAGGAACGGGCCCAGCGGCAACAACAAATCCGCCGACCTGCGTAGCGCCTTCACGTGCCGCAACGGATAGTGCCTGTGCCCTTCGGCGGACATCGCATCGCGATACAACAACGCCGCCGTTTGGAAGGTCCCGTTATACGGACGTGTGTTCTCGTGCGCCAGCCGATGAAAACGCGCGCGGCAGGAATTGGTCATTGTCTCCATCGTCCAAAAGCTGATCGCCTGATCCACGTCGCCTAGGTTATGCGTGAGGCTCGCGGCCAAGCGCAAGGTATCCAATTCCAGGCCATTTTTTCTGAAAGCGAACGCAAACGAATCCGTCTCGCGGCGCAGCTCTGCGTCAATCGCCGTGACGGCTTTTTCCGCGTACTCTTCGTCGCCCAACTTCAATGCGCGTCCCAACCCAGCGGTGATCACCGAAAGCCATTCCCCATTGTGGCCACTCACCGGACCCCAATCGCCCAATGCCGTCGCCCGCGTGGATATACCGTTTAACGACCATGTGCCCATCCGCAAGGTAAGTTCGATCAGGGATCGCAACAAATCACGATCCCGCACCTTGCGCCAAATCAAGCCACGGATCTTCGTGTCCACGTCAGTGGGAACAAAGGTTGCCACCGTGGCATGATGCGCGGCAATGCACACCGCAAAGTAGTTCAGCAGTTCTTCCTCCGGATTGGCATCGCGTTGAAGGGCAGCGGGCGCTGCGGCCAGGATGCGCAAGAATCCTTGCGGCCCTTCGCCCAATTCCGGCAACGGTCTACTTTCCACTGGGAATTCCGGCAAAAACGGCGCGGTGTTCCGCACTAACTCAAGGATCGTTTGCGGAGCGATCCATTCATCCCAAACGTGACTCACTATTTATCCACTGTGACAGATTGCACATAACCCTCGCATCGCAGCACCGGCAAAGGCGGGTATTTTGGATAGCGCGGGTCATCCTTTGAAAGCAGGCACATCGTAAAGTGGCTACCCCGGTCCGATGTAATCACGCGCGCATTGACGCAATCGGCGCACAAGCCAACGCGGCTCATTCCGGCTTTACTTCCGTATCAAACTTGATGATGGTATCGGCCCCGAATCGTTGATAGTCGCTATAGGTAATCTTCAATCGTTGCCGCACCGGGCCGCTGGAAAACTGTAGTGTGTCATCGGAAAACGTCACCGCCGGAAACCAAAAGCCGCCCTCCATTCTTTTGCGAATTGTAGTGAAGCGCGGGAACAGATTCTCCTCCTTGCGCTTGAAGATCTGCGGCATTGCCCGCCCTTCGCTGCGAATCGTCGAGTAGTCGGATTTGTCGATCCACAACACCCCTTCAAACAACCGCTGCCCGTCCAGAATCTGTCGTGGTTTAATTGACACTACCCAGCAATCAATCGAATCCATCACCTCATCGCCGCGTGGCTCCACCTTGTATAGACGCAAGGTTTCCTTGGTTAGCAGCATCGGCTGCACTTCGCGGATGTCGCGAAAATCCTCGTCCGTAAGACGGATCAACATAAGCGAATTCCACGTCTTCCCCACCACGCGTTCGGTGCGTTCACCGGTTGGGGAAAAGATTACTTCCCGTTGTTCTTTATACTCGCCACCCTTCACGCCACTCTTGCCGATTTCTTCCAGCACCACTGCCTGCTTATAAAGATACTCCCCGCGCGACGCTTCAGTGAGTGTTTCTCTATCAGCCGCTAGCCGCGCAATGTTCGCCGGCGGATCAGCGGCTAAGCTAATTGAATCGAGGCAGAAAAGAAGAAGCGCAAAGCGTCCCACAAGACGATCATAACAGCGCCCGTTCGCCGGCCGCATGCTATCCTAAAATTTCACCAAAGGGCCATCAAATGCGACAACTCCGCTATGAAACACCAAGCGGGATACGTGTCACACGGACCGCCTCCAAGGTCAACTTCAACAAAGGTTTGAAGCACCTTCCAGGCGATCTAGACAAGTTCCGCGGCTTTTACCTTTCCTCGGGATACGAATTCCCCGGAAGGTATTCGCGCTGGGACATCGCAAGCACCAAGCCCCCTCTTGAAATTATTTCCCGTTCTCGCAACGTCGAATTCCGGGCGCTCAACCAACGCGGCGAAATGCTGCTGAACATGCTGCTGCCGGTGCTCTCAAAGCATCCGCATTGGGAATCGTTGCACCACGAAGCCTCGCTGCTTTCCGGAAAGCTGTTGCCGCTGCCCAAGCTGTTCTCTGAAGAGGAACGCTCCAAGCAACCCTCGGTCTTTTCCATCCTTCGGGCATTGGTCACCGAATTTAAGAACGACCAGGACGGACGGCTCGGCCTAGTGGGTTCCTTCGGGTACGACCTGTTATTTCAATTCGATCCCATCGAACTAAAACTCACGCGTGGCGAACGCAAGGACCTTCACTTATTCCTATGCGACGACATCTACTATGTCGACCGCAAGCGCGAAGTCATCGAACGCTACCAATACGATTTCGAGACAGAAACCTTATCCACTACAGGGCTGGAACGCTCCGGCGAACCTGTACCCGAATCACCTAACCTGCCGCCCGCCCCAGTTGTCAGCGACCACACTCCGGAAGAGTACATGGCTGGTGTGGAAACCGTGCGCGAAGGAATGCGCCGCGGCGACTACTACGAAGTCGTTCTCCGCCAAACCTTCTCCACTCCTTATTCCGACCCTGCCTCGAAGCTTTTCCAACGCATTCAAAAGGCCAGCCCTTCCCCCTACGAGTTCTTACTCCAGTTAGGCGAAGAGCAGTTAGTGGGAGCTTCGCCGGAAATGTTTATCCGGGTGGAGGGAAATCGTGTTGAGAGTTGTCCGATCGCCGGCACAGCGCGCCGCACTGGCGATCCGCTAGCCGATGCCGAAAGCATACGTGACTTACTCAATTCCAAGAAGGAAGAGTCGGAACTTACAATGTGTACCGACGTGGACCGCAACGATAAGTCCCGCGTCTGCGAGCCAGGCTCCGTACAAGTTATCGGGCGGCGCCTTATCGAAGCTTATGCGGGGTTGTTCCATACGGTGGATCACGTGGAAGGGACGCTGAAGCCAGGCTTCGATTCGATAGACGCATTTCTATCGCACATGTGGGCCGTAACCATCATCGGCGCGCCCAAAAAGGCTGCGGCCCAAGCCGTTGAAAATCAGGAAAAAGACGCGCGCGGCTGGTACGGCGGCGCCGTAGGCATGCTTTCCCTCAGCGGCGATCTGAACACCGGCATCCTTATCCGCACCGCGCATTTGAAAAACGGAATGGCGTATTACCCCGCCGGCGCCACGCTCCTTTACGATTCCGATCCTGCCTCCGAAAACGCCGAGTGCCACCTCAAAGCTACTGGCTTTTTCCGCGCCCTTGAAATGGGTAAGAAACAGAAGCAAGCGGCTCCAGAAGTTACAAGGAAAGTAGGCGAAGGCGTAAAGCTGTTACTCGTCGATAACGATGATTGTTTCATTCAGACCCTGGCTAACTACGCGCGTCAAACCGGCGCTGAAGTAGTAACTTACCGCCATGGCATTTCCCAAGAGCTGATCCTTAAACTGAACCCGGATATCATCCTAATATCGCCCGGTCCCGGACGCCCGGAAGATTTCGGAGTGCCGCAATTAGTGCGTTTCGCATCAGCGAACAATATTCCCGCGTTCGGTGTCTGCCTCGGCCTCCAAGGCATTGTGGAAGCGTTCGGCGGCAAGCTCGGCGTGCTGGGTTACCCGATGCACGGCAAGCCGTCGATGGTGGAACATACAGGCAAGGGCGTGTTTGAAGGCTTGCCGCCGCAGGTCCGCGTGGGACGTTATCATTCGCTCTACGCAATTCCTGAAAACTTGCCCGACGTGCTGGAAGTGACGGCGCGCACGGAAGACGGTGTGATCATGGGCGTCAAGCACAAGTTGCTTCCCGTTGAGGCCGTGCAGTTCCACCCCGAATCACTTCTAAGCTTCGATGGCAAAGCCGGCCTGAAGATGATTGAAAATATGATTCGTCTCTACGGTCGCTTCAGAACCATGCGCGCCTAAGAAAATGATTCCTCTCTCCAAGCGCGCCGCCGTCTTCGCCATTGCCGCGTTGCTCACCGGGCTGTGCCTCTACGACTTTTGCAATTGGGTTTTCGCCTGTGGCTGCCAATCGTTTTGGCGCACGGGCTCTGAGCATTGCAACATTCATCATGGCCCCAAACATTGCCCGTGGTGTACCCATGGCGGCGCAGGCTTCGTTGTTTCGGCGTTGCTGGTTATGACAGTTCAAGGCTGGATCGCTTTTCGCGCCGCTGGACCTTCACTCTTGGTAAGATTGGCATTATGCATAGCGGCCTTTCCGGTACTGGGAGGGTTGGTGGCATGGTTTGCCGGTTTTTCCCAAGGGTACTGGAGCCGCTAAGGTATTGCCCTAATCGGATGTGGAAGAGATACTTTAATCCTGATGTTTGATCTCACAACCCTCTCCTACATTTTGCTTTTAATAATTGCGGCTTGGATTGCCGTTAATTACGACGACGACGAAAGTGGTGGGGGCGGGCGCCGATGCCGCATTCCAATTTAATGGATGTCTGAAATTATAATCATAGGCAGTGGCCTGGCAGGTTTGGCGGCGGCGGTTCGTTTAGGCGAAGCCGGCCATCGCGTACGGGTTCTTGAAATGCGGCCGTTTCCCGGCGGACGTGCAACGTCCTTTCCACTCGATAACGAAACCATCGACAATTGCCAACATATTCTGATGCGATGTTGCACCAGCTTGTTGGATTTTTACCAGCGCATGGGTGTCACGCACAAGATCAAATTCTATAATGAATTTCCGATGATCGAACCCGGCGGGCGCATGTCCGTTCTGAAGGGTGGCATTCTGCCCGCGCCGCTCCATTTCACCGGATCGTTCCTGAAGTTGAAGTTCCTTTCGTGGGCCGACAAGATAGCCGTTGGCCGCGCGATGGCGGCCATCTACCGTGAGAACGTCCGCCGTACGGATCTGGACGACATCACCATGCTCGATTGGTTGCGTGAAAAGCAGCAAACAGAGCAGGCCATCGCGCGTTTTTGGCGTCCAGTGCTAGTCAGCGCAGTCAACGAGGAGTTGGATCGAATGGCCGCCGCGCACGGTTTCCAAGTGTTCTCCCTGGGCTTTCTGGAAGGCGCGCACAATTATGAAATGGGCGTGCCCACCGTGCATCTTGCCGAACTGTTCGGCGAGCGTTGCTGGAAGCGGCTGCCCAATGTCAGCTTTGAATATCGCGCCCCTGTGGATCAAATCATTGTTGAAAACGGACGCATTGCGGGAGTGATGGTGAAAGGCGAACGGCTCACCGCCGATACCTACATCAGCGCCGTGCCTTTTGAACGCCTGGAAAAGCTTTTTCCCCAACTGGGCATCGACTACACGCCCTTCGAGCATTCCTCGATCACCGGTATCCATCTGTGGTTCGACCGTAAGGTGACCGACCTTGCTAACGCCGCCATGCTGGACCGTACGATTCAGTGGATGTATAACAAGGATGGCGGCCGCTACTTACAAATCGTAGTTAGCGCCAGTAAGGATCTACTTACTATGGGCCGACAGGAAATCATTGATTTGGCGTTGAGGGAACTGGCCGAGTTTTTCCCGCTAGTGCGTCAAGCGCGGCTCGAAAAGGCGCAGGTAGTGAAAGAAGCCCATGCGACCTTCTCTCCTTTGCCGGGACTGGAATCGAAGCGCCCGGAATCGAAGACGAAATTCCCTAACTTTTTCCTGGCCGGCGATTGGACCAAGTGCGGCTGGCCGGCAACGATGGAAGGGGCAGTGCGGAGTGGGTATAAGGCGGCGGAGGCCGTGCTGGCCTCTAAGTAGAACGTGCAATAATCACAGAACGATGGATATCGCCCAACTCGTTACGACTCTCGCTCCATTTGCACTGGCACACCTTGATTACATCCGGGCAAAGTAGCCGAAGGTGTCCTCTCCGAATCCAGCAAGGAATTGGTTAAGGTTCTGAGGGACGAGCTGCTGTCAAAACCAGCAGCAGTCGAAGCCTTGTGTCCTTCCGGCAAGCGTGCGTGACTACAGTTCCCAATAGCTGATAGGTTGTGTCGAAGGCGGGAGGCCTTAGCAACTTATGGCAGACTCATCAGAGGTGTACCGGGAGGATATAGAGCAAGTTCGGCGTCGATTCGCGGAGTATCGAGCGG
>JAYVXT010000652.1:0-12859 GCA_043785065.1 Bryobacterales bacterium | reverse complement strand
TTTTTCTATCTTGTTTACCGCGTTCCTTACGGAGCGCAACTTCGTTATTTCGTACGCCACCGACAACCCCCCTGCCCCGTGCTTGCCTGCTTGTTGTTCACCAACGCGGGGTGGAAGATGGCGCCGCGCGACCACTATATCGGCTGGAACGATTCCCGCCGGAAAATCAATCTGGCGCGAGTGGTTAACAACAGCCGTTTTCTGATTTGTCCATGGGTTGAGATCCCCAATCTGGCCAGCCATATTCTTTCCGCCGCCGCCCGGCAACTCAAGCAAGACTGGCAAAGCCGTTATGCGGTTGAGCCTGTTTTACTGGAAACCTAGTGGATCGCAGCCGGTACCCCGGCATTTGTTATGGCGCGGCGAACTGGATCAGCGTGGGCTTGACCCAAGGGCGTGGCCGGATGGACCGCTCCGGGCAGGCCCAGGATGAGCGTAAAGAAATTGTCCTTTATCCATATAAAACCGGACCGGCAGCGTCAGTTATGTTCGCCGCCGGTTGTGGGGAGCAAAGATCGGGATAGCCCAAGTGAACAAAGCCGTGAAAAAACCGGCGTTGTTGGCATGCTTTAATTTATCCACGACCTTTCGCCCGGCCTGATCCTAGTCCCAAGGAGCCTTCAAATCAAAACCGTCATCGACGAATCGTTGTTGATCTGGCTCGCCTCGGAGAGGGCTCATTGGATGAACCTGTATCGCCGTTTGCCGATTTAAGATTTAAGCCTTCCTCGCTCGCTTCAGGACGCATGCGCTCCGGGGGGGGCAGCTTACCAATTCATGGAGGAGGAAGAGGATCCGACAAGGTGGATCCAACGAGTGGCTCTGATAGTGAATTTTGAGGTATTGTCCTGGAACCGATCCGCTCTTGTGCCATGAACTGCTTGCGGGCACGGATCAAATCTGCGGCGATGTTTGCTTCTACTATACTGCTCCCTTACGGTCACGGCTCGCGATTAACGTAAACACAGCGAGCCGTGAGAGGCGGTTGCTGCTAGCTTCTGGCCTTGAAGCGTTTCCTTTCGTGCTAACCTCGATAATTCTAGGAAGCCGCCGCATTAGACATGGAAGAGCTGACCTTCGAGAATATGGTGCTGATGTCAGTAGAGATACCCGGCATGATTGCTCCAGCCGCCACAGCCACGAATCCAGCCATTAACGCGTACTCAATCAGGTCCTGGCCTTTTGTGTCCTTAACGAAAACAAGAATGTACTTAACCATAAGATTACTCCTAGAGAGGGATTGGTAAACTATGTCGAGTGTAGTACCACCCGCGAGACAATGGAATCGGCAAAAACCTTACTTTCACATAAGAGAGATACTTAGATAGAAGACTTCAACCTTATGATCGGTTAGATCGCATCCAATTCCTGTTCCAGCATTTGCTTTTGATGCAAGTCAGCATAGTACCCGCCCGAACCCAGCAACTCCTCGTGCGTCCCTTGTTCCACCACTCGTCCGTGATCAAGCACCACGATTCGATCCGCATTCCGCACTGTGGAAACGCGATGCGAAATCAGAATGTTGGTTCGCCCACGCATCACCCCGGCCAGCGCCGTCAAAATCTTTTCCTCAGTCACGGTATCCACACTCGCTAACGCGTCGTCCAAAATTAGCAATCGCGGATTGCGTAATACGGCGCGGGCAATGGCTGTGCGTTGTTTCTGGCCACCCGATAACGTAATGCCGCGTTCCCCCACCATCGTGTCCAGCCCGTGCGGAAACGAAGTCAGATCCGTATCTAAGCCCGCCACTGCAACCGCCCACTCCACCTGCTCACGCGTTGCGCCCGCGACGCCGAATGCAATATTCTGCTCCAGCGTCATGCCGAACAAAAAGGTCTCCTGCGGCACCATGGCGATCTGCTCTCGCAACCGCGTCAAATCCCACTCTCGAAGATCCACGCCATCCATGCGCAGGACGCCACTCGAAGGGTCGATCAACCTCGCCAGCAGCCGCACCAGCGTAGTTTTTCCGCAGCCCGTGCGCCCTACAATCGCCACCGTCTCCCCCGCGCGGACGGCAAGTGAAACGTTATCTAGCGCCGTCCGCCCATCGAATTGCACGGTAACGTTTTCAAGGGAGATGGCCCCGCGCGGTTCTCGCACAACAATCGGATGCGGAGGCGACGTGATGGAGGGCTCTACGCTCAACATTTCCTGAATCCGCGCCAGCGATGCGTTACCCCGCTCTATCAAATTCACAACCCAACCCATGGCGATCAACGGCCAGATCAACATGCCCATATACGTGTGAAACATCACGAAGCCGCCCACGGAAAGCTCTCCGGCCAGCAAACGGCGGCCGCCACCCCACAACACCATCAAAAACGTCAGGCCAATCAACCCTTGCAACAGGGGCATGAACGCGCCAGACAACCTGGCCAAACGCAAGCTTTCGCGAATGTAGTTCTGATTTAGCCGCTCAAAGATCCGCATCTCGTGATCTTCCTGGGCATAAGCCCGCACCACCCGCACGCCGGCTAAGTTTTCCTGTACTCGGCTCGAGATGTCCGAAAACTGCCTTTGCACCGCTTCATGCCGCACATGAATCCGTCTTCCAAAGAAGATCACCGCAATCACGATCAGCGGCGCGGGCGATAGCGCGAGTAGCGTCAAGCGCCAATCGGTGGCAGCCATCACCGCCACGGCTAACACAAACAGCAGCGTCGTCTCGCACCAATACATAACTCCCGGACCGGCCATCATGCGCACCGCGTTCAAGTCGCTCGACGCCCTCGTCATAATGTCGCCGGTGCGGAATCGCTGAAAGAAAGGCGCTGAGAGGTAAATCAGATGGGCAAACAAATCATTGCGCAAATCAAATTCCAGATCGCGCGAAACGCCAACTAAAAGCAAACGCATCCAATATTGGAACAGCCCTTTGATCGCTGACAAAAGAATCAGCAAGGAAGCGAACAAAAATACGTCGCGCATTTCAAAGTGGCCAGTAAGCGCGTCCACACCGCGCTTCATGATCAGGGGCGATAGCACGGCCAGTAAATCTTTCATAACCAAGGCGCCCATACCTAAGCCAAGCTTTCGCTTGTGCCGTTTTAAGTAGGGCAACATGGTTTGAAAAGATTTCTTCATCGCTCAACTCTCTTCTCTAATTCAGATGCCTAGGAAATCGGCAATCGTTTTCGAGGCTTCAAGCAGCCAGATTTTCCGCGAAGGGCGGTTTTTCCACCAGAAATCGGGGTCGTATGCGGCAGTCCGGCTACCCACGGTCCGCACTTCAAGCTCGGGAGCGACACGCCGCATTATTCGACCGGCGCGGCGTGTATGGAATTCACCAGTCACCAACAGCAATTTTCTAATGCCGCGTTTGCGGCACGCAGATTCCAGCACGATGCATTCTTCCACCGTGGAATCTGCTTGGTGCTCAATGAGCACGAACCACTCGCGAGGTGCGCCACGCTTCACGGCCCAGTTGATTGCAAGCTCGCCTTCAACCGAATCGAATTCCTTGCCTGAACTGCTGACTAGTATGATTGGGGCCCACTGTTCTTGGGCAAGCTCGACGGCCCGGCCAAGTCGCTCGCCTAAGGAATCGCCCGCCAGTACGGCTATTGCGTCCGCTTTGAAAGGCAGATCTTGGGCAATGAGGGAATGACCCAGCCAGGGGAGCCAAATGGGACCGGAAAGCCACGCGACAATTATTAGGAGGAAAACTACAAGGAGACTTCGGAGTTTGCGCAACTACTTCCCGTCCGGACCCGCTTGCGTATCAATGCGTCCGGCCGATTTCAACTGCTGGAACATTCGTTCCACCTCGGCTTCGTCTTCTGTACGCAACAATTTATATTTCGGGGAAGGCAGCGGACGAAGAACAGCGGCAGGTTGCGGAGCGTCACCCCAAACTTGCCTGTGCGGAACGCCGTCAAGAAGTGCTTCGTTGGAATGCTTTCTGATTAGCCGCAACAGTTGTTTGGAACTATCAAGATCGCCAGGGTAGAAGATCAGCAGTTTCTTCTTCTCCTCCAGCTCCAGAAAAACCCCCAACGGGGCGATCCAACCGGTGCGATCCACGCGTCGAACGGCATACCAAGGGATAATTTTTGAACCGTAAAGTAAATGCGTGGAGTGGATTTCAATTGCGGGACGGAAGGCGAAGAAAAGCAAGATGGAAGCGCTGATGAAGAACAGGACGGCGGCAACCCCTACAAGCGGCCACTGCCAGGCGAAACCTGTAAACAGCGCGGCTAAAGCCAGCGCCGCAAGGCCGCCGCGAGAATACTGCCGGGATGGCGTAAATCGCGCGAGAGGAGACGTCACACTATTAGCGTAGCCGAGGTAAGGCTTCCCGTCAAACCTGTTTTTGAAACGATTTTTCGCGCATCTTTGCGTAGACGGTGTTTACGCTGATGAATCAAGGCATTAGTGGTTTTTCGCCGCAGGCAAATGTTTACGGATTGAAACGCGCCTGTAACTGCTGCGCGCCTAGTTTGTATACGAATTCGGGTTTCCTTGGGCGTGCTAGAACTGAGCCTGTCGGAAGAACTAAGCCTCTAACTTCATCTTCAACAGATCATTTACCGTGCCCGGGGCCGCTTGTCCGCGCGATGCTTTCATCGCTTGTCCAACCAGGAAGCCAATCACCGCCATCTTGCCTGCCTTGTATTGCTCCACCTGTTTCGGATTCGCGGCCAACACATCATCCACGATCTTCTCAAGCGCGCCCGTATCGCTGATCTGCCGCAAGCCTTCGCGATCCATAATCACTTGCGCCGGATCTCCCGTAGCGAACATCTTCGGGAAAATGTCCTTGGCCAGTTTGCCCGAAAGGTCTCCCTTGCCGATTAGCATCACCAACTCACCCAAGTTTTCCGGCGTAATGGGCGATTCGTTGATCTCTTTAAATTCGGCCTTCAACATCGCGGCCAGGTCCCCCATTACCCAATTGGCGGTGATCTTGGGGTCGCTAGAAACCTTGGCCGCGTGTTCGTAATAGTCGGATATTTCGCGCGTGGCGGTAAGCACCCCGGCGTCATACTCGCTCAGGCCGATCTGTTCCACAAAGCGTTTGCGTTTCATCGCCGGCAATTCGGGCATCTCACTCTTCACGCGGTCCAGCCATGCGCGGCTAATGTGCAGAGGAACCAAATCGGGTTCGGGGAAGTAACGGTAATCGTGCGCCTGTTCCTTGCTGCGCATGCTAGCCGTCTCGCCAGTTTCGGAATTGTACAACCTAGTCTCTTGCGTGATCTTGCCGCCGCGTTCAATGACGCCGATCTGCCGGCTGATTTCGTAATCAATCGCCAACTTCAAAAAGCGGAAGGAATTGACGTTCTTCACTTCCACTTTGGTCCCAAGCTCTTCGCCAGGGAGACGCACGGAAACGTTCGCATCGCAACGCAGGTGGCCCTTTTCCATGTCGCAAGTGGAAACGTCGGCGAACTGCATGGCCTGCTTGATTTCGGTCATGTAGGCGTAAGCTTCATCGGAGGAGCGCATATCGGGCTCACTCACGATTTCGATCAAAGGGGTACCGGAGCGATTTAGATCGACGTAGGTGTAGCGATCCGAATCCCTATGGCCTTCGTGCGAGCTCTTGCCGGCATCGTCTTCCATATGCGCCCTGGTCACGCCAATGCGTTTCGGTCCGGATTCAAGCATGATATCCACATACCCCTTACCGCACACCGGCTTATCAAACTGAGAGATCTGGTAACCCTTGGGAAGATCCGGATAAAAATAATTCTTGCGGGCGAATACGGACTGCTCGCCGATTTCACAATTGAGCGCTAGCCCCGCGCGGATGGCAAGTTCGACGCCTTGGCGATTCAAAACCGGCAAGGCTCCCGGCAGGCCAAGACAGACCGGGCAGACGTTCGAGTTCGGCGCGGCTCCAAAGCTAGTGGCGCATCCGCAGAAAATTTTGGTGCGCGTGGCCAACTGAACGTGCACTTCCAGACCGATTACGGCCTCGTACTTCGCCATCACTTCCGCTGAGGGCGTTTCGAGGTAGGTTAAGGACATACTCTATTTTCGTCGGCGGGATGGGTAGGGCGCAAGTTTCGATGGGAAGCCAGGTATCCATATGGTATGTTTCGGGCCTGGCAGGCTAGATGGTATGTTTCGGGCCTGGCAAGCTAGCAGTCCTGGTGAAAGTCGTAAAAGACCGGGCGCTTACGCTCGTGGCTCAGTAATTGTAATACGTTACCGACGGTAACGGAGCGGACTTCACCACAGGCTGCTAGGCGCGCAAGAAACGCCGTTCCCGGTCGGCGGCGAAGGCTAAGCACGCCTGGATATCTTGTCCTGTAAGATAAGGAAAGTCGCAAAGAATCTGTTCCTTGCTTCCCGCCGCGACATACTCAAGCACTTCGTAGACGGTAACTCGAAGGCCTCTGATGCAGGGCTTACCACTTCGTTTACCAGGGTCCGTAGTAATTATGTTTGAGTAATCCATGTTTTTCTTGGAACGCTTACTTTGAAACAGTAATTCTCTTGGGCTTACTCCAACAAGGTAGACCTTTTTCCGGCTAAATGTCAATCCTGCCGGAGAGCATTTAGCGGATCAATCCGCGCGGCGCGCAAAGCGGGGGCTAAACAGGCGGCCAATGTTACTATTGCGATAACAATGGGCACGCCCACGAACGTTGGCCAATCGAAAGGCGCAATGCCGAATAACATGGCCTGCATGGAACGCGCCGCGAAGTAGGCTGCCGTTAATCCAATGAAGATTCCAATGCCGGCCATGGTCATGCCTTGGGTCAAGATAAGACGAGTTATATCTCCCGCCTCCGCGCCCATCGCCATACGCACGCCAATTTCATTCACCCGTTGCGAAACGGAATAGGCAATGACGCCATAGAGCCCTATGACCGCCAATGCAAGCGCCAGCAAGGCAAACAGTAACACCAACGCGCCACGGAAGCGAGGCGTGGCCACCGAACCGGCAACGATATCATCCATCGTCCGCAAATCTGAAAGCGCCAGTTGTGGGTTCAGTTCCCGCAATAACTGCCGCATGCCGCCGCTGATTTGCATGGGGTCGCCTTGCGAGCGCACAGTTACCATCATCGCGGGCAGGATCATATTCATCATGGCGGGCGAAACGTGATGGTAGGAGTAATAGATTTCCGGTGAAGCCTGTTGGTCAAGGCCGCGATACCGAACTTCGCCGGTTACTCCCACGATAGTGCACCAGGGACTATCGTCAAAGCCGGCTTTGATGTGTTGCCCTAGGGGGTTTTCGTTGGGAAAGTATTTAGTGGCGAAGGGCTGATTGATTACCGCTACCGGATTGGAAGCCGGGCTATCGTCTCCGCGTTCCAGAAAGCGGCCCGAGACCAGCTTCAATCCCATGGTTTCGGCGAAGCCCGAACTGGCTGCGCGAAAACTGGCTACGGGTTGTTCACTGCTGGATGCGGCCGGCCGATTTTCGATTTCAAAATTCAAAGTGGGATTGGAAGGAGTAAGTGGAACGTCGCGCGCCACGCCGGCTGAACTTACTCCAGGCAATTGGCGCAGTTGTTCCACATACTTCTGCATGAAAACTGGAAGCTCCGGGCCAGGGTACTGTTTGGCGGGCAGGCTGATCTTGGCTGTAATCACGTGATCGGTTTTGAAGCCGGGGTCCACTTGCTGTAGTTGGCTGAAGCTGCGGATCAACAACGCGGCGCTGGTAAGCAGCAACACGGAAAGCGCAACTTCGGCCACTACCAACACGGAACGAAGACGAGCTTGCGAGACGCCGCCAATGGCCCCGCGTCCCGCTCCACGCAAGATGCTATTCAAATTGATGCGCCCGGCGGTCAGGGCGGGAGCCAATCCAAAGACCATGCCGGTGACTATGGAGACAAGGAAGGTGAATCCGACCACAGTCCAATCGAGAGTGACGTCGGCGCCAACCGGTAAGAAGGATGCGCCAAGCGTAGTGATGCCCTTGATGCCAAATGCCGCCAGCGCCAAACCGAGCGCGCCGCCACAAACTGAGAGCGTGACACTTTCGGTAAGTAATTGGCGAGCAATATCCCACGAGCCGGCGCCAAGAGCTGAGCGAACGGCGATTTCCTTTTGCCGTGCTCCGCTGCGGGCAATCAGTAAGTTTGCGACATTGGCGCAAGCGATCAGCAGCACGGAGCAGACTGCGGCAAATAGCAATAACAGCGTTGGCTTCACATTGCCTGAGATCTGTTCCCGCAGCCCGATGGTGGTGGCTCCCCAATTCTTGTTGATGTCCGTGTACTCCTGCGCCAATTGGCCGGCGATGGATTGCAACTCCGCCGAGGCCCGTTCCTTGGTAACGCCGGGGGCAAGACGGCCAACACCTCGAAAGTTGTGATTGCCGCGCCGTTGGGTGGAAAGCAGAGCAGGTGTCATGGTGAGCGGCGCGTAGAGGTCGGCCTTGACTTCCGGCAGTGTGAAGTTTTCTGGCATGATTCCCACAATGCGAGCGCCAGCTCCGTTCACTTGAATGGTGGAGTTAAGCGTGGATCCGGCGCCGGCAAAGCGGCGTTGCCAAAGGGCGTGGCTGATTAGTACGATGCGATCAGCGCCGGGCTGCTCCTCTTCGTTGGTGAAAAGGCGGCCCGCGATGGGTTGAACGCCCAGTGCGGCAAGTGCCCCGGGGGACACTTCGGCGGAATCGATTTTTTCCGGGAAGTCGCCCATTGTGAGAACGGATGAGGTGTCGCGAAACAGGCCCAGGCTGGTAAAGGAGTGCTGGCGCAGGCGCCAATCGTTAAAATTAGCAGCGGAGATTTTGAAGGCGCCGACTTTGGGGCTGACCTCGAACAGAGCCAGGAGTTGGTCCGGGTTCGCGTACGGAAGGGGCCGGAGCAGGACGGCGTTGATGACGCTAAAGACGGCGGTATTGGCTCCAATGCCGAGGGCAAGCGCGGCAAGTGCGGTAAGTGTGAACGAAGGCGTTTTCGCCATGCTGCGGAAGGCGAATTGAATGTCCTTGAAAATGCTCACTTGCGGTCTCCCTTAATTCTTGAATGCGAAACTACCATTTGCCTGGCCGCTTGGGGCAGACGGTTTGGGGGCGAAGTTTTATGGTTTTTTCCCGACCACACTATTGTACTTTGGTTGGGGCCAAGGCGAAGTTATACTACCAATGGAGACACCTACGCCGCACGCCTGGCTTTCAGGTTTGAAAGCCAACGAAGCTAGCCGTACTTCATTTTTGAAGTTGCCCCACAATGGCAGCTTTGCCTGATATAGGCTCGACGATCCGGTAATCAGCCGGAACGCCAACGCAAATTTTCCATACATCAGCCCCATTGGCTTCGTTTTCTAAAGCTGCTTGAAATCGATCCAAGAGCCCGCTCGCCCTTGCTGAGGGAACGAGCGCTATGAAGAGAACGTTCTGGCCAGAACTTAAATCCCTGATTCAAGAGTAACAGGCGGGGTCAAGAGTTCCGGCTGTAACTGCTTGAAAAGTAACGACAAATAGCTTGTGAAAGGGCCTACGGCCTGTCCTGTTTTGATTTGGCTTCGTTTTGCCGAGGCCCTCATGGGCAACCACATTATTTAGGATTTGTACCAACTTGTTGTTCCTCAAGCCTCACGCCCATCAATTACAGAGGCGGCTTCGGCAACTTCCCAACCACCCACGGGGCCACGCCGCCTGCCTTCAGCGGCCGCCGGAACAACTTGCCGCCCTCAGCTGCGTAAAGCCAATTCCAATCCTTACCGGCAAAGGTAATCGCGGACACCACTCCATGCTCCGGCGCGTTAAGGATCATCGCGGAACGCCCATTCGCTTCGATCCCTTGAATGCCGATTGCAGTCGCAAAGTAAACCTGCCCGATGGCGTCCACAGCCGCCGAGCGCGCCTCGCTCATCCAGCCTGATTCGGGCATTTCCAAACGATAAAACGGTTCGCCGTTGATCAACGCGCCATCGGGCGCAACTTGGAAGGACCAACTGAAACGGCCCTGCGCATCGGTGACGATCATCATGCCATGGTCGGGGCTTAGCGCCAATGCGGAGGGCTGAGCTAGGTCGCTACCTTTATAAACATTGCGACTTTTTCCGGCTGCATCCACCACGCCAATAGTCTTATGCGCGGCGTCAATGAAGTAAATCACTCCGGCGGCGCTGACGGCCAGGCTGGACGCTTCCACGTTTTGGGCCACTGTCTTTTCTTCGCCGGATGCCGAATAAACCACGATGCGCTTGCGAGCTGGTTGTGCGGCGTACAAGCGGCCTTCAGAACCGACGGCTAAGGCTGCCGAGCCGCCGCTGTTTTCCTTGAACACGCTCACTTTCCCATCGGCATCTGACTTATAAATACGATTTTCCGCGGGGTCGGCGAAGTAGACGATGCCGTCGTTCGACCCCACGGGGCTCTCAACCGTCTTATAAGTTTCGCCAACCTGTTGCCAACCTTTATTAGCCGATATCAGCGAATAAACTTTCCCGCGGGAATCCCATCCGGCGCGCTTCATGCCTTCCGGTTCCTTCACCACAATCGGCGCGGGATAATCGCGCCACAACCAGCGCAGGGCTTCGGGCATAATTGCGGCTCCTTGTTTCATGTTGTGGCCTTCGTCACCCAGCACTAACTTAGTGTCGTATCCAGCCGATTCAAACGCCTCCTGCATCACCTTGTTATTCACCGGCCAACTGCCCGCGTAGAACGTTCCATAGGGCTGTTCGGGAACAATGTGATCGTTCTTGCCTGCTTGCAGAAATACACGGAGGGGCTTGGGTTCGGTCTTGCGGATCAAGCCCGGAAGTTCGTCGGCCCCCTTCATCGCAACAAAGGTTCCGATGAAGCTGAGGACGCGACGGAACTGGTCGGGCCGGTTCCATGCGGCGGCAAAAGCGCCCACCGCGCCCGTGCTTACGCCAGCCAGGCCTCGATCATTGGGATCCTTGGTCAGGTTGTACCTCTTGGCCACTTCAGGAATCAGCTCGTCAATCAAAAACTGCGAATAGCGCGTGCTGAGCGAATCGTATTCATAGCAGCGTTCGTAGCGGCTCATTACTTGGGGCGAGGCGGCGGGCAGCACGCCAGGGTCGACAAAGATGCCGATCATCGGCGGCAGGTCGTGCTTGGCGATGAGGTTGTCGAATACAACGGGTACGCGTTGTTGATTGCCGAGCGAGCCGCTGCCGTCGAGGAAGATCATGAAGGCCGTGGGCTTCGATGCGTCGTACTGCGCGGGGACATAGATCGAATAGTTGTGCGGCGTGCCTGGATAATACTTTCCCGGCGCTAGCACGTGTTTCGAGATGGCGCCTTTCGGTATACCGTCCTGTGGCTGTGAATCGGGGCCCAGTGAGTATTGGCCGGATGCGCAGCCGGCGGTTAAGCAGACGACGGCGAACAGAAGTGGTTTCATGTTCGCCTATCTTTTCAGAATGTGCGGGGTGAGTTCAAGTGGTGTTCGCCGTGCTCCCGCTCTCACCAACCGGTTGCGAAAAAATTCATCGCCGATTTCGCGCCTACGTGGTGGTATTTGTCATAAGCCTGTAGGATTACAGGTTGAAGGTCGTTTCGCCAAACGGCAATATTGATGTCTTTTGTGAGCCGGCCCGCATCGGGTTGGACTTCTTCGACCTAAATATAAGTGGCTAGACCGCCGGCGGCACGGTAATCCCGGCGGCACGGTAATCAAGGTGGGCTTCCCGAAATGCCCGGTCGATGGTTTCCGCCAATTCGAAGAGGAGTTTCAAGCGTGTCTCGAAGAATGCATTTACAAATACTGCCATTCGCTACTCTATATCATTAGTATCCTCGGATACTCCGTCGCTTCGCGGCTTGTAGCTTACTGAACTAGATCCTTAACAAGCCACGCTAGAATCAAACAATGAACCTGCCCCTTATCGCCATAGACGTTAACGCCGAACCTTGGGAATCCCGATTCAACGAAACGCTCAGTAAAACCCTTTATCGCAAGAATCTCATCACCGACCCAGAGACTGGCATGGAGATCCGCATCGTCAAATACCCTGCCGGTGTGATTAACAAAACCCACACCCATCCCTGCGCCCACGGCATGTATGTGCTTGAAGGAACGCTCGTCACGCATGACGGCCAATTCGGTCCCGGCCACTTCGTTTGGTTTCCCGAAGGCCAAGTGATGGAGCACGGAGCCACTGCCGAGGCGGATGTAGTGGTGCTTTTTATCACCAACAAGCCGTTTGAAATTCATTACAAATAGTACACATAGTCCACAGTGCGGAGGCGCGAACGGAGATAGAATAGATTGATTATGCGGAAAACAGCACGACGGCAGTTTCTTTGCGCCCTTGCAGCCGGCCAGGTCGCATTGCGATTGAACGCCCAACAGAGCGCGCCTTACGTTCCCAAACAAAGTGACCGGCCCGAGCTGCCGGCTGGCGAAGAGCCTGGCTTTGAAAGTATTTTCGATGGCAAAACGTTGAAAGGTTGGGAGGGCGATCCGAAATATTGGCGTGTGGAAAACGGCGAGATGGTAGGCGAAATCACGCCTGAAACCGTCATTAAGAGCAACACATTCATTATTTGGCGCGGCGGTGAGCCGGCCGATTTTGAATTAAAGGTCGATTTCAAAATTACCGCCCAGGGTAATAGCGGCATCAACTACCGCAGCGTGGTTGTGCCCGACAAAGTGACCTCCACCAACCGCTTCGCAATGCGTGGTTACCAATGCGACATTGATGGGGCGCGGCGATATACAGGAAACAATTACGAGGAAAAGGGCCGCTTGTTTTTAGCCGAACGTGGATCGGTAACGCGAATCACCGGCAAGCAAAAACCCACGATCTTGTCCACATTAGGCGATATGAAAGAACTGGGAAAACTAGTCAGCGACGATTGGAATTCCATTCATATCATCGCACGGGGCAATGTACTGATGCATCAGATTAACGGCCATGCGATGGTCATTGTCATTGACGACGACCCGCAAGGGCG
>JAYVXT010000651.1:0-4083 GCA_043785065.1 Bryobacterales bacterium | reverse complement strand
CAGGGCGTAAACATCATGGAATTCTGCAAGGCGTTTAACGCCAAGACCTCGGGTAAGGATCAGGAAGGCCTGATTATCCCCGTGGTGATTACCATCTTTTCGGACCGTTCGTTCACCTTCATTACGAAGACCCCGCCGGTGGCGATTCTGGTCAAGCGCGCGGTGAATTTGGCTAAGGGTTCGGCCGAACCGAACAAGACCAAAGTCGGCAAGATCACCATGAAGCAGGTGGAAGAGATCGCCAAGATCAAGATGCCTGATTTGAACAGCTTTGATCTGCAAGGCGCTGTGAATCAGGTTGTGGGCGCTTGCCGTTCGATGGGCGTCGACGTTACCAAATAACGCCACCAAATAATCTCTCTTCAGAAAACAAAAAAGGCGGCTGGATCGTTCTCGATCCCAGTCGCCTTTTTTGTTCAGCTACTACTTGTTCAAAAAATCAGCTTCAATCCAAACTGAATGTTTCTCGCATCGCGGGCGCTTGTAATCGTCCCAAACGCGCCATTGATATTCTTTCCGTTTGTCCCGGCTGTGAACGTCCCGCTAGGAATCCCTAAATTCACGTGGTTCAGGAAGTTGAACGCCTCGGCCCGGAATTGCAGGTTGAAGCGCTCCATGAACCGCGTGTTCTTGATCGCCGATAGATCCCAATTCACGGTGCCCGGACCTCTCACGTCGGGAAGCACGCGTCCAATCGTTCCGTACGTATAGTCGGACGGATTCACAAACTGGCTCGTATCAAACCACGCCAGAGCCGTCGGATTACGGATGTTCGCCGTCGTCCCCGTCGAGTTCGGCCGCGCCGCCAGGAAGTTGTTCGCGCCCGTGATAATCACCGGCAGCCCCGTCTGCATGATGCCGATCGTGTTCACCTGCCATCCGCCTACCAGTCTGCTCGCAAGGCCCTGGCCACGTCCGAAGGGCAACTCATAAAGCAGGCTAACCACGCCGCGCTTCGACACATCGGTCGGGTCCACCGAACGTTCCAGCTTCCGGTTAAACTTCCCATCCTGGTAACTGATCTGGTTGACCTGCTCGACCGCGCCGAAATTCACAGGATTCGCCAAGCTGTCTGAGATTACTTTGCCGCCCGTGAACGAAACCAACAGCGTCAGCCCCTTCGACATTCTCTTTTCCGCGCTCAACAGCATCAGGTGCGAGTTGTAAGCCCCCAGACGCGGATTGCGGATCTGAATACTGCTGTAGTACGGATACGGCTTCAGTGACTGTGACAACGAAATGGTGGAAGCGCCCAGCGCGCCTGGAACCAAACCCGCATAAGGATTCGCCACCTGTGTGCGCAACGCCGCCCCACGGCTCAAGTATTGATTGTCCAATTGATTGAGGTCGTAGCTCCCGGCTGTGAAGCCCGTCCCGATGTTCCCCGAATACCCCAAATCCAACAACCAACTCCCCTTCAACTGCTGCTGCAGCGAGAAGGTCATCTGATTGGAGCGTGGCGTGTTGCCGTCGGCTTCGTCGATCGCCACGCCTTGACCAAGGAATACAGCCGATCCAAGTGCCGCGCCCAATGGCTGGATTGGGGCCGAAGGGAATCCAATCCTCAACGGAAACGCCTGCAAATTGGGGTTCGATTGTGAATAGGTGGTGCTGGTTTGTGCGAAGCCGGCGGCGTTGCCATAATTTTCCCGCCACATCTGCGAGGGGTACATCATGCCATACCCGGCCCGGATCACCGTCCGGCTATGGCCGAACACGTCATAGGCGAAGCCGATACGAGGCGCCAGATTGCTGAAATCATTTTCACGGAATGCGCGAGGCTGCCCATTCATTCCGGCGTAAATCGTACAACCGGACAGACCGTTGGACAGTTTGCACGAAGGATCGAAATTCGTCGTGCCGTTCTTGTTCTCCACCGTCTGCAACTGCACGTCGTAGCGCAAGCCCAGGTTCAGCGTCAATCGCCGTGTGATCTTCCAATCGTCCTGAAGGAAGCCGCTAACACTATGTGTCCTTTGCGATTCGCCCAAGTGCGTCGTCACGCTGGCGCCTGATACCGCGCCCACCAGGAAAGTTGCGTAGGAAGATCCTGTTCCCGCCGGCGTCAACGGATTGGCCGTCAGCGTTGAAGCGAAGCCATAGTTGCCCGAAGGGGAGGAGCGCTGCAAATTGTTCCCCTGCAGCAGGCGGAAATCAATGCCTGTCTTCATCGTGTGCGCCCCACGAATTAGCGTCACCGAATCCAAAAACTGCCAGTTCACACTACCGCGAACGCCCGCCGTGCCGGTATTAAATCCAGGCAACCCGTTTCCGATAGCCGGGAAGGTGTCGGCCGGTACAATCGGGGGAAGTCCCAATTTGGACGGCCAATCGCCGCCAAAACTGCGCACGATGAAAGGGAAGTGGCCTCGGGTCACCCCAACCCGCGCCTCGTTGATGATGGTAGGCGTGAAGGTGTGCGTATCGGACAACACGATGTTCCAGTTCTTCAAATCATCGTCGCGATAGGTAACTTCCGGATTCGGATTAATGCCGTTGCCGTTGTCGGTCTTGTGATTAAAGAACGAATAGCGCCCGAACATCGAATTCCGGTCACTGAAATGATGGTCACCCTTCAAGGTGAGCTGTTGGCTATAGCGGGATTCGGTGCTCAACCGGCCATAGTTGTTGGAATTGGTAAAGGCGTTGGTTGGAGTGCGGTTCGGCAGCGGATAGAATGCATTGATCTTTGCGGCCACCGGGTCCAACTGGCTGGCCGGAATGATGTTGCCCGGAAACACGTTGCGCGTCGCCTGGCCCGCCGCGTTCGTTCCTGTCGTAGCCGGATCGTAGATCGGAATCAACTTCCCGCTCGTGTCGAACAGATCGGAAAAATTCCCGTTGTGTTGCAGAGCCGTAGGGTAGGTTCCCACCTGCGAGGCGCTTCGCTTGTAATAATAACGTTCCCAGTTTCCGAAAAAAAACGTACGATTCCTGATCACCGGGCCGCCTGCCGAAGCTCCAAATTGGTTATAACGGAACGGCGGCTTGGTCGCCGCAAACGTATTGCGCGCGTCCAACTTGTCATTGCGTAAAAACTCATAAGCCGTCCCGTGATACTGGTTCGTGCCCGATTTAGTCACCATGTTAATCACGCCGCCCGCGGAAAAGCCATACTCGGCGGGCAATGCGCCCGACTGCACTTTGAACTCTTCCACCGCATCCACGCCCGGATTAATAGCTACTTCGCCTATATAGCTCTGAATGTTGTTCGATCCGTCCAGCAACTGCCCGTTCATCGAATTCGGACCGCCATTGATGGAAATTGCAGACAACTGAATGCCGCGATCGCCAAACCCCGAATTCGTCGATCCACCGTTGGACTTCACGCTCGGCGTCAATAGCGTCAGCGCCAAGGCATTGCGCCCATTCAGCGGCAACTCCACAACACGCCGGTTGTCGATCACCTTTCCCACAGCCGAATCGCCCGTGTTCACCAGCGGCGCTTCCGCCTTCACCTCCACGGTCTCGGCCACTTGTCCCAGTTCCAAACGGAAATCCACCTGGGCGCGCTGATCCACCTGCAGGACAATCCCGGAACGAAGAGATTTCCGAAAGCCGGCCCGCTCCGCCAAAACTGTATAGCTGCCTACATTCAAATTGGTGGCAAGGAAGAATCCTTCCCCGTTTGTGGTTGTGTTGCTGGAGATGTTGGTCTCCACACTGGTGATCTTAACCAATACCCCCGCCGCCGCCGCGCCGGATTGATCGGTCACATTCCCCTGAATCGTTCCGCGGCCTTGCTGCGCCGGCAGCGAGACGCTGACGGCTACGAAAGCCAGAACTAGAATAATATATTTCACAATCGTCTCCTCAACTTGTTCTGTCGTTGTACTCTACGATGTCCGGTTATGTATACATGAACTCAACTGTAGCCGAGCAGGAAACGCTAGACGTAACCCGCACCCAATGCGCGCTGAATCCAACAGGGAAGATGTGCCGCGCGTACCCATTCATTGCGACCCGCTCATCCAACTCCCATTGCCCAAAAAGTCTGTTTCAATTATAATATTACTCGGTCAGTCCGTCTTCAAGTGAAGGATTTTATTTGTAAAACCTGTCATCAGGAACGGATCACTCGGC
>JAYVXT010000650.1:0-4083 GCA_043785065.1 Bryobacterales bacterium | reverse complement strand
TTCAGCCCTTAGAGCGATGAGCCTAGACCGCGGCGGGAACTGCATCTATAACGGAAGATGCCTTCTTCATCTCAGCATAGTTCATCGTGACCAGCTTTTTTTCGATGTCTTCGCCGTTTTCGATCATGGACTTTAGATGCGCCGCAGCAATGCGGGACACCCATGGATCGGAAAGGACACGACCATTCTCCGTGCTGAGTTTGAGCAGGAAGGGATGGGGAAGAGCGACTACTTTTTCTTCCACGGCCGCGCCGCACTTGACTTCAAACTTTACGTCAACCGCGTCGGCATGGCGGATTGAGATGGCGTTCTGCTGCCAGCGGAATTCAACTTCGCATGTGGATCCGAAAGCGTCGGTGACCGCGAAATTACGGTAGTTTTCCATTAGTCACTATTGTAACTGAAGTGGATTGCGTGTTTCCTGTTTCCTCTACTATTTTCCCCATTGACATTCTACTGGAAGCAGCATATTATTCCCTATGTATGTCTACTGAAGAAGCTCGCTTAGAACTTTTGCAGGGTACTTTAGATTTGCTAATCCTGCGCACGCTGCAGGCTGGTCCAGCGCATGGGCACACTATTGCGCATGCGATTGAGCTTGCCTCCGATGAAGTGCTGCAGGTGGAACACGGCTCACTCTACCCGGCGCTGCACCGGTTGATCAAGCAGTTGCTGATCACTTCGGAAGACGGGGTTTCGAAAAATAATCGCAAAGCTAAGTTCTACAAATTGACAGCGAAGGGACGTAAGCGGCTGGCGGAAGAAACGTCGAAGTGGGATCGATTCGCAGCAGCCATGGGCCGCGTTTTGCGGACCAGGGAAGTCTGACCAGGAGGTCTGAAGTTTATGTTCTGGAATCGGCGTGACGAGGCTCTTGAATTGGAGTTGCGCGAATATCTAGAGGCCGAGACGCAAGCCAATATCGACCGTGGGATGACACCCGAGGAAGGGCAATTTGCCGCGCGCCGCAAATTGGGCAACCTGGGCCGGATTAAGGAGCAGACGCGCGAGGTGTGGGGTCTTGCATTTTTTGAGCGGCTCATTCAGGACATTGTGTATGGCGCGCGACTCATGAAACGCTCTCCGGTATTTACCCTTGTCGCGGTACTTTCGCTTGCACTCGGGATTGGGGCTAATACCGCCATATTTCGATTTGTGGACCAAATCCTTCTCCGCGACCTTCCGATTGAAAAGCCGCATGAATTGGTTTCGTTGAAGCGTGTAAGTTCGACGGGCGGCAGCGCATTGCAGTCGATCCATTTTTACGATTTCCTGAAGGACCACACCACCTCCCTTTCCGGGATCACCGCCGTTGGTTTTTTCGTCTGGCAAGGGGAGGAGCAAGGCTCAGACCTTGCCGGGGAATTTGCGGCAGGCAACTTGTTTTCTGTTCTTGGTTTGAAGCCCTCGGCCGGCCGGTTGTTGCAGCCTGCCGATGACAATGAGGCACGCGATGGTCCGGTGGTTGTTCTTGATCACGAATTTTGGAGAACGGCTTTCGCGGGAGATCCCAAAGTGATTGGAACGGTCTTGAAAATAAACAAAGTGCCTTTTCTGATCGTAGGCGTTGCGCCGGCTGAATTTTTCGGATTGAGCGCCGACTACCGGCCAAAGATTTATGTTCCCGCGCGGTTGCAGCCTCGGCTACAGAAGGGCAGCGACTATATTACTAAATCGCAAAAATCCACAATGTATTGGCTGTCCTTGGTGGGCAGACTGAGGCCAGGAGTCCAAGCGAAACAGGCTGAGCAGGAATTGAACCGGCTTCTGGACAATTTCAACACCGCCAATAGCGTCATCAATGGAGATAAGGAGACGGTGCATCTTATTTCCTGCGGGCGCGGGTTGTCCGATCTTCGTGAAAAGTATTCCCGGCCGCTACAATTTCTGATGGGGTCCACATTGCTTGTGTTGCTGATCGCATGCGTGAACATTGCTAACTTGATGTTGGAGCGGGCCAGCGCACGCCGTAAGGAAATGGCCATGCGTTTTGCTTTGGGAGCTAGCCGCTGGCGCATTGCCCGGCAACTTCTAACGGAAGGCTTCATGATCAGTTTTTTGGGCGGCACGCTAGCAATTGCATTTTACTATTGGGGAAGCAAGGCCTTGATTTCGTTGGTGGAATGGAAGCAGGACAATTTCTTAGACACACGCTTGTTGCTGTTCAACTACTTGCTTGCGTTGGCCACGACGATCTTGTTTTCACTTGCTCCACTGGCTGGGGTTGTTTCCATGGATCCTCAAAGTCGCATCAAAGATCAATCGGAAGGTTCGCACCAAGGCCGATTCGGCAAGGGGCTGGTGATCTTCGAGACGGCGCTTTCGCTGGTACTGCTTGTTGGCGCCATGATGTTCTTTTCCTCACTACAAAACTTGAAAAAAATTTCTACCGGGTTCAAGTCCGCCGGAGCGTTGCAGGTGCAATTGAAGCCCAATTGGGGGCCAGGATCTAAGGCTGTTGATTTCGACAAGGTGCAGCGGGAATTGGCGGCTTTACCCAACGTAAAGGCCGCGGGTTTGGCCACGCGGGGCCTGCTCCAGCAATCCAGTTCGAAGATTCCTGGCTTTCGCAATCGAAAATTTACTCCGAAAAAATCCGAAGACGCGGCGTTTGACTTCGCATCGGTTACAAATGGGTATTTTGAAGCCGCTGGTATTCCGCTGGTGGCCGGACGCGGATTTAATCGACACGATGTCAAGGGCGGCGATTTCACGGTGGCGGTGATTAATCAAACCATGGCAAATCGCTTTTGGGGCAAAGAAAATCCGGTGGGCGATCATTTTTCATTCGGGCCCGCCGGAGATTCAAATCGCATTCAAGTGATCGGCATTGTGGGGGACGCTAAGTACAATGAACTGCGCGACCCGTTTCAGCCGATGGCATACTTCCCGTATGACCGGGAAGGGTTGCCGATGTATTCGGCGGTTATCCGGACTGAACATGATGCCGCTTCGCTTACGGATGCAGTGCGCAAGGTGCTGCAATCCGCGCAACCAGATCTATTTATGAAAGCCGAGACGCTGGAAGAAAGGATTGATGATTCGTTAAATATTGAAACCATTTTGTCTGTCCTTTCGGGCATATTTGGTTGTGTGGCTTTGCTGCTGGCTGGAATGGGGAGTTTTGGAGTGATTGCTTATGCTGTGACGCGTCGCACGGCGGAGATGGGGCTGCGTATGGCGTTGGGGGCGATGCCTGGGCAAATCGCTTCGATGATGTTGCGGGAATCGATGCTGCTGGCTTTGATTGGGGTGGCGCTGGGAATTCCCGGGGCTCTATTGTTGCGCTTTTCGGTGACAAGCATGCTGTATGGGATGGAGCCCGCAATGAACGTGATGTTCATGCTGGCTGGGGCTGTTGGGCTCTTGCTTGCCGCCGCGTTGGCTGGTTTGGCGCCGGCCTTCCGTGCCGCTCGAGTGGAGCCGTTAACCGCGCTTCGTTGCGACTAAAAATTCCCACCAGCCCCCGATGCGAATGGGCGGATTCTTTCGAACCCAGTCCGCAGAAGGTACTCCGAACAATCCCCCGATTTCCATCGGGGGATTGTCAATGCCGTTTTCAAGTTTCGACTAATTTGTAGTTGAAGAAGACCTAGGCGCGTGCGGCCCGATTGCGCAGTTCCAGCACCAGTTGCATCACCAAGTTTTCCAGCTGATCGCGCACTTGGCGGAATACGCCATCGTTTTGACCCATCGGATCGAACACCACCCAGTTGCGCGCGGTGGCTTGCAAGGTTTTTGGAATTGGCTGGCCGCTCATGTTAATCACCACGTCGAAGGCGGCGCGTTGGTACAATTCAAGGCCCTTAGGGAACTGCTGGTCGATCGCAATATTCTTTTCGAGCATAGCCTTGCGGGTCATGCTGGGAACGCTTTGGGTGGGCATCAGCCCAGCGCTGAAGGCGTCCAACACATCGGATCCGTAAGCTCGCGCGAATCCCTCGGCCATTTGACTGCGGCACGCGTTGCCAATACAAATAAATAGGACCTTGCACTTAACCGGCTTTGGACGCACTTGGTTTAAGCCCCTCTATGAATAATTTATGAATTGGATTGAAACTTGCGAGTTCAGGATGGAAGGTG
>JAYVXT010000649.1:0-4101 GCA_043785065.1 Bryobacterales bacterium | reverse complement strand
CCTGAGGTGGCGGCGGCAGCATCGAAAGTTGCCGCGGTGACTGCGGTGCGCCGCGCCTTAGTGGAAAAGCAACGTGAGATCGCCGCTAACGCCAGCGTTGTGATGGAAGGCCGCGACATCGGGACGGTGGTTTTCCCGGAGGCCGCCGTTAAAGTCTATTTGGATGCCGACCAAGACGTACGCGCCAGACGGAGAGCTCACGATCTGATTGAAGCCGATACGGCCAAGATCGCCAGGGAAATCGCGGATCGCGATAAGCGCGATGCCTCACGGCCCGATTCACCAATGATGCAGGCTCCGGATGCTGTCTATCTGGATTCCTCCGGCCTTAACCTTGACCAAGTGGAAGAAGCGATTTTGAAACTGATTCGCGACCGTACCTCGAACGGGAAGGAGATTCATTAGTTGAGCGATTTATTGGTTATGAAGTTTGGCGGAACCAGCATGGGTTCAGCGGAGCGCATGAAAGTGGCGGCGCAAATCATTGCGGATGCGCGAGCAAAACGGCCGGTGGCTATCGTGGTTTCGGCGATGTCGAAGATTACCGATCTGTTGCTGGACACGATGCGTCACGCCGAGGGGGGAGACCGCGGCGGCATGGATCAGAATCTTGCCACATTGCGCAAGCGTCACGAAGACGCTTGCCGCGAACTGCTGCCGGAAGCGGTGCAGCCGGTGATTCGCGACAAGCTGGAAATCTTGATCGGTGAATTTGAACGCATCGCCAATGGCATGTTGATGCTGGGTGACCGGCCGATTCGTTCGGTTGACGAAGCGGTGGCGATTGGCGAACGCTTGTCTTCGCAATTGGTGGCCGCCTATCTTGATTCAACAGCGGGCATTCGCGCCCAAGCTATGAACGGAGCCGACATCATTGTCACCGACGCTGTATTTGGCAGCGCGACTCCGCAACTGGATCAAACGCGGGTGAAAGCGCGGGCGGCGATGGGTCCGCTGCTGAGTGCCGGCATTGTGCCGGTGATGACCGGCTTTAACGGATCGACGCAAGATGGACGGCCAACAACGCTGGGGCGCGGCGGGTCGGATTTCAGCGCCTCGATTTTGGCCAGTGTTTTGGATGCGGCGGAGTTGTGGATTTGGACCGACGTGGACGGCATTATGACGGCTGATCCCAGGCTGGTGAAGGATGCCGCTGTATTGAGTGAAGTAACTTACGCCGAAGCGGCCGAACTGGCCTATAACGGAGCGAAGGTGTTGCATCCGCGGACGCTGGCTCCCTTGGTGGAAAAGAAAATTCCGGTCTACAGCAAGAACAGTTTCAACACCGGCGCTCCAGGAACGAGGATCGTACCGGAACTGCGCTCTTCAGCGGGTGGCGCGCGCGCGGTGACGTCCATGGCCAATGTGGCCATGGTGTCAATTGAACCGGCCACATCGACCATTCCGGGCACGCGAATTATGGCGCGGGCGCTAGATGCCTTAGCCCTGACCAATGCCGAAGTGTTGACGTTTTCCAGCTCCAGTTACCGGCAGAGTTTCTGTTTTCTGGTGCGGCGCGAAGAACTGAGCGCGGCGTTGCAGGCCATTGAAGAGGCGCTTTCGTTGGAATTGGCGCATGGGTATGTGAAGCCGATTGAAGTAGAAGAAAACGTCGGATTGATTGCCGTTGTGGGGGAAGGCATGCGCGGCGTGCCGGGGCTTGCGGGGCGGATTTTCACGGCGGTTTCGCGTGAGCAGGTAAACATCATCGCCATCGCGCAGGGTTCGAGCGAACTCACCATTAACTTAGTGGTGCGGCGCGATGGCCTGGAAAAAGCAGTGCGGGCGATTCATCAAGAGTGTGGCATGAGTGAGCTGGCGCAGCGGCCGTAACGCCGCTTCAAGATTGGCGCGCCAATGCCCTTTCGATCAACGGTCGCACCGTGCGGGCATTCAAACGCGGCGCTCAGGCAAAGAGCAATCTCTCGTCGGATGCTCAACGATGACTGCGATATTGTAATCTCCAGGTTCTATTGAGTCGATGGTGAATACGCCGTCATAATTGACTTGGCCGGAGCTTTCTCCCAGTTATCTTTCTCTTTCCGGAATTCGCTTTCAGCGTTTGTGCTGGATAGTCTGACTGGGGCCTTGCCGAACAGTCCCTTCTTGTTGGCTGCCTGCTGTCTTGCGCCGTTGGCTGTTGCACATCTTCTGTGTGAGCGCCAATTCGAGAAGTTGGGAACGCATTTCGGTGATGGGAAGCCGTTGGCGGGTTAGTGGAAAGTGAGTGAGTGAATGTCCGTGGTGATGTCAGGCATGGATGCCCTTTACTATGCAACGGGACATCACAACAAGTCGAGAGACGCCGTAAACACTGAAGACTGATCGTGCTTCCCCTTTACACTCGCTTGGTTGCGTTGAAGCGCGTCTTTAAGAGTCGCGCGCCGGCCTCGGCCCGGCCTTACTATTCTCGCCGACTATCGCCGTCACCACTAACGCAGTCAAAATTACTACTAAACATCCAATGACGTTGAACCACAGAAACGACGTCAGCTTCAAGTAGTTTGACGTAAAGATGGCGGCTTCGCCCACCAACACGCCAATGAATGCGGCCGTTCCGCCAACGCGCTTAAAGAACACCGCCAACACAAACACACCCAACAGCCCGCCGTAAAACAACGAGCCTAGGATATTCACCGCTTCCACCAACGATCCCATGTTCTTCGCCTGCTGCGCCGTCACCATCGCCCACAGTCCCCAGAACGCAGTGGCCACGCGGCTCACCAGCAAGTAATGGTCATCGGTGGCATTTTGGCGTACGTGCCGTTTATAAACGTCGATCACCGACACTGTCGCCAGGGAGTTGATCTCGGCTGAAATTGTGGACATCGCCGCTCCAAGAATCACTGCCAGTATAATGCCGATGATGCCTACCGGCAAGAAGCGGGTTACGAAGGTTAGGAATATGTAGTTAGTATCGTTGAAGCCTTTTTCGCCGGTGGTTTTATCCACTAACTTGGCGGCGTTCTTGCGGGTTGCTTCAAATTTCTGTTGGGCCGCCTGGTATCGCACCTTTGCTTCGGGGGTTTCGCTTTTAACCAGCTCCTGGGCAGCTTCACGGCGCTCGGCGAATGCTGAATCATACTGCTTGGTTAATGGACCAAATTCCTGCGTCGCCTCGATCTTCTTCAGGTTCGCGGGATGGAAGACCAGCGGCGGCTGGACGAAGGTGAAGAATACGAACACCATGGCGCCGGTTAATAAGATGAAGAACTGCATGGGGACCTTCGCAATGGCGTTGAACAGCAGGCTGAGGCGGCTTTGGCCGATGCTGCTGCCTGTGAGGTAGCGCTGCACTTGACTTTGATCGCAACCGAAATATGCCAACGCTAGAAACATTCCTCCTAGCAGGCCGGAGAATATGTTGTAGCGATCAGCCCAGGAGAAATTGAACGTCACTGGATTTAAGCGGCCAGCCGCGCCGGCAATGCGCAGCGCTTCAGTGAAGCCGACATCGGCGGGCATCAAGTGGATGGCCATGAAAAAAGCCAGGCACAGGCCGCACATCATGATGATCATTTGTTGGAAGTCGGCCCAGGTGATGGCCTGAATGCCTCCCGCCACGGTGTAAGTGATGACGACCAGGCCCATCAGAACGGTGGTCCATTGGTCGGACCAGTTGAGCAGAACGCTTAACACCACCGCCGGCGCGTACAGCGCGATGCCCACTGCCAGGCCGCGTTGGATGAGGAAGATGGCGCTGACGAGGGATCGGGTTTTGGAATCGAAGCGCTGTTCCAAATATTCGTAGGCCGTGTAAACTTTCGCGCGGTGGAAGATGGGTACGGCGGTGAACGAAAGAATGACCATCGCCAGGGGCAAGCCGAAGTAGAACTGCACGAAGCGCATGCCGTCCACATAGGCTTGGCCGGTGGTGGAAATGAAAGTTACCGCGCTGGCCTGCGTGGCCATGATGGAGAGCGCCATGGCGTACCAGGGCATGGTGCGCCCGGCCAGCAAATATTCATCCGTGGTACGGTTACGGCGGCCGCGCCACCAGCCGTAGCTGATGATTCCGCCCAGGGTGGCGAACATAACGAACCAATCGATGGCGCTCATGCGTAGCTTTTCCCGAACAACCAAAGCGCGGTGATGAGAGCG
>JAYVXT010000648.1:0-4104 GCA_043785065.1 Bryobacterales bacterium | reverse complement strand
TTTCAAAAGTGGTTCAGCCCATGTCTGATAGGCGCTCAGCGGCATAGCTAGGATATGCTCTCGCCTAGCGCTTACGCCTGACACCTCTTTCCCCGCTTTTCCCGCCTTGAGGTCCTGTTGCTGGCATTTATAGCTATGAAGAAGGCTTATGCCTTGAAGAAAGTCCGTGGCCTCCATATCCTTCAACAGCGGCTTGTGTGCGAGGAGTGAATGTCGGCCCTTTGTCGCGCCTTCTCCGAACCAATCGCGACGCAGGTTAAACCCATCTGCGGCATAGGTGGCGGTGACCAGCTCGAATACGGAAAGCTGAACGCCACCTGTATTCACCTTCTCAAACACGAGGCAGACGGCTTCTTTCGTGGTCTCTTTCTTAAGTTCAATTACCGGAACCAAGTAAGAGTGAAACGCTTCCAGTATCAGCGTTCGAAACTGCATGTACCGGCTGAACCGCTCGGGATACCCGTGTTAAGCCCTACCTCCCATCTATCCGAATTAAAGATCTGGTCGCATGGAAAATGGAAGGATTCGAATTCTTTGTCTGGAGTGCTGAGGTTTAGCGCAATGTCACGTCCGAAATTTGTACGAAAAATGCGGTCCTCTCCAACTGCAACAATAGCGTCCTCCAGCGTCGTTAGCCCCACCAGTGCTTTCTCAATATCGAAGTAGTAGTGGCGTTTGATTTTTCGCTTCTTCTCGTCGCGAGTTGTCACTGGTTGGCGCAGTTTTAGAACTTGGGTCAGCGATGTCAACCGCTGCTGTCCGTCCAATATGAGGCGCTCCGGTTTCGTATTTTCCTGAAGCGCGACGCCTTCAACTGGGCGGACTTGAAAGCGAGCGTCGCCTCCGCTCTCCAGCAGCATGACTGCCCCGATGGGGAAGGATCTGGCAATGCTTACGAGTAGGGAACGAATATGATCGTCGTCCCACACCCAGCCACGCTGAAAGTCGGGCAATTGAATCTTTCCTTCGATGACTTCATCAAGAAGTCTTTTAAGTTCTGTCTTGGTGGAGTCAAAAGTGGTCATGGGGCCTCTATGGAAACTGGGTTTTTCCTAGAGGTTCCACTTCCCTACGTTATCAAAAATGATCGCCGATTAGACACGAGCATTTCAGTCTCAAATTCCGCTGGCGGCCATACCGCTTGATACCAATGTTCCAACGGTTGCCTGAGTCTCTGGAGTTCTCTTCATTCACCTTGCCGTAGTCATATCCCGATTTCCAGGTTGGCTCCTTTAGAGCCGCCTTCAAAAGCAATCTCTTATGGGCACGTTGCAGTCGGCTGCTCGGCTTTCAATGACGCATTTTCCTCTGCTGCGCATTCATCGCCAAACCAAAATGCTATGACATCCTGCGCTGCCGCCAGCGGGCACTCCGCCATGAGATCGCAATGAAGCGGCTCACATCAAGGAGAAATATTATGCAAATCGGTACTTTCAAAAAAGACGGCAAAGGTTACAGCGGAGCAATCCACACCCTCACCTTAAATGTCGAAGTAACACTCGAACCAAACCGCAACGGCGGTGCCAAGGCTCCAGCCTTCCGAGTGCTTCAAGGCATCCACGAAATCGGCATCGCCTTCGCGAAGACATCTGAAAAGGGCAACGATTACCTCTCGGTTCTAATCGACGACCCGTCTTTCGCCGCTCCCATCTGGGCGAATCTCATCACCAGCTCAAACGGTGAGTTGCCGCTGATGTGGGATCGTCCCAAGCACAGGGCCTAACAGCCTACCCGGCGATGGTTTCAACGCCATCGTCGGGTTTTACCGGCCTTGCACGCGACTCTTAGACAAATCGCGGATCTTCATACTCGCTTCACGAGCCGCCTCCGCCAAAGCAAGCAGATCAAGTGTTCCGTAACTGTTGCTTTCCTTCCACTCGCCAGACTTTTCGTCCTTATACCGAATGCTCGGAGCCGATGCCGTATAGTAGCCACCATTGGCACTCTGGTTTCGCCAAATGGCAATTTCAACATTGCCGACCCTGGCAGTATCCACTGGTCGCCTTGTTGGCGAGCCTTCCTGATCGCCCGAATCCCCGCTGGTTGTGTTCGACTGCGTCATGCATTCCTCCATTGGATTGTTAGATCGTTGCAGGTGGCACTGTAGCGCGACGGTTGCTATTTGCAACTGCAAATAATCAGGAAACTTATCCACAGGCAGAAATTCAAATTTCCTTAAGTTCAGTTTCAGGGGGTAAAAGAAGCTGGAAAAATAATGGGTTGCATGCCCGAAGCCCTACCAAACGGGCGGCTTTCTCCTACCAAACGGGCAACACATTCCGACCAAGTGGGCGGAGGTCTCCTACCAAACGGGCGGGCCGGTTCACTATCCTACTTGACTCCTTGCAAGGGTAGGGTATGACTGCCCGATGGCCGCATCCAGTCGAACGATTGAGCAAAAGACCAACCACGACGGCTTCCAGAAGCCGAGTGAGTTGATCGAAATGACGGGCACACACGCGCTGGAAGCAAGTGACCTCGCAATACTCAACCTGCTATACCAGCACGCACACGACAGCGGCAAACTGCTCGATCCGAGTGCCGAATGGGAGGTCCCGCTAGCGACGGTGCGGCAGTCATTTTCCAAACATGAAAGTTCAGACCGATTGCGCGATAGCCTCACCCGCCTGATGTCTGTGAAGGTTAACGTGATCTATGTCGCGCAGCCCAGCGATGCCGTCGATGGACCCGAGCAGCGCGTCGTAATCACCGGGCTCTTTGACTTCTTCGATGTATCAGCAAAGGAACTAGCCAAACGCGCGACCCTGCGTTACGGCCTACCGCGCAAGCTTGCACCGATCCTGGAAACTTCAGGGCGATGGGGGCGCATCAAAGGTGAAATCGTCTGTTCGATGACCAGCAAATATGCGATCACATTGTACGAGCTAATCCAGCTTAGGGCGAACATGGAGCGATGCGTGGAGACCTTCCCGATTGACCGATTCCGTGAACTATTGGGCGTCCCACCTGGCACCTACGCGAGGGCCGACAACTTCCAACGGAAGGTTGTCGATCCAGCAGTGTTGGAGGTGAACGGGCTTTCCGATATGGGTGTGCAAATCGAATTGCGCCGGCGGCATGCCCGCGCCCCGATTCAGACGGTTGCAATCGCCTGGTGGAGCAAGTCGGGCGATGAATTCCGCGCGGCGCTGCAAGAACGCAACCGCAGCAAGCTTGGCCGGATGGCTCGACTCAAGGGTCTAGTGGAGCCGGTCACTTAGCGGAACGCCTGTTCCGCCTCATGCTTGGCGACAAAGTCGCGCAACGCTTCCAGCAGCATTTCCTGTTGAGACTTTCGCAAGTCTATCTTCAGTTTCTGAAAGGCAATGATGGTTCGGTCTGCCGGATCAAAGTATCCGCCGATGTGCAGTTTGTCGCGACGGCCGGACGGCTCCAAACGAGTCGGCTGTTGCAGACTGACGGAAGCAAGTATGGATCGCCTACTCATCGCCGACTGCTCCTGTTTTTTTGCACGCGTGCAGCTGTGCACATTTGAAGTTGTTCAAAAACCCAATCCTTCAGGTGTGCAATTTCAAGGGCGGCCTTGCCCACCGGTTCGATTTCGACCACCGTTTTACTAAGCAGCCAAGCAGACCGGTAAACGCCACGCTCGCGAAGAACCACGGGAGCCACAGCCAGTCCCGCGCCTTCGACAATTGCGCGGGCATCTTCCAGTAACGTGGTCGCTCGATGCGGCGCAGCATTGAAGACAACAAACGCCGACACGCCCGCAGATTTGACAAGCTGCGCCGTGCGGCGAATCGCATCAAGATCAATCAGGCTTGGACGGCAAGGAATCAGAATCAAGTCGGCAGCTTGCGCTGCAGTATACGCCTGCGGTCCCGCCGCCGGAGGCGTATCGATGATCGCCAAATCAAAGCTTTTTCGCTCCGCCGCCTTCAGTGCCTCTGCCAGCCGCCGCTCCGTCAAAAATTCCACATGTGGCCGATCATCCAGGCTGCGATCCGCCCAGATAACCGCACTTTCCTGCTGGTCCAGGTCGAAGAGCGCCGTCTGCACTCCCGCAGCGACAGCCAAATTTGTGGCAATTGTAGTTTTTCCGACTCCACCCTTCTGAGCAATGAACGCCACGGTCTTCAAATC
>JAYVXT010000647.1:0-4105 GCA_043785065.1 Bryobacterales bacterium | reverse complement strand
GTTCCGAGCCAGCTCGCCGCCCGCACCTGGCCTCTCTGCCGGTTCGTGTCCCTAAAGCCGGGATTTTGCTATCCGCTTCTTTCAGCTTCACCTCGCGGTTTACGCCTTGCGGTTTCACTACGGTTCCCATTATCGGCCCCGATTGGCTCCTTTCATCCAATTAGATTCTGCCCATGCTGGGCACACTCGGCGGCTGGCCCCCTGGCCAGCCTGTCAATGTCCTCCTAACCTCTTCAGAATCCTGGAGCCTCATCTTCATAATAATTCCGTCAGCACTTCAAGTCGTATACCCAAGTGCAAACAACCCGGCGGCGGTCAAACAAGCTAGGATCCACGCTTACGTATCTCTATGTTAAGACGCTTGATTTTCTGATTCAGCGTTGAAAGTGGAATTCGCAGAAGTTCGGCTGCCTCGGTTTGGCTATACCCGGATTCATCGAGAACCTGCAGAATCTTAGCACGTTCAAAATCAGCCACCATTTCGTAAAGCGACGCGTCCGCGGGCAGTTTTCCACTGGGGTCGTGCCGGATGCGGATTCCGCCGGCTTGCAGCAACGATTCTGGCAACACAGTGGCGGGAACAACTTGGGTGACAGCCAACACTACGGCTCGTTCCACAACGTTTTCCAGTTCCCGTACATTTCCTGGCCAGGCATGTTCCATCAAAAGGTTCATCGCCTCAGGCTCAAATTCAAGCGTGCCGCGGCCATGCACGTCAAGAAATTTTTCGTTTTCTTTACAGTACTTGTTAAAGAAATGTTCAATCAACGAGGGAATGTCTTCCTTGCGGTCCCGCAAAGGAGGCAACTGGATGTTTATGACATTCAGCCGGTAATAAAGATCTTCCCGGAACTTGCCGTCTTCCACCAGCTTCTTGAGATCGGAATTGGTCGCGGCCAGCACTCGCGTGTCCACCTTGATCGTGTCCGTGGAGCCAAGAGGCATGAATTCGCGTTCCTGGATCACACGCAAAAGCTTGGCCTGGGTTTCCAGGCTGATGGTTCCGATCTCATCGAAGAAAATCGTCCCCAAGTTGGCCATTTCAAAGCAGCCCTTGTGAGTGGATACGGCCCCGGTAAAGGCGCCTTTCACATGGCCGAATAAATTCGATTCAAGCAGATCCGAAGGCAGCGATCCACTATTAACCGCAATGAAAGGGTGGTCGGCGCGAGGAGAATTCGTATGAATAGCCTTGGCGATCAATTCCTTTCCCGTGCCCGTCTCGCCAGTAACAAGGATTGTCGTACGGCTCGCGGAAACCTGACTCACCAGATCGAGGATGCGCAGCATGCGCTCGCTCTTACCCACTATATTGGGGAAGCTATAGCGCTGCTTCATTGCGCGCTTCAGTTCGCGGTTTTCGGTCTCCAGTTTTCCCTTGGTGATCTGCCGGTCAATCTCGATAAGCAACTTGTCGTTGTCCCAAGGTTTTGAAAAATAGTCGTTCGCCCCGTTCTTAAGAGCTTGCACCGCCACTTCAAGGGAACCGTAGGCGGTGATGAGGAAGACGGGGGTTATGGTATCTCGCTGCCGGAACTCAGCCAGGAAATCGATGCCCGATTTATCGGGAAGCATTAAATCCAGCAGAACTAAATCAAAGGACGTGGTTTCGAGACGCGCCAGACCCTCATTGGCTGTAACCGCTTGATCGACGCGATAGTTGTCAAGGGTGAGCAGGGTTTCCAAACTCTCGCGAATATCCTCTTCGTCGTCAACAATTAAAATGCGGGCGCGAGGCGCCTTAACGTCGTCAGGCAGCATTTACCGCTTTCCTCGCCAGTGGAAATTCAAGTTGGAAGCGAGCTCCCTCGCCGGGTTTGCTTTGAACATCAATCGATCCGCCATGTTCTTTTACGATACCGTAAGTGACGGCAAGACCGAGGCCTGTTCCTTTCTTCGGCGGCTTGGTAGTGAAGAACGGGTCATAGATGCGGTTCAGCAATTCAGGAGAAATACCGGATCCGTTGTCGGCGATTTCCACCACTGCCTGTGTGTCCTCGGCGATAGTGCGAACTTCAAGAACGCCGCCACTTTCCATCGCGTCGCGGGCATTCAGAATCAGGTTCAGGAACACTTGCTGCATCTTGCCTGGGTTGCCTTTCACCGGACCAAGATTGGGATCAAGGATCTGGGCAACCTTGATCTGCCCTGTGGCAAGTTGGGGCGCTACTAACGACAGAGTTTCGCTGAGGATCTTATTCAGATCAAGTTCCACGTAATCGGACGAGGAAGTGCGGGAAAAATTCAGCAGTGAATTGACGATCTCGCTTGCCCGGAAAGTTTGCTTGGCAATTTTTTCCAGTAACTTCGACTTGCCCTCGTCGCCCTGCACTTGCTTGGCAAGCATCTGGGCATAAGTAGAAATTACTGCAAGCGGCGTATTCACCTCATGAGCCACCCCGGCGGCAAGCAGTCCTATTGAGGAAAGCTTGTCCGCTTGCACCAATCGGTTTTCCAGCTCGGCGCGTTCGGTCACATCGTCGAAAATAATGAGCCGGCCGATTCGTTCTCCATCCCGGGAAACCAGGGGAGCGATCGCGACATTGAGCGTGGATGCCGCGGAAACATCACTTGGGGGCATCTCGAATTTGTAAATGTTATGGATCCCCGCCTCGTTGCGAATTGGATCCAGGTGCTCCATCAATTCGGCGGGAAGCAATTCGCGCAACCGCCGGCCAACCGCTTGTTCGCGTCCAATGCCGGTCGATTTTTCAAGCTGATTGTTCCAACTTTCAACGCAATCTTCAAGATCGGCCGCAAGGATCCCGACATTTATCGATTCAACGATGTTCTCGCTGAATTCCTTCAGCCTCTCATATTCATCCGCCTTGCGCTGCAAACTGCGATAGAGCCGGGCGTTCTCGATAGCGATGCCCACGTAGCCCGATAACGTTACCAGAAGTTCTACGTCGTCGCTGGAAAGAAAGTCGCCCTTTTCCGTACGGCTGATGCCCATCCAGGCAATCACTCGTCCGCGCGCGTAACAAGGAATGTAATAGGTAAGATCAAGGTCGGCGATGGTGTGACGCACCGTGGCCGGGTAGGCCGCCATGCGCGCGTCCAACACGTTGCGGGTGCGTTCAAAAAACAGGTTTTGGGGCTCGGGAACTTCCACCAGAAAACTTAAATCCATCATGTCCGGCACGGGCCGGGACAACCCAGCCGTGAGATACAGGCGATAGCCACGATTGGAGTACCCAGGGCTGGCCTCTTCTTCCAGGAAGAAAGCCAGGCGCCGGATGGACAGGGTTCGGATAAGGCGGTCGGCAACCGAATTGAGAACTCCATTTAGATCGGTTTCGCTTGAAAGTTCCCGCGCGAATTCAATTAAGGTAAGCCGGTAATCGTAGCTCTCTTTGTAGAAAAAATAACGGTCCAGTATCTGTTGTATCCAGTTCCGAATCGGTTGAAATATAAAGGTGGCGATCAAAATCACCGTCACCATGGATGCGGGTGTAAGGTCATCCAGCTTGCCTAGCGTAACAATCAACCCATAGAACACCGCCAGCACTGCCAAAGTGGCCAAGGTGTGGATATAGCCCTGCTGGAAAATAACATCCACGTCCATCAGCCGGTAGCGGATAATAGCGTACGCCCAAGTTAGCGGCATGAAAATGAGGAACAGAACCGTCATTTCCATGTAAGCGTTGGGAGAGCCCCCCATAACGTAAGGGATCACGTATCCGAAAGTGAACGGCAAAACACCGATCAGCACCCCGTTCCGCAGCCATTTAAGCTGATTACGAACAATCGGATCATCGGCGGCTTGGTGGGAAAAAGCCAGCACAATGGCCCCAGCAAGATAACCGGCATTTAAAAACAACAACCACAACCGGTCTTGTAGCCAGCGCAACTCTATTAACGACACGCCCGTCTGGAGCGAACCGCTGGTGATTAAGAAAAACAGACCCGCCAGCAATGCCGCCGGTATATAGAGAAGCACCACTCCGCGAAATTTTCTTAACCAAGGCCTAGGCTCGGGAAAGGCAAGCGCAAAATGAAGAAAGATGGTGGGGACAATCAACCCAGCTAGAAAATTCCCAAAATAGATAGCCTTGTCAAAGTTATTCATCTTTCCGGTGTAGTGAAAAGTGGAAAGGATGAA
>JAYVXT010000646.1:0-12976 GCA_043785065.1 Bryobacterales bacterium | reverse complement strand
CGGCGAATTCGCCTTTGCCGTTGAGGATGGCGGCCGTTTGGTCCACTACCGCATAGCCGATGCCTTGGGCGGTGGCCTGGTCGATGAGGTAATCACGGGCATCGGGTTCGGCGTCGGCATCCCAGGTGATCACCTTGATGCCCTTGGCGCGGGCCTTGCGAAGCACGGTGGAGATGCTGGCGGGGTTTTCGACGCTTACGGCGATCACGTCGACTCCACGCGTGATCCAGGCTTCGACGATTTCGTTTTGCTTGGCGGGGTCGAGGCCGGTGGGGCCGTCCCAGATGAGGTCGATATTTAATTCCTTGGCGGCTTCTTCGGCGCCTTTGCGGCAACTGATGAAGTAGGGGTCGCCTTTTTCCTTGGGTAGCATGCCGACTTGGATTCTTCGTTGGCCTGTTGGTTGAGCTGGCTTATGGATGATAGCGAATACGAGGACGGCCGCGATGGCGGCGGCCCCGACGGCAAGAGCCGGGCGAAAGAGGCTACGAGTTTGTTTAGACCGGCGGTTTAGTTGTTCCAGCGCGATGCTTACGATAAGTAAAATGCCAGTGAGGATTCCGGCGAACTCGGTTGGTTGGGCGGAGAGGCGGAGGCCGTTCTGCAGGACGACGATGGCCGCCAAGCCTAACAGCGTACCGTGGACCGTGCCTTTGCCTCCGAAGATGGAAGTGCCCCCGAGGACGGCGGCGGTGATGGCCATCAGTTCGTAACCCGTGGCTGCGTCGGATTTGGCCTGGCCCATGTGGGCAACGTAGATGATTGCCGCGATTCCGGCGGCGAGGCCAGAGAGTATATAAACAAGCATCAGACGGGATTCAATAGGCACGCCCGCGTAACGGGCGGCTGGTTCGCTGTAGCCGATGGCGCGGAGGCCGCGGCCGAGGCCGGTGCGGTGAAGAAGGACCCAGAACGCCAGCACTAGCGGGATGAAGATCAGGGCTTGGAAGGGGATGGCTCCGAACAGGAAGCCTTGGCCGAGTGCGAGAAATTCCGGAGGCCAGCCAGTGTAGCTTTTCACGGCTCCAGTGAGGCCTTCGGCCATGCCGCGGAAGAGACTGAAGGTACCGAGGGTGACAATGAGCGGAAGTTGACGGAAGCGTGTGATGACGAAGCCGTTGACGGCTCCTCCGAGGACGCCAGTGGCGATGCCCGCGGCAATGCTGGCGGATAGGGGCCAGTTGGCATCGTTCCATAACGCCCCGGTGACGACGGCGCAGAGGCTCATGAGTGAACCTACCGAAAGATCGATGCCACCGGTGACGATGACCAGGGTCATGGCTACGGCCAGCAAGCCGAGTTCGACGCTGAGGCGGAGGAGTTCGGCGGCGTTCGAGGGGGTTAAGAAATTCGAGCCGGTGAATGTGAATACAATAGCTTCAATGGCGAGCAATGCGACTAGGATTCCGATGGAGCGATTAGCGGGTTGCATAGGCTCCTGCGATGGACTTGGCTCGGGCGGCCTCGGATGCGGCGGCAGCTAATAGGATGATGCCTTGCACGGCTTTTTCCCAATAGGGATTGATACCAAGGTAGGTGAGTGCGTTTCCGATGACGCTTAGCAGCAGAACGCCAAGGACCGTTCCAAGGATAGAAGCGCGGCCACCGGTGATGGAGGCTCCACCAACCACGGCCGCGGCGATTGCTTTCATTTCGAGGCCAGCACCGGGGTTGCCTGGAACGTCGCTGAAGCGGATGGCATTGAGCATGGCGGCCGCGGCGGTGAGTGCGCCCATCAAAACGAAGACGGCGGTGACAATGCGATCGGTTGGGATGCCGGCTAGCATTGCGGCCGTTGGGTTCGATCCCGTGGCGAATAGTTGACGGCCGGCGGAAAGGTTACGAAGAGCCCAGGCGGTTAGCAAGACGATGAATACCGTTTTGATGAGGATAAGCGCGGAGCCCATTGGCTGGCCCAAGCCCGCCCATTGAAAACCGGGAGGAAGATTTTGCACCCAGGCGCCTTCAGTGGTCCAGCGGAGGAAGTCGCGGAGGGCGATCATTGTGGCCAGCGTGACGACGATGGACGGAATTCGCAGACGGGTAACAAGAATGCCATTGAGGGCTCCTAGTATCGCCCCAATCGCGAGGACTGCCAAGCCGGCTATTGGCATTGGCAAGCCGGATTTGGCTAGCAGCCCGGCGGCGACACTGGCTATGGCGAATTGGGATCCGACGGAAATATCGAGTTGGCCGGCAACGATGACGAGGGTCATGCCGAGGGCGACGAGCATGGCGGGGGCTGAGTTCAACAGCAAGTCAAGCAAGTTAGCCGGAGCGAAGAAACTTGGGGCGGCGAAGAGCAAGATCAGCAGAATAACAAGTAGCACCGAAGCGGCGGCGAATTCCCGGGATTTCATTTTAGGCGGCTCCTCTCTCTAGGGGCAGAGCAAGACGGAGGATGGATTCTTGTGTGGCTTCGGCACGGCTTAAGATTCCGGCGAGCTTGCCTTCGGACATGACGGCGATGCGGTCGCTCATGCCGAGGATTTCCGGAAGTTCACTGGAGATCATCAGAATGGCCATGCCTTCGCGGGCCATTTCGCTGATCAAGGCGTGGACTTCGGACTTGGCCCCAACGTCGATGCCTTGCGTTGGTTCGTCGAGGATAAGGACTGAAGGCTTGGTGGAGAGCCAACGGCTAAGGACTACTTTTTGCTGGTTGCCTCCGGAGAGGTTGGCGACGGGCGTGTCCATTGTTGGTGTTTTGGTTCCGAGTTTGAGGGCGAATTCCTTGGCGGTACTTTCTTCCTGGGCGAAGTTTAGGAAGCCCGGGGGGAGTTTGGCGAGTGTTGTGTTTTCAGCAACTGACATTTCCTGAATGAGGCCGTGACGGCGGCGGTCTTCTGGCACGTACCCGATACCGGCGCTGATGGCGTCTTGCGGCGCTTGGACGGTGATCGACTTTCCTCGGATTTCGATTTTGCCGGATGTGGCGGGGGTGAGTCCGAAGAGGATGTTGGCCAGTTCGGTTCGGCCAGAGCCGACTAAGCCGGCAAGGCCGAGGATTTCGCCGGCGCGGATTTCAAGATCGATCGGGCCGATGCCTTGGGCGTTGATGGCGCGCAGGCGTAGGACAGTTTCGCCGGCGGTGACCTTTTGTTTCAGGAAGATTGCGGAGACTTCGCGGCCCACCATGAGCTGCACGAGTTCTTCCCGGCCAACCTCTTTCATTTGTTTGGTGGCAATTAACTCGCCATCGCGGAGGACGGAGACGCGGTCGCTGATGCGGGCGAGTTCTTCCAGGCGGTGAGAGATATAAATGATGCCGGCGCCTTTTGATCGAAGCTCGCCGATAAAGCGGAACAGGTTGTCTACTTCTTTTTCAGAGAGAGAGGCGGTGGGTTCGTCCATGACGAAGATTTTTGCCTGGCAGCCGATGGCTTTGGCAATTTCCACCATCTGTTGCTGAGGCATGGAGAGAGAGGCGGCGTCCTGATCAGGGTTGATGGCGGCTCCGACTCGATCAAGAAGTTGTTTGGCTTGCGTGCGGCGTTGGGACCAATCGACCTTGGCGAAGGGGTTTAGGGATTCGAGGGCGAGGGCAATATTTTCAGCGACGGTGAGGTGGCCGAAAAGCGAGGGCTGCTGGTAGATAGCGGCCACGCCGTGCGATTTCATTCCGGCGGGCGTGGGTTGGTCGATTGTATGACCTTCAATTGCGAGGCGGCCCGCGTCGGCTTGGATGGCTCCGGTGATGATCTTGATAAGCGTGGATTTACCGGCCCCATTTTCGCCGATTAGAGCGTGGACTTCGGATGGAGCGAGGCTAAAGCGGACGTTCTTCAGGGCTTGCACGCCAGCGTAGGATTTGTAGATTCCGGCAGCTTCGAGGAGCGACATAATTTAGTCTAAGTGGAAAACTTCTTCGAGGGGGCACATTTGTTCATCGGCGGCGGCCGTGTCTCCGCCTTCGAAGAATTTGGACATGGTGGATTGCCAGCGTTGGTTGATTTCCTGGGAGGCCATGCCGCGCAGGACGGCGTCGAAATCCTGAGTTTCGAGGTAGCCGACAAGGAGGCCGTCGGGGGCAAGGAAGAGGGAATAGTTAGTCCACCCGGTTTGGCGGAGAGCCTCGATCATTTCGGGCCAGACGTGGGTGTGGCGCTCGCGGTATTCGTCGAGTAGATGGGGTTTCACACGGAGAAGGAAGCAGACGCGCTTGGTCCCGGTCACAAGGCGTCGATTGTAGCATAGGGCAGGGCAGGCCTGGAACAGACGGAGGGATTGTAAGGCTGAAGGTAGTTTCGCTCTGCATGCCCGCCCGAAGGGTGTCTAGCCCAATGGCTCGGAGCGCAGAGGGGCCGCAAGGTGAAGGTCGCAGGAGTCAATTTGATGTTTCATGATGTATGCTCTTTACAATCTTACTGACGCCATGGCGCCAAGATCGCGCTTGGGCGGAGTGGCTGCAAAGCCTTTAGCACTGGGCTGCGGATTCTCGCTATTTCTGTCTTAATTGAATGGCGAGCCGAGTTCCGCCAGATCTGGCGACGAAGGGCGAATTGAGAGAAAAGACCAATCGAATATTTATATTAGAGATGGTGAAGAGGGCGGCCAAAAAGAAACTTCTATTTCTTCCTCATGCCGTCAAACAAATGTCCCACCCTGATCGAATGATTAGTGTGCAGGAGGTGAGGCGTGTCATCTTGCAAGGGGAAATCATAGAAGATTAGCCTGAGGAGTGCGTGGCCATAGTTGCTTGTTGGCTGGCATCGGCGAAGGTGGCCGAATGGTCCATGTTGTCGACTCGCCCAAGAAAGAATTCCTCGCGATAATTACTGCGTACCTGCCGGATTCAGACGAGTGGGGTCCTGGTCTAGCAAAGAGGATTGAAAATGAATTGTGTTCACTGTCAAGGAAAGATGAAGAAGGAGCGCGCGCCATTTCATGTGGATCGCAAGGGGTATCATTTATCACTTGAGGCGGTACCTGCGTGGGTTTGCCCGCAGTGTGGGGAGCCGTACTTCGAGGAGCGCGAAGTTAAGACTATCCAGCGCCTGTTGACCCAACTGGATCGGCAGACCGCGACTTTAGCTTCGGTTGCATAACTCCGGGGTGTTACTCTGATCCTGAATGTCTCAGAATCGCATGGAAGAAGTGGATCGCCGGCACAGGGCGGCCTTAGAGGGTGGCGGGGCCGAGCGGCGGGAACGGCAGCACAAGGAAGGCAAGCTTTCTGCGCGGGAACGTGTGGAGCTGTTGCTGGATGAAGGAACCTTCGAGGAGTTAGACAAGCTTGTACGCCATCGGTGCCGGGAGTTTGGCATGGATGAACAAGTGGTGGACGGTGATGGTTTCATCACGGGATGGGGCTACATTCATGGACGGCTGGCCTATGTTTTTGCGCAGGACTTTACCGTGTTTGGCGGTTCGCTTTCCGAAACCAACGCGCTGAAAATCTGCAAACTGATGGATTTGGCGATGAAGAATGGCGCACCTGTGATTGGGCTGAATGACTCTGGCGGGGCGCGAATTCAGGAAGGTGTAATTTCGCTCGGTGGGTATGCCGACATTTTCTTGCGAAACACTTTGGCAAGCGGGGTGGTGCCGCAGATTTCGGCGATCATGGGGCCATGCGCCGGTGGCGCCGTATATTCACCCGCGATCACTGATTTTGTTTTCATGGTGGACAAGACCAGCTATATGTTTGTGACTGGGCCGGACGTGATCAAAACCGTTACGCACGAAGATGTGACCAAGGAAGAGTTGGGCGGCGGCATGACCCATAACGAAAAAAGCGGTGTGGCGCACTTTCTTTCCGAAGACGATGCGGCCTGTTTGCGGCAGATACGGCGTCTGATGAGTTTCCTGCCGCAGAACAATTTGGATGAGGCTCCGCGGCGGGTGGCGACAGATTCTCCGAACCGGACGGATGCCGCGCTGGATACGATTGTGCCGCTTGAATCGAATCAGCCTTACGACATGAAAGACGTGATTCAGATGATTGTGGACGATGGGGATTTTCTGGAAGTGCACGAGCACTTCGCGCGCAACATCATTGTCGGCTTTGGAAGGATGGATGGAAGGACGGTGGGGATTGTGGCGAATCAGCCGGCGTTCTTGGCGGGATGTTTAGATATTAACTCATCAACTAAAGCGGCGCGTTTTGTTCGGTTTTGCGATGCCTTTCAAATCCCGATTCTTACATTTGAAGATGTGCCGGGATTCTTGCCCGGGACGGATCAGGAGTTTGGGGGAATTATTCGGCATGGGGCGAAGCTGCTTTACGCCTATGCCGAGGCCACTGTGCCGAAGATTACCGTGATTACGCGCAAGGCCTATGGTGGGGCGTATTGCGTGATGGGGTCGAAGCATTTGCGGACGGACATCAATTTGGCTTGGCCTACGGCGGAAATCGCGGTGATGGGGGCTGAGGGAGCCGTCAATATTTTGTATCGCCGGGAAGATGCGAACATGCGGGCGCAGCGGATCGAGGAATACAAAGACCGGTTTGCCAGCCCGTTTGTGGCGGCCGAGCGTGGGTTTGTGGACGACGTGATTGTGCCTCGCGAGACGCGGCCGAAAATCATTCGAGCGCTGCGGATGCTTGAGGGTAAGACGGATACGATGCCTCGAAAAAAGCATGGGAACATTCCCTTATAGGTGCTCATGCGGTGGATTCAATATAGGGTGTATCGTAATTGATTGTATGAATTGTTGTGTGCTGTTATTTCTGAATGTATTTTTGATTCGAGAATCAAGGACGCAGCAGTGGGATGCCTGGCCGACTAGCGTCTGTGTGAATTTGGCTGTTAGCGCGGAACAGCGAGAGCGAGCCATCCATTGGCTGAAGGCTTTTGGCGTGGGAGCGGTGATTGCGCCAGGGCCGAAGAGCAGCGAGGATATAAGGACGTTCGGGATTGAGGAAAATTCAAGGTAAGTTGAAGGTCCTGCATGAAGGGGCGGGCGATCTTATTTATTTAAGAAGTCCCAAACAAGGCGTCTGGGTTGGTGCAGATTTTTGATTCTCCCCAGTTCTACTTGAAACTTGAGCGGTATGTGGCCGGTACGGGTAACGTTGCTCCCAATGTCACTTGGAGGAATTCGCATGCGGCGAACATTGAAGCCATTTTGAAATCCGGACAAGTCTTAACCGTCAAGATTTCGAGCGTACCAGGCTGGCGAGCCTCCGTTGGTGGCAGACGGGTCCCGATTGTCCGCGATGCGCTGGACTTTACGACGATCAAGCCGGGTTGTAATGGGGCGTGCGAAATCAATTTGGAATGGTCCAGCCCAGGTCCCTGGTTGGATTACCGGAATGATATCGGGGATAGCAATTTTCCTGTGTCTTCTAAAGATTCGCGGCTAAGGACTAGAGTCTGGCGGCAATTGATGATAGCTTCGAAAGGAAGCCGATGAAAACACTGGAGACGCGCGAGATATCGAAGACTTACCGGGGACGGAAAGTGGTCGATAATGTTTCAATCAAGGTGCACCAGGGAGAAGTGGTCGGGTTGCTTGGCCCCAATGGGGCGGGTAAGACCACATCCTTCTATATGATTGTGGGTTTGGTGACGCCCGATTCGGGGCAAGTATTACTGGACGACATTGACATCACCACACAAGCCATGTACCAGAGGGCGAGGCGTGGCATCTCCTATTTGCCGCAAGAGCCTAGCGTATTTCGCAAGCTAACAGTGGAAGAAAACCTGATGGCGATTTTGGAAACGCTTCCAATGAAGGATCAACAACGGCATGCGCGGATGAGTCAATTGATTGACCAATTGGGGCTGGACACGGTGCGTCAGAGTAAAGGCTATATGTTGTCGGGCGGCGAGAGGCGGCGCGTGGAAATTGCCAGGTCGCTGGTGATTGAGCCGGATTTTCTTTTGCTCGACGAACCGTTTTCGGGCATCGATCCGATTCAAGTTTTGGAACTGCAACGGATCGTGTTCGACTTGAAGCGTTCGGGCATTGGGATCTTAATTACCGATCACAATGTTCGGGAAACTCTGGCTGTTACCGACCGGGCTTACATCATCAATAACGGGAAAATTTTCCGTGCTGGGTCGCCGGAATCGCTTGGACGCGATGCCGAAGTTAAGCGAGTTTACCTGGGGGAGAGTTTTCTCTACCAGGGTCCGGTGCAGTAGACTACTTTCCTTTGCGGGTTGGCGGCGGCTTGAATGTGTGATGGTTTGGGAATTCAGGCTTACTATAAACAAGCGTTGGGTTCTTCTTTAATTCATCCATGAGTACAGCCACGGCTCTTTCCAGTTGCGGGTCTCTACCCTGACGCCAGATTGCCGGATCCATCTCTACTTCAACGCCGGGTTGCACGCCGTTGTTTTCCACGTCCCACTGGCCCCGCAGATTGTAGAAGGCCAGGTTAGGGCGGTGACTGAGCCGCCATCGATCAATTGCGGTACAAAGCCGGTGTTGCCGATCAAGCCGCCGCCGATGCGTTTTCCAACAAGCTGGCCGATCTTCAATTCCTTAAAGATCCAGGGCAGGGCATGGCATCGCCACCGGAAAAAGCTTTTTCGTTCACCACCATTACCTTGGGCCCGAAGATTCCTCCCATGGGTGTGTTGAATGTCTCTCCGGCGCGCGTGGCAAAGTAGTTCAATAGCGGCCTGCGTAGAGAGTCGATGATGTAATCGGCAACGAAGCCTCCGCTGTTGAAACGCTCGTCGAGCACCAGGGATTGCTTGCCCACTTGCGCGAAGAAGTAGCGATTGAAATTGGCATACCCTTGGACGCTGGTATTTGGCAAGTAGACGTATCCAGCTTTTCCGCCGCTCAACTGGTCCACGACGCGCCGGCGTGAACAAATACAATGTGGGTCGACGTCAGCGCCGGATTGCGGAACAGGAGCTTCTTGGGCGGCTGGCCGTATAACGCTACGGCAGCGGTTAGCACTAACAAAAATCCCACTAGTCCCTCCAATTAGTTGGAAACAGGACAAGTGTAGCAATTCTTTAGATGCTTAAAACAGGACAAGGTGAATCTCGCACGATTGCATAAAGATGCGATATGAAGCGCGAGAAATGGCCTTGGGCATGGCCACGGCCAGTGATTACCAAATCGCCTTCGGCATCGCTAACGGCTTGTTGCAAACCTACGGAAACGGAGCCTTCGTATAACTTAACTTCTCCGCTTACCCCGAGTTGATTTTTCATCAAAGCCAGACGGTCGCCCGCCATATCGAGCATTTGCTGGCGCATGGGGGAAAGATCGACATCCCAACTTACAGCCGGCATTTCGACGGAATGGGCCACCGTTAGCTTTGCCCCATAGTAATTTGCGAAAGAGTCGGCAGCTTTCCAAATCGCCTGGGCTTCATCGTCGCTTGAAACGGCGCAGACAATCGACTTATACGGCAGCACTGGGGCGTGAGCTTTAGGTTTTTCATGAACTCCCGTCCAGACGGCGCAGTTAACGTCATGCAACATTTTTGAAGTGACCGAGCCGAGCAACATGCGGCGGAAACTACCTTCGCCGTGAGTAGCCATCATCAGCAGATCAGTGCCATACCGTTCAATCGTTTTGGGAATCACTTCGGCGGGGTCTCCTTCAGTGATCACGAGTTCCTTGCCTTGGTCGGAAAAGTGGTCATGAGCAAATTTTTCCATTCGTTTTTCAACGGCTGCGCGGAAGACCGGGAAAGATTCAATCAGCGTGGCGGGGTCGGTAAACATCGCCGAGACCGGATCGAATGCATGAACGATCACTAATGAGGCAAGGTTGTGGCGAACCATCTCCTTTACGTGGGGAACAATGGCTTCAGAGGCCGGGGAAAAATCGGTGGCGAACAAGATTCGTTTGAAGGGATACATGATGATTTCCTTTATACGATAAGGTGCACGCAGAGGGCCAACAGGTTCTGGTCACGTAATTGCTTTATTATTTATACATGGAGAAGCTAGTCGATATAGTTGTGTTCGGTAAACTTTGCCAAGAGCGAATCTGCTGGACTGAGCTGCAACAAAAATTAAGAATCCAACTGATTTTAGCTCCTTCGATGGAAGAATTGAGGGAAATAACGAACCAACGGCAGGTGCAAGGGTTATTGGTGGAAATGCCCCATGCACGGCTGGCGAAAAAGCTGATTGGCAATGCCAGACTGATTGTTTGCCATCCGATGTCGGAGCCTCCCGAACCTGAGCAGTTGGAGGCAATTGGGGCATTTCACGCAGTTGCGCTACCACTCAAGTTTGATGAAGTTTTGCACAGCCTTGGTTTTCTATGGCAGGCTGTGACCAATCCAAAGCCGCCCAAAGTAATCGCAATCGACGCGGCTTAAAACCTGAAAACTACCCAGCTCAGCCACACAATCCGCCGGTAAGCATTTACCCGGACTTACCTTGCGACGCATTTTATATCCAAAGAAGCCGGTTCGCCCGGGCCATGCGCGTGCCGTTCCCATCTACAAGTCAGGCATCCCACAAACCCGGACTCCCTCAATCTTGGGTGATGCGCCGGTGGCTTACCGGCTAGTGTGCAATGTCAAAAGTGGAGCGCTGACCCGGTTCCCAAAATAATCTGAACCACTGCGCAGAAGAGTGGCATCCGTCATACGCGAGAGATTGATAACCCGATCCGGGAATATTTAAGTTCGATTCGGGATATAACTCATGGAACGATTCAGAGGCCCAGCCCACTTGTTTATATTCCGCCTGGCGCGGCTGGCGAACTGGAAAATATGATAATGTATGGCCGCAAAAATTATGCGTGCCGCGAATACTAGACTACTTAGGAGAGAAAAAATGACGAACAAACTTTCAATTATGCTGGGCCTTGCCCTTTCGGTGACTGGTTTGACACTGACTCCGGCTTTTGGCCAAGACGCGATGTCCGGCAAAATGTCGAACAAGAGCAAGATGGAAATGATGAAGAAGATGTCCGAACAAGACAAGGCGGACATGTTCGACAAGATGTCCGATGCGGACAAGATGATGGCATGCAAGAGAGCGGGGCACGACATGAGCAAAATGTCTGCATCCGACCGGATGGGGAAGATGGAGAAGATGTCCTCAGCCGACAAAGCTGCGTCCTTCGACAAAATGCCCGAGTCCAAGAAAATGATGATGATGGACAAGATGGATAAGATGGGCAAGGATAAAATGGGTATGGGTAAGGACAAAATGGACAAAGACAAGATGAAGAACTAACCGGATGCCCTCCGAAGAAAAACATCCTCTTGCAATTCGCTGGTTCCACTGGCTGAACTTTCCGCTCCTTTTCATCATGATCTGGAGCGGATTACTGATCTACTGGGCCAACGACATTTACCGTGTGGGCTGGGGCGAATCAACCCTGGTCCACTTCTTCCCGGATTGGGTTTACAGTGGTCTTAACCTGCCCCAGCGTCTGGCAGAGGGCATGTCGATCCATTTTCTGTTCATGTGGCTGTTTGCCTTGAATGGCTTGGTTTATGTTTCCTTCCTTGTCATTTCCGGCGAATGGCGGCATGTTTTTCCTAACCGTAATTCTATTCGCGACGCCGTGCTGGTGACATTGCACGACCTCCACCTTCGCAAGGAATTGCCGCCACAAGGAAAATACAATGGAGCACAAAAGATCGCCTATACCAGCATCGTGTTGATCGGAATCGGAAGCCTGGTTACGGGGGCCGCCATTTACAAGCCCGCGCAACTGTCGTGGTTGACGAGCATGCTTGGGGGCTATCCCATGGCGCGCTGGGAACACTTCTGGTTGATGATGGCGGTTCTAGGATTTTTTGCCGTCCACATTATTCAGGTGCTGCGCACGGGCTGGGATAACTTCCGTTCGATGGTAGCCGGTTATTCGCTGGAGCTGGTCACGCCCGCCAATCCGCGGGATGGGGAGAAGCCATGAAGACCGAAGAAGAACAACTTGCCGCCCGCGGTCGTCGCGCTTTCCTGACAATGGGCGCGGCGGGCATGGCGGGGTATACCGGGTGGAGTTGGTTGCGCTCCCGCTTCCACGATCACGGGTTGCCCGGACCTTTCCGAAGCGTGTTGCGATTTAATGAGCGGATTGCCGAAGGCTTCTTCAGCGATGCTCACCGCATGCCCGAATTTGCGATGTCCGCCGTGAACTCCGAAACGCGCGTGAACGGCGACATCGGCCTCGGCGGCGATTTCGATCCCGCAACCTGGAAGTTGGAGGTCCGGAATGGCAAAGCCGCGCCAACACAAGTTAGCCTCAGTGAGATTCAGAAGCTGCCCCGCGTGGAGCAGATCACGGAATTGAATTGCATTGAAGGATGGACGGTGGTTGTTCAATGGGCCGGAGTTAGCTTCCGGGACTTCACGGCTAAGCATGTTCCGGCGTTTTCGGCGGCGGGCTCCCCATACGTCCGGCTGGATACGCCGGACGAAGAATACTTCGTAGGACTTGATGCGGCAAGCGCCATGCATCCGCAAACGCTGTTGTGTTTTGAGATGAACGGAAAACCGCTGACGCTAGCGCATGGCGCTCCGCTGCGGCTGGTGATTCCAGTGAAGTACGGCGTGAAGAATTTGAAGCACATCGGCAAGATCACGTACACTTCCGAGCGCCCTGATGACTATTGGGCCAATCAGGGTTACGACTGGTATGCCGGATTGTAGGTCGATGCGGAGGGTGTGCGACTTGAAAGTGATGAAGTTATCATGAAGATGCGCTCCACGATTCTGAAGAGGTTACGAGGCATTGACAGTCTGGCCAGGGGGGCCAGCCGCGGAACAGGGGTTCCGCCCCACCGCACACTGGCTTGCGTCAGGTACGCAAGGATTTTAGGCTTTTCATTTGGGCTTTTCACATTTTACCTTTCCATGTCGCGCACCCGATGCGGCCTGAAACTTGAACCCTCCACAAGCAATGCGATATCTTAGGTTGCTTACTCAATGGAGGATCGATCAAGAATGGCAGGCGCGGACGTCACATGGAAGAACGGCAAGTTTGGAACTACGCAGCGGCGCGATAGATGGTGGGTGGAGTCCGCACTGGTTTTTTGCGGATTCACGGCGTTCATCATTTACGCGACGTGGGCTGCCTTTCAGGGTAA
>JAYVXT010000645.1:0-4119 GCA_043785065.1 Bryobacterales bacterium | reverse complement strand
TGGGGTGATAGGTTCCGGTCCCGCTGAGCTGCTTAGCGAACGGCAAGCTCAAGGAATCTCCGATGGTGTAAACATACGGTAGCGGCAGGATGTCGAACATTCCGATCCCGGCACGAAGCGCAGTCTTCCCATTCTTGAAAGGATCCCAAGAGAAGCCAACTCGCGGCGCAAAATCCTTGGTCGTAGGATTGGTCCGCCACATGTTATGAACGGGTATGGTGCAGCCCGGTGCGTTTGTCGGGCTGATATCAAACGGACACCCGCCGGGGACCGCAGGGGCGTTTAACTGGTTTAGAACACCGAATCCATTGTGGGCTTCGGTCGGAAGCGTCAGCATTTCATAGCGGAGTCCAAGGTTTAGCGTCAGATTCGATTTCACCCGCCAATCGTCTTGAAAATAGCCTCCGAACAGACTATCGCGGCTGCCTACTTCCTTTTGTACGCTAGGGTCCAGAAGTGCAACGATTGTAGGCTGGTTGGTTAGGAAGTTTGCCAGGCTGGTGTACCGGCCAAATCGCCCGTTGCGGTTCAATTTCGAGAGCACGTTGTATTGCATGCGTTCATACGCGAATCCAAACTTCATGGAGTGTGTTCCGCGGGTTAGAAACACGTCGTCATAAGCCTGATAAGAGTTGTAATGGTGATTAAAGAGAGATAGGTTACCCAACCCACCGGCAGGGGTGAGACCGGCCACCCTGACGAGAGGCGCGAACAAACCGGCGCTAACACCCAGTGACGGATCTGACGCGGCTGGATTGATGGCCTTCACCGGGTTGTTCACCAAACCTACGACACGATTGAAACCGATCCTGGCGATGTTAGCCAATGCCGGGCTGAAAATATGACTTTCCGTGACGCCCAGCATCTGCCGCTTTGTGAATACCTGGTGAACGACATTGTTCAGCGCGTCCGGAAGACTTTGCGGAGCCTTGTCAAAGAAGTAGCTGCCATTAATACTGTCCTTGTCAGAAATTTTGTGGTCCGCACGAATGGTGAAATAGTCTTCCACAATGGTCTGTTGACCGGAGGTGCCATAACCCACGATGTCTCCGGTGTTGCTGGCATTTGCCGGAAGGGGATATAACGCAAGTAATTTGGCGATATTGGGATCGACTACAACATTTCCGGTGGTCAGGATGCCTTGACGGGCATTTGCGGACGGTACGGTAACATTGCTAGACGTGCTTTTTGTCTGGCGAACCCCTTCGTAATCACCAAAAATAAACGTTTTGTCCTTGACGATCGGCGCTCCTGCGGAACCGCCGAACTGAACGCGCCGAAATGGCCCTTTGACCGGGGCAAAAAACGGCTTGGCGTCAAAAATTTTGTCCCGGTCAAACAGATACGCGGAGCCATGCACGTCGTTGGTGCCTGACTTGGTAATCGCGTTCAGCACCGCGCCGGAGGTGCGTCCGTATTCCGCCGTATAGTTTGTGGTAACCACGTTGAATTCCTGAATCGCGTCGACACCCAAGCTGGCTCCCAGAACGCTGCCCGGCGAACCGTTGGAGTAGTCATTGATATTAATTCCATCGATGCGATAGGTGTTCTCGTTGGGGCGATGTCCGCTGTCGGAAAGCTGGTTGCCGAATCCGCGATTCCCGCGATTGGCGGTACTGGAGTTGGAAGCTTGCGCGCGCACGCTGATGATACCGGGCTGCAGGGTGGCCAGCTGTGTCCAGTCCCGTCCGTTCAGCGGGAGTTCTACAACCGTTCGTTGTTCGACGGTGGCACTGACGGCGGAGGTCGAAGTTTCCACGGCCGTCGCTGCGGCTTCTACTTGTACTTCTTGCGTAAGCTGCCCGACCTTCACTTTAAAATCGAGAGCGACATGGCCGCCCACGTTCAGGACCAAGCCCTTCTGGTTCACCGTTCCAAATCCATTTGCGGTAACGGTTACATCGTACGTGGATGGAGCAAGGTTTGGAGCGGAATACAGGCCGTCGGCGTTCGTACTGACTTCACGTACGTCACCGTTTGCGAGGTTCTTGATCGCTACTTGCGCACCGGCAACCGCCGCACCAGATTCATCTGAAACGACACCCGATAAATTGGCGCTCGCGAGTTGCGCGTGCACCGGTAAAACGGATATGAGTATTAACAACAGGCCAATGGAAATCCCACCGGCCAGCCTGCTGACTTTTATACCTAACATTCGCCCCCCTTAAATTTTCACGGCTTGCAAGCTTGGAAACTTTTGGATCGTCACAGTTCCTTATTACCGGAATTAAAATCCGGAACGGAACGCGGCCCGATCCAAAACCGTAAACGCAAGCCTTCGTAACTCGACGCGAACGAAGCATCGCCCTTCTTCAAATTATTTTGTTTGAACAATAAACGACCATTAACGAACACAACCCCACTGCACCTGAATTTAAGGCAAATGCGATTCGATAGCAATGTTTTGGTGAAATATATATAAAGGTTTTTCCAAGGCTAGATAACGAAAACATTAACGAATATTTATCTTTTTAGCGGGCGATATCTTCCAGGGCCCGGCCGCGAGTGGGCGGTCCGAATATGCCAATGGAGCAACCCACCACCAGCATTGAAGCCGCGATAAAGGAAAAAACTCCAAGCGTGCCAAAGTCATGAAGGAAAAAACCAATCAAAAAGCTTGTAAATATTGCGCTCAACCGGCTCCACGAGTAAACAAATCCCACCGCTTGCGCGCGAATCCTGGTCGGAAAAAGTTCGGCCTGATATGCATGGAACGCGAGCGACATCCAGTTATTGGAACACGTAAGCATCACTCCACATGCGATGAGCCAGACAGGATTTTTCTGCGCCGCAAATAACAACCCAAACAGAGCGATGCTTATCGCGCTGGCAACAATCTGCCACTTCCTTTCGAAGGCATCAGCGAAGGTTACGCCGAGTAAGGGTGCAAACGGCGAAGCAATCGCAATAATGAACGAGTATCGCAGGCTGGCCGTGGTTGTGACGCCGCTGGCGATGATCAGCGTGGGCACCCATGAAGCAAAACCATAGTAACCAATCGTCTGAAAAAAGTTGAACACTACCAGCATTACTGTACGACCACGATACGGGGCGCGAAGGATGTCAGCGAAGCTTCCGCGCTCCTGGTGGCCGTCGTCAGTTGACACCACCGGCGGGAGCGGCTTGCCCCATTCGGCTCTCACGCGCTCTTCCATCATGGTGGCGAGACGCTCGGCCTCGGTTAATCGGCCTTGGGTTATCAGCCATCTCGGACTCTCTGGGATACCACGACGGATGAACCAAACAAAAATAGCGCTGCTCGCCCCGATAAGCACCACCCAGCGCCAACCGTCAAAACCGAATGGTTGTCGGGGCACTAATAGCCACGCCAAGCATGCGACGACGGGGACAATGGAGAACTGCACGGCCTGATTTATGGCGAAGGCGCGTCCCCGCAGCTGCTTTGGCATGAGCTCCGCAATGTAGGTGTCTATGGTTACCAACTCCACCCCGATGCCGACACCCGCGATCAGTCGCCAAAAAATGATGTTCGGAGCTGTTACTTGAAACGCCATGAGAGCGGTGGCGGCCGTGTACCACAACAACGAACACGTGAAAATGAGTCGCCTCCCGAAACGGTCCGCGGCAAAACCGAAGATCATTGTGCCAATGAACAGCCCTGTGAAAGTCGCAGCAACAAAAGTCGACAGTCCGTTGAGGGCGAACAAAGAGCTGGATGTGCTAGAAAAAATTCCGGCGCGTACCAGTCCGGGCCCGATATACGCGGTAAGGAACAAATCATAAAATTCAAAGCAACCACCGAGTGATAGCAACAGCACCAGCCGCCAGAGGTATCGCGTAGCGGGGAGGCGATCCAGTCGCGCAGTGATTGAAGCCGCATTTTCGGTTTTTATATTTGTGCGCAACACTTCACCCAAGATAGCGGTCAAAACCAAAGCTATGGCTAAGGGGGGCGGCCATTAATTTTTCGACGACAATTAAAAAATACCTGGCTTCCCTGAAATTAAGAGTTGATTTGGCAAAGCCACATTCAGGCGGTGTACTTCTTCTCCGCGTAAATCCGGAAGTCTTTCCACTGTTTCCAGAAATCGCTGTGACTCGTGCTCCACTATAATTCCCTCCGTGAGTCGCACGAATTTCCTCAGATAATCTTCCCTT
>JAYVXT010000644.1:0-13019 GCA_043785065.1 Bryobacterales bacterium | reverse complement strand
GGCGACCCGCTTCGGCCGAAAACAGGTCCCATCGGCTTGCAGTTACACGATCAGTTTTCCATCGTCATGTTCCGCAACATCCGCATCCGCGAAATCGCCAAGTAACCTGTATCCCCGGTCACTTCTTGCTTGATTTTTTCGCCGCTCGAAATATCTTTAAGTTGATCGCCTCGGCCATCGCTTTGTAACCGGCGTCTCCCGGATGCAGGTGATCGCCCCCGTCGTAAGCCGCCAGCATTTGATCGGGGTTCGCCGGATCGCGCATGGCCTTATCAAAATCGATGTAGCCATCATAGATGTCCGTGGTGCGCACCCATTGATTCACCGCCGCGCGCACAGCGTCTTTTTCGCGCGAGTAGTAGCCAGGAAATGGGCATCCCGCGAAAGGCGTGAGCGTCGCTCCAATCACTTGCAAACCCATCTCATGCGCCCGCCCAGCCAACTGCTGCAAGCCGGCGATCACATCCTCGGCGGTCACGGCTTCCGATGGCGAGGCTGATTGGCTGCCGGGATGTCCAATATCGTTGATGCCTTCCAGAATGATCACGTACTTTGCGCCAGGTTGCGCCAACACATCGCGGTCGAAACGGGCCAGCGCGTTGACGCCGAACCGCATGTTGGCCGCCGTGCCGGGATCGTGCAAGATACGGTTTCCACCGATGCCGGCGTCGATCACTGCAAGGTTGCTGTAGCCGGCCTTCCGCAGCCGTTGGGCCAGAATATTTGGCCAGCGCCGGTTGGCGTCGGGTGTGGAGCGCGACCCGTCGGTTATGGAATCCCCGAATGCAACTATCGTAGAGGCAGCCGCCGGAGCCGCCACGTCAATACCCGAAAGGAACGCCCAAGAGGCAACGGTTGTCGTTTGAATAAACGACGCGGAGCCTGCCTGATTGGCTTCCCCAACAAAGCTTGTTGCATTGGCGGCATAGTGAATCCCCGCTGCCGCCGTTGGCTCTTTAAGGTAAATGCTGATAGCAAGATCGCCATCGGCCGGGACTTTCATCGTTACAGGATCACTGATCAAAACAGCGTTCGGCGGAATGGAAATCGCTTTGCGTCCGGAGAAAGTAAGAACGCTATCGGTGTTCTTCGTAATGTTCGGGCTTTTGTCACGCAAGGCCACATGGGCCTCGTCAATTTGTAAGCTTTCCTTGCCGAAGACGTTTGATAAGCGGACCCGCACCTTCCCGCCGCCGATGCTTGTGTGAGCGAACATCCGCAGTGTTTGATTTTGGAACAACAGTTTGGCCGCGCGCATTTCGGCCTCGGTTGCCATGGGTGGCGCCGGGCTTGCCGTCCAGGTGGCGACCCAGTGCGGCTGCTGTTGAACGGTGCTGTGCTGGGCGTTGACGGATAGGCCAAGGGTCAACGCAAGGAAAGTGTGCCTGAGTTTCATGAATGCTTTTGTTTGTGAGTATAGCAACTAACCATTGAATCCAACCGCGCCCTCATCACCGGGTCTCTTCGTAAATCAGCCCTGCCGCTTCCACTCGGTACAATCGTGAAATAACCCTATACGTCTCGCCCCGGCCCGCTGCTGGACCGGTATGATATTCTGGCGTCCATTGAACGCCTTCAACAAAGTGTGACCGATGCCGACCGTCAAGAATATCGAGGGTCCGTTCCGATTCTATTTCAACAGCTTCAATTGCAATGAACCGCGCCACGTCCACGTCCAACGTGAGGATCGCTTGTGTAAGTTTTGGTTGAAGCCGGTTACATTGGCGAAGAACGACGGCTTCACCGCCCGCGAGTTGACGCAGATCCGCAAGTGCGCCGGGATAAACCTTTTAGGGTAGCGCAAGGCTGCGGCCTAATCTATCAAGCTTCCACACAATGAGCGTGTCGCCGTCCTGCAGTGTCGTCCTGCAGGCCTTCAGGCAACGCGTCAACGCTGGGCGCTTTGTCGTCGCGCCGAATATGCCTTCGTCTTTGAAAATCGTCTAGCACCCGGCCGCTTCAATGCGGTCAGTTGCATGGCAGAGTTTTGATCGTCTGTCGAGGCGCGAGCATAGCCGTATTTAATGCCTGCATTTTGGAACGAGAAGAGTTCGCCCATCATCGGAGGTGGCTAACTGCTCGACTTGCGCGTGAAGTCCAGGACCGAACAGGCAGGCCCAAGGAAGAATCCAGCATAGCCACTTCATGAATTCATCGTACTCCTTGGGGGCAATCGGTGACAATGACCTGCTTGCAGGCCTTGGTCAGGATTCGATAAAAGACCTGAGCAAATGCTCAACTGGCCGGAACGGCTGTTCTTCCATCGGCTGGCTGAACCACCGTGTTCGTCTGAGTGGTGCTCCCCCATTGAAGGCGTGTGTCACACAGGACCCTTTGTGACACTCGAAGTATTGCTGGCGGTACCGACGGAAGCGACGTACTGTAAAACTAAACCCTGCGCGACAAGGCGCGACCTGCTCGACGCAGGTCGATAGTTCTGGCAGGACGATACCGGATGCGGTACCATAAATCGTGTGGCCTCCGCCCAAAAGACGCTATCGAAACTGCGCTTGGTTCAGACGGGCTGGCGTATCGAAGAATTGCTATCGGTTGCCAACGAAAACCATGTGGAGTGGCGTCGGCCTGGCCGCGGTGGAAGCCACGTGATTTTCAGCGCGCCAGGTGTGCGTGAGATCGTATCTGTGCCGTCGAAGCGGCCCATCAAGCCCGTTTACATCAAGCAGTTCCTTGCCCTGGTCGACGCGGCAATCGAGGTGAAGCAAAGTGAAAGCCAAGACGAAGCTAAATCCTGACGCTTATCAGTTCACCGTGCGCCCGCTTTCGAAGGAAGAAGGCGGTGGCTATCTGGTGGAGTACTCCGACATTCCCGGCTGTATGTCCGATGGCGAAACGATCGAAGAGGCAATTGCCAACGGCCGGGAGGCATTGCGCGATTGTATTGACGTTTTCAGAGAGTCCGGGCGCAAGGTTCCCAAACCTGAGGTTGCAGCCGCTCAGTGGCGCCAGCGTCTGCCCCGCACACTGTACTCGAAATTGACCAAGCAAGCGGAGCGCGAGGGAGTGAGCATTAATAGCTTCGTCACGGCAATTATCGCCGAGGCTATTGGCTCCAAACTGCGACGACAAGAAGGGGCTCGCTATCCAAAGTAGATGTGTTACCGTGAGACATCCACACCCCCCACACGCAACTCGAGTTGGCACGGCGAGAGCGCGGCGGGTGGCCCCAAAACTGTAGGGTCGTAGCTAGATCACGATAAACGGCAATGTCGATAGAAGACTAGTACTGGGCTCGCCGGTCGTACCAACAGAGGCCTATCGCCCACCATTTATGCATTGCGCAAACGACCCTTTATGGAACTTAGCCGAAGCAACGGGCAGACATAAGTAATGTCAGTGGCTGCGTCGCCAACCGTACCTAAGCCGCCGAGTATTATAATCCTGCTATCAGGATGAAAGCGTGTCCCAGATGCAGCGGCTCGAGGCGAATTGAACCGCCACGATCATGGTGGCAAACGTTGACCTTGCAAAGCGCCACCGCTTGCGACTGCCCAACGTGCGAGGGGTTGGGGTCGGTTCCAGAGTCGGCGCAGGAGGAGCGGTTCATCGCTTCTCGAAAGAAGCAATTTGAAGAACAGACGAAGGCATATCATGAAGCGCAAAAAAGACATCTAGAAGCCGCAGCCGCAACGGACCGGACAAAAGGGAACCATTCTGCTCGGCGGGAAGTCGCACAAACAAAGTGAACACAGTGCATTACATCAAAACTCCTGCCGTCCGATGCTGCCGCATTCAACCATGAGAAACGCGCCCGGCGCGGCGCTGTCAATCGCTGCGACAATCAGCGAAAGGCTGGGCCTTAGAATATCGAGGTCAATGGCGGAAAGCGTCACGATGGCCATACGCCGCCCGGCAAGGTTCTGCTGATAGGAAAGGTTCTTATCGCCGGTTAAAAAGACCTCAAAGCCCTCAGCTTCCGCGACACCCAAAAGCTCGCCGTTCTTAAGTCCTGCCCAGCCCATGTAATCGACCGTGAACACGTCATGCGCACCGGGAAGCTTGCGCAAGCGATGGTCAAGGTTTTCGTCGAGCAGCACTTTCACGGGACAAGCTGGCCGCGCTGCGCATGAGCAAACGCCACGAGGCCCTTAATTTGATCGACCGAAAGGGACGGCCATCCCTCGCGGATATCTTCAATGCTCTCGCCTCGATCAAAGCTGCGTACAACCGGCCCCGGCATAATTCGCGTACCCCGGACTATCGGCTGTCCCGACACTTTGCCGGGAACCCGTTCCACCAGTTCGCAGTCTGTCCAGTCGATTTCGTTATCTGCCATGCTGTCCGCCTCTCTTTCATCGTAATCCTTAGCACAGGTAGGGAAGGAAGTAACGGCAGTTCGTGTCCCGAAGCCTACCCATTTAGACACGCCATCTATTTCAGAAACCGAGTTCGCTGTGTGAGTCCAAGCGCACCGGGTTTGCGATAGACCAGGAAAGATCGGGCCTGATGTGACAGTCGCGATGATCGCTCCATTCGCCGGATAAAGGATGGTCAAAGTTCCGGCGGGGCAGAGGCGTGTCGAGGGCGAGCAGGTTCACGGCTTCCATAAGCAGCGCGTCGAGTTTCTTGCCGTGCTGACCGGATTTTTCGCGGCGGTAGTCTCGCTTAAAACGAATGGTGTATTTAATCTCCCGCATTGAGGCTGCGAAGCAAGTCTTTGGGCTTTCCGGCCTTGACGAGGTTGCCACGGCGAGCGGCTTTCATGGCGGCAATCGTTTCGGCGTTCGGGTCAGCGGCTCGAAGGGCAGGGTTTTTTCTGCCGCAACGCGCACCATTAGCAAGCGGAAAGCATCGGACACGGTAAGGCCGATTTTCTTCAAAGCGGCGGCGGCCCGTCTTTTGGTCCGTTCGTCGATGCCGGCACGGACAACGGAACTGTGGGTCATGACGGTATCTCTTTAGGAGCAACATCGTAGCCCAAATTGGCCGGATCCGCCGATGCTCGTGTGGGCGATCCTACGAAGCGTCTGATTTTCGAACAGTAGTTTGGCGGTGCGCATTTCGGCCTCAGTGGTCATCGGCGGAGCAGGGCTCGCCGACCGGTGGCAACCTAATGTGTTTGAGCGCTAGCGAGTAAAGGGAAGAAGCAAAGCAGAACCGGAAGTTTGATCATGGTGTGTATAGCGGCGCTTGAGGACACTGAACATTGAGAAGCAGTGTTGCTATGATGATGCTTGAGAGCAAAGTATGCTAACAGCAATCAAGGAAGCTCATCCGTTTACTCCACCCCGCAAACGCCTCACGCGGGGTGATTGTGCCGTGCTCCAAATGGCTGGCCAGTTGGATTATCAACGGCACGAACTCATAGACGGAGACTTAATTGAGAAAATGCCGAAGAATTGGACGCACACTTATGCCTTGATTATTCTGCAAGCTTGGTTGGCTCAGGTTTTCGGCCCCCTATTCGTTGCCCAGGAAGCGCCAATCAATGTATCTCCGGAAGATAATCCCACCAGCGAGCCTGAGCCGGATTTGGTTGTCTTCAAGCGGCCGGCTTCTGAATTCACCACACCTAAACGAAGCCCCGGCGAACTGAGCCTGGTGATCGAAGTCTCCGATACAACGCTCCAATTTGATAAGAAGATTAAAGCTGCCCTTTACGCCCGTGCGGGAATTACGGAGTACTGGGTGTTCGACATAAATGGACGCCGCTTGGGTGTCCACCGCGATCCGCGCGGTGGGGAATATGAATCGGTGGCGTGGTTCGGTGAAAAGGAAAGAGTCGAGCCGTTGGCGGCCCCGGGACAGAAATTTCTCATCTCCTCGGCCTTTAATCCCGCGCCTTAATTCCAACACTGTTCCCTTAGGTTTTCTAGCGTGATTAGCGCTGCTATCCTAACTCACGGGCACTCTGTCTAGCCCCCGATGGCAGAAGCCCAGAAAAAATAAAAAGCCCGGTTTCATTGGTCGCGGTGAGGGCAAGTAAAACGTATCTTGAGGCCAAATCCACCGCACCACGGGTTGCTTGGCTTCGCAATCGGGGGATTGTTCGGAGCCCCAACCGCGCGGCCTGGGTTCGGAAGAATCCCCCGATTTTCATCGGGGGCTAGAAGCACACAACAGCTTTCCGCAAATCCAGCGTCATGGGGAACCGCGCATCCGTTGGCTCCCACGCCGGATTCATCGGCCCCGGAGTATGTCCAAAAGATTGGAACCTCGCCGCGCGGCGCGCCTCCGCTTCATTCGCATTCACGGGGAACGTCGTATAGTGACGGCCACCGGGATGAGACACATGATACGTACATCCGCCTACGGATCGGCCACCCCACGTGTCCACCAAATCGAAAATCAGCGGCGCATGAACAGGGATTGTCGGGTGTAGGCACGATGGCGGCTGCCAGGCGCGGTATCGTACTCCAGCCACCCATTCGCCATGCTTGCCGGTGGAATGCAGCGGCACTCGTCGGCCGTTACAAGCGATCACGTATCGATCCCCGTTAAGGCCCGACACTTTCACTTCAACCCGCTCCACCGACGAATCGACATAACGCGCCATACCTCCGCCGCCTGGTTCTTCGCCCAGCACATACCAGGGTTCGGCAGCTTGCCGCAATTCCATGCCAATGCCCAAGTAGTTCACCTGGCCGATGCGCGGGTAACGGAATTGGAATTGCGATGCATACCAGGCCGGGTCGAAATAGAATCCAGCCCGGCCAAGATCCGCCAACACATCGTTCAAATCCTGTTCAATAAAGTGATGCAACATGAATTGATCATGCAACCGTGTGCCCCAAGCTATGGGACGAGTGCGGTACGGCTCCCGCCAGAACCAGGCGATCAACGCGCGAGTCAACAACTGTTGCGTCAGGCTCATCTCCGGACCTGGGGGCATTTCAAAGCCACGCAATTCCAGCAGCCCAAGGCGGCCGGATGCGGAGTCTGGTGAATAGAGCTTGTCGATGCAGAACTCGGCGCGATGCGTGTTGCCGGTTACATCCACTAATAAGTGGCGAAAGATGCGGTCTACCAGCCACGGCGGACAATCGCCTTTGCCCGCCTCAGGAACTTGGTTGAATGCGATTTCCAACTCGTAGAGGCTATCGGCGCGGGTCTCGTCGATTCGCGGGGCTTGGCTCGTGGGTCCGATGAACAGGCCAGAAAACAGATAGGACAACGACGGATGATTGAGCCAATAGCCGAGCATGCTCCGCAACAGATCGGGCCGCCGCAGAAAGGGCGAAGCTTCGGGCGTGGCGCCGCCCATCACAATATGATTCCCGCCGCAGGTGCCGGTATGCCGCCCATCCACCATGAATTTTTCCGAACCCAAGCGGCAAAGCCGGGCGTCCGCGTAAAGCGACATAGTGTTGTTCACCAGTTCCCGCCAACTGCCCGCGGGTTGCACGTTCACTTCAATCACGCCTGGGTCTGGCGTAACCTTCACCTGCTCAATGCGCGGATCGAACGGCGGCGGATAACCTTCCAAAATCACTGGCATGTTGAGCTCGGCTGCCGTGGCTTCAATTTCCGCGACCAAGTCCAGGTAATCCTCCGCGGCCTCAAGCGGCGGCATGAAAACATACAGGCGGCCATCGCGCGGTTCAACGCACAATGCCGTGCGCACCACCCATTTGGCGGACTCGCCAAGCTCGGGCTTTTTATCATGCGCGCCGCCGGTGTTCAGTTGCATGCGCGGGGGCGCGGCGGGCTGGCGGCGCGGAGGAGTCAACTGGCCGCGAGGACTCATCGGGTCGCGCTGCGTGATGGTTTGGCCTTCGCCTTGGGCGGCCCAAGGAAGGCTGGGCAGCGGCAAACGCAAGCCGACGGGCGAATCGCCAGGGATCAGAATCAAGTGTTGCGAGCGTAGCAGCCACAATCCGGTTTGCCATTCCGGGCCGCCCTTGCCGCCTTCACGTTTCAATGGCAAAACGAAGCCGGAAGGTGTACTGAGGCCCCTTGCAAAGACGCGGCGAATCCGCTCACGCTCAATGGGATCCTCTAGTTTGCTATCAAGCGAGTCGACGTTCACCGGCAGTTCGCTTTCGCGATGCAGATAGTAAACAGGATCCTCGAAAGCCGACTGCGCGTAAGTAGGATCAATGCCGAGTCGCGTGGCGAGCGTGCGCATGAACTGCATGGCCTGCGTCGGGCCGAAGCCGTAATCCGTCTTTGTACTGGCGATCAAGGTGCGATCATTCCAAAGCGGCAAGCCATCCTTGCGCCAGTAACAAGCCAGCGCCCAACGCGGCAGCTGCTCGCCGGGGTACCATTTGCCGGAGCCAAAATGCAGCAGCCCATGTGGCGCATAGCGTTCGCGCAGCTTGTCCAATAGGCTCTCGGCTAGCATGCGCTTTTCCGGACCGATCGCTTCGTTATTCCACTCTTCGCCTTCCATATTGTCGATGGAAATGAAGGTTGGTTCGCCACCCATGGTTAGCGCAACGCCGTCGGCATCCATTTGGGCATCTACCCGGTCGCCGAGCTCCAGAACGCCGGCCCACTGCAGGTCATTGTAAGGCTTGGTGACGCGCGGTTCTTGCTGCACGCGGGACACGTACATTTGATGATCGAATGTTACGGTGCATGGACCCACCAAGCCGGAAATCGGCGCCGCTGTGGAAGGGAAAGGCGTGGCGGCCACGGGGATGTGCCCCTCGCCGGCGAACAACCCCGAGGTTGGATCAAGACCAACCCAACCGGCCCCGGGCAAGTAAACTTCAGCCCATGCGTGCAGGTCCGTAAAATCATGCGTGGGTCCTTGCGGGCCATCCACGGGTTTGATGTCCGGTTGCAACTGGATCAGATATCCGGAAACGAAGCGCGCGGCAAGCCCCAGCCGCCGCAGCAGTTGAACCAACAGCCAGGCCGAATCGCGGCAGGAGCCACTACTCAGAGAAAGTGTTTCTTCAGGCGTCTGTACGCCGGGCTCCATTCGGATGACATAACGGAGTGTTGTGTAAAGGCGCTGGTTGAGGTCCACCAGGAAATCGCCCGTGCGCCGCGAGGTGAGGTCGACCGAGGCCAGCATCCGGTCGAAGTGTTCGCCTGCCGGGATATTTTCAAGAAACGGAAGCAGTTCCTTGGCCAGATCTTCGGGATAGCGAAACGGGAATTGTTCAGCGAAGGGTTCCAGGAAAAAATCGAAGGGGTTAATGACGGTCATCTCCGCCACCAGATCCACTTCGACGGAAAATTCCTTGGTCTGTTCGGTGAACACGGCGCGCGCCAAGTAATTGCCTTGAGGGTCTTGCTGCCAATTCAGGAAATGGGCGCGCGGTTCGATTTTGAGCGAGTACGAAAGGATGGGCGTGCGGCAATGAGGCGCGGGGCGTAGGCGAATCACCTGCGGAGAAAGCGTCACCAGGCGGTCGTAACGATATGTGGTCTTATGATGAAGGGCGGCGAGTATGGGCATTCGGAGCGGTTCCAAAACCCTCCTCTCAACGCGGAGGAAGAGCGTTAAAAACCTAGTATAGCTTTGCATCTACGGCAGTGTCGAAAGCATCTCAAGCGATATGGAGCCTAATATTGATTTGAGCGTGAAGGACTGTTTTGAAGTTGTGGGCATTTTGAAGTAGTGTTGGCTGGAACGTAAACGGCCCTTAGTTCCACTTCCGCGGCAGATTGTTGGAACAAGAGCCTGCATGAACGTCACACACCAAGCCCAGAAATTGTTCGGGACCCTTGGCTTCAGAGTCGATATTGAGGAGGTTCAACACCCGAACGGAAGAGTGGTCGTCTTCGACATTCCATCACGTCTAAAGGGAACCGCCTACCACTTGGACGGGGCCTACTTAATGCGCTCTGGAGAGGCCTTGGTACCCATGAGTGAAGATCAGCTTCGGAGAATTTTCGCGGAAGGGAAGCCTGACTGGAACGAAGAACACACAAAAACCGGTTTGGGTCAGCAAGAGATTATTGAACTCTTGGACACTCAGACATTTTTCGAACTTCTAAAACTACCTTATCCGACTGATCGGGGCGGAGTTATAGAGCGGCTAGAACGTGAGCGATTGATTGACAAAATCAACGATCTATATTCGATTCGCCGGATGGGGGGCTCTGCTTTTAGCAAAACGCCTCGAAGACTTCTCCGAGTTGGCGAGAAAAGCGCCACGCGTAGTCGTTTACACTGGAACTACGAAATTGGAGACGCGCCTCGACCAAGTCGGTGTTAAGGGCTATGCTGTCGGGTTCCAGGGGCTGATTCGATTCGTGATGGCGCAACTTCCTCAGAACGAGGTAATCAAAGATGCGATACGCGCCGAGGTCAAATTGGTACCAGAAGTTGCAATTCGTGAGCTAGTGGCAAATGCACTCATTCATCAGGATCTGAATATGAGCGGGGCCTCAGTGATGATCGAGATCTATTCGAACCGGCTTGAGATTTCAAACCCCGGAGAGCCGATCGTACCCATCGAGAGATTCATTGATGGATACCAGTCTCGAAACGAACGGTTGGCAAGTTTGATGCGACGTATGGGGATTTGTGAAGAGAAGAGCAGCGGGATTGATCGAGTGATTCAAACCGCTGAGTTGTTCCAGTTGCCGGCTCCGGACTTCAGGATATCTAGCTCGCGAACGCTCGTTGTTATCTACGGTCCCAGGAAGTTCGAAGGTATGGATCGTGATGATCGGGTGCGCGCGTGCTATCAGCACTGTGCACTTAAATGGGTTATGTCGGAGCGAATGACGAATCAGACACTTCGTGAACGGTTTAGGCTCGCAGAAGGTAAGAGCGCAATCGTTTCGCAGACTATCGCGGCGGCAATCGAATCTGGGTTGGTTAAAGCCGACGAAGCTGTTGGCGGTTCTCGGAAATATGCGCGCTATCTCCCCTCCTGGGCCTGATTCTTATTTAAGGGCAGAGGCAAAATGAGCCTGCTGTGTCCGTAAATCACTGCAATTAAATGGTTTGTTATTTAAGCTTATCCCTCAACTCGGAGTGGAAGTTAGAACATCCAGCGCAATCCGAGCTGGCCGGTGCGGGCGCTGCCGGCTGACAGGAACGCGTGGCTGGACGTGATGACGCCGCCGTTCACGTTGTTTACCGTCGCATTGGGCGAACCGTAATTCAGGTGGTTCAGGGCGTTCAGGAATGTTGCTGAAAGTTGGATAGTGCCGAAGCGTTCGAACGTAGTTGACTTGGCGATACCGAAGTTCATCAGCGCGTAACCCGGCGTGACTAGCGTGTTGCGTTTGGCGCTGCCGAAGGTTCCGGCAGTCGGCACGGTGAAGGCGGAGCGGTCGTACCATTGCGTAAGCGTGCCAGGGTAATTCAATGCGCTATTCAAATCCGGGCGGACGGCTGCTGCGCCGATGCCTGCCGGATCGGCTCCCGCCCACTGTGGGTTGACGAAGGTTCCGCTTTGGAAATTCACCAGGAAGTTGGTCTGCCAACCTTTGAGGAATTTGTTCTTGCCCAGTGGCAATTCGTAGAGCACCTGATTCATCCATTGTTGGCGCGGCACGGCGCTTACATCGCCACGATCCCTGCGTCGGTCATAAGCGTTTTCAATGGCCGTATTGAGGTCGGCATTCCCCGTATCATCCACTTCGCTCAGATCGCGCGCCAGCGTGTAGGTGCTGGTGAATTGCAAGCCTTTTGAGAAGCGCTTGGCTGCGGTAAGTTGCAGGCTGTTGTAATCGTTGTAGGCTCCGTTTTCAGCAATCACGATATTGTTGAAACGCGGGAAAGGGCGGCGGGTGGCGGAGAACGGCAGGGTGGAAGGCAACGGTTGGTTGATGTTGTGTTGGTACACCTGCCCCACGCCGCGCGAACCGATGTAGCTGCCGCGCACTAGAAAATCGTTCCACAATTGGCGTTCAGCGGAAACCGAATATTGCATGGTGTAGCCGTTGTAAAGATCGGCGCTGATGGCGTTCAGGTTCAGCGTTGACGAAGCGCCGGGGGCGGCAAAGGGGCTGGCGAAATCGAACGAGGCTTTGCCGTTGGTGATGGCATTATTGGCGGTGGTCGAAACAGCGTACGGGCCTGCGGCGAGCGTGCCGCCGACGGCTCCGGAGTAGTGGTTATAGTAGACGCCCCATCCGCCGCGAATTACTGTACGGCTGGTTTGCCCCATGGCGTAACTGAAGCCCAAACGCGGAGCGAAATTGTTCTTATCCGCGCTGCGCAGCGTTTCCGGAATGTTAGCTTGGGCCGCGGTCACGATGGGGAACGTGGTGGGGAAGTAGGGACTGAAGGCTTTGCGTGATGCATCGTTCGGAATGACGATGGAGCCGGTGCGCATATCGAACGAGTAGATGTTGCCGTCGCGCGCGGACAGCGGCTGGTTGTATTCGTAGCGGAGGCCATAGCTGAGCGTCAGGCGCGGGGTAACTTTGAAATCATCCTGCACGAACCAGCTGAGGTCGTTCCATCGGAAGTATTGCGTTGGGTACGGGTCAAGGCGTACAACCGTGTTGGGCAAGCCCATCAGGAAATCAGCATAGGCGTTGTTGGAGAAGCGGCCGCTGAAGTTGAAGTTACCGAAAGCGGCGGGGTCGACCGGGAAATAGCGATTGACGGCCCAGTGGATGAACTCGACACCCCCTTTGATGGTGTGCTTGCCGCGCACCCAGGTAAGAGTGTCGCTGATTTGGGTGTGTCCGTCGTTCACTGGATTGAGCAGACGCATAGCGACGGAGCTGAAGCCGGATATAGAGAGGTTTGGGATGCCGTTGATATCGCGGCGAGGCAGTCCGGTGATGCCCAGCTTGTCGTTTAGGGCTTGGCCTTTCAAATCGGCGGTTGAGTAGGACACCAGCACCAAGCCGCCGGCGCGGAATTCGTTAAACAGGTTGGGACTGATGCTGAACATGTCGCCCAAGGTCACGAAGTTCACATGGCGATGATTGTTTGAGGTGCCAAGCGAGGAAGGCGGCAATTCGCCACGAACGCCGGGGATGTCGTAATCGCTGGAACGGTTCTGGTAGCGGCCGAAGCTGCTGTGACGGGAGGACCAGTTGTGGTCGACGCGGAATTCCAGAATCTTGTGGAATTCGGGGCCGGCGAAGGAGGCGCGGTAGTTGCCGGCCAGCAGGTTGGCGGGGCCAAA
>JAYVXT010000643.1:0-4123 GCA_043785065.1 Bryobacterales bacterium | reverse complement strand
ACGGCCAAAGCGATCAGATGAACCGGCGCGCCTTCAATACCGCCGGCAATCCGATTTCCACGGATAATTTGTGGAATCGTGAAACTTATTGGGAACGTTCCAATACTGAAATGGTTTCCTGGGCGCATACGTTCTCGCCAACCTTTTTTGTAGAAACGGTAGCCACCGGATCGGCTATCAATTGGCAATACAGCCTGAATCAAGAAAGCGCCTCGCAAGATATCTCGGCAAAGTTCGGCACGCCGAACCCGTTCAAGGTAAATGGAGCTCCTTACCTGCTTAATGTTGGCTATCAGAGCGTTCAGTTTCACGGCATCGTTCCCCGGTCTGAATACACGCAGGTGATCAGCGTGGAACAGAACTATTCGTTGGTGAAGGGCAGTCATCAATTCGAATTCGGCGGACGGTTCCGTCAAGAGAAACTGGATACGGTTCCCGACCGCCCCGATCAGTCGGATCTGGACTTCAACAGCTTCGCTACTGCGCAGTATAATCCCTCAACCGGTACCGCTTACGGCGCGGCGCCGCAAACTGGTGACTTAGCTGCGAATTTCTTTCTGGGAGTGGCTGGCCGCTACGCGCAACAACGCCCCCCGGGTAACTATGATATGACCGGCAAGGACGTTGCTGCCTATGTGCAGGATAACTGGAAAGTAAGTAAGCACTTGACGGTTAACTTAGGAGTAAGATGGCAGTATCTTGGCCCCTATCTGGACCACAAGGGAATCACTTCAGTTTTCGACTTTAAGACAAAGAGCCTTGTCGGTACGGTGCCCAATAGTCAGCTGGTGCAAAGTGGCTACACGACGCAACCCATTGTGGACGGTTATTCCAACATCGGCGTGAAATGGACCACGCCTGACAAAGTAGGCTTGCCGGATAGCCTGGTTACCGTAAGTAAGAAGGATTTTGGCCCTCGCGCCGGTTTCGCCTACAACGGCAGCGCGCATGGACGCAGCTTCGTGCTACGCGGCGGCTACGGGCTTTATCACTTCCCCATCCCCGCGCGCACTTTTAACGGAATGCGCGGAAACCCGCCCCTGCAAGGTTCCTACAGCTTCAATTGGAACGACACAGCCAATTCGCCCGACGGATTACCGAACTATTTCCTGCGTTCCAAACCCACGGTCATCGCGGGCGTGGATACGGCGAACTTAAAGGAGTTGAGCATCGCGCAGCCTCCGATCATTCTGCCTGGCGTCCAAGTAATCGGTCTGAGTACTGACCTAACCACAACCAGAGCCCACCAATGGAACATGACCTTTGAAACCGAAGTGATGAAAGATACCGTTGTGCGCGCCGGACTGATTGGCACCGCCGGACGCAATAACGAAAGCGTGCAGCGGTACAATGCCAATCCTATTAGTAACTACGTTTGGTACAAGAACTCAGGCCTACCGCTGCCCACGGGCTTCACTGCCGGCACCGCGCGGCGCGCCATTGATCAGACCACTTACGGCGATATTCTGATTTACACAAAGACAGGTTACTCAAACTTCAACGGCGTTCAACTGGAACTGGAGCGGCGCTTCAGCAAAGGGCTCGGCTTCCAACTGTTCTATTTGATGAGCAACTCACTTTCCACGGGCAACGTGGCCTCGCAAGGTGGCGGCTTCAATACTTATCAAGTGGATCAACCGGAAATATTCCTGCCCGGAACTTTCCCCCAAAGCCAGGAAGACCGCCTTCGCTTTTACCGCTATCAGCGCGATACGGACATTCCCAAGCACCGCTTCCGCTTCAATTACTTGTTGGACCTGCCGGTTGGCCGCGGCAAGAAGTTCGCAGGTAACATCGGATCGAAAGCCAACCGCTTAATCGGCGGATGGCAGATCGCGGGGTACGGAACCACAAGCAGCCGGTATTGGTCTCTGCCCACCGGCAATTGGGGCCCAATAAGCCAGCCTGAAATTTACGGGACGCAATACAAGATTCAAGACTGCCGCGGCGGCACATGCTTCCCCGGCTACCTTTATTACAACGGCTACATCCCGGCAAACCGCATCAACGTGCCTAACGGAGTGCTTGGCATCCCACAGAGCTATAAGCCATCCTCGCAGCCCATCAACCCCGCCCCCGCAACCGGTACGGTAGACCCGAATTTCAACGATACGAATAATGTATTGGTGCCGCTAAAGAATGGATCGAACCAGTTGGTTGCCTACGACAACGGGCTGCACCCTTGGCGAAACCAGGCGATATTGGGGCCGTGGCTCACCAACATGACAGCAAGCTTGTTCAAGACCGTACCCATCACCGAACGGGTGTCTCTCCGTTTGAACTTAGATGCATTCAACGTGCTGAATCAGCCGGGTCTTCCGCTACCGGATTCGACAACGGGCATCCTTAGTCTGCGAACTTCAGCGCAGGGAGCACGGACTATGCAGTACACCGCCCGTTTGAGTTGGTAAGCCGCCACAACTAGTGTCCCGTTTTCACCGCGCTTCGCACTGCGTTCATATATGCCTCGCGCACTCTGTATCGCTCGCGCTCCGTTGCCGTGGGCCAAGCACTCAGCGAAATGACGATCAATTTATCGCTGGGGAAAAATTGAATGTGTTGGCCAAAAATACCTGTCGCGAAAAAGGATCCGCCGGACCCGGTCCACCACTGGTAACCATATCCCCTGCCAAGATCGTTGTTAAGGGAAAACGGAGTAGGCTGCGTGGCTTTCATGATCCAATCGGGCGCGAACACCTGCTTACCCGCAATCACTCCCCCGTTTTGAATGAACAGCGCAAACCGCCCATAATCGCGCAGGCTAATGCTAAGACAGCATCCGCCCAGCTCCAAGCCATCGCTGCCGGTCATCCAAAATGCATCGTGCTCCATCCCGAGTTTGGACCAAACTTTTTCCGATAAATACGTTGCCAACGGCTTGCCCGTGGCCGCTATCACAATCTTTCCCACCAAGTGCGTTTCACTCGTATTGTAGTTGAACTTCGTACCCTGTTCAGCGGCGCGCGGTAACTTCGACATATAGGCAATTGAGCTGCTATCGGGAGTGAGCACATCAGACTTTGGATCGGTGTAGTCTTCGTTCCACTTCACTCCCGAGGCCATGTTCAGCAGGTTACGCAAGCTAACGGTTTCATAGGCGCTGCCCTTCAACGCGGGCAAGTACTTTGCCACCGGATCCTCCAGACTTTGAATCTTGCCATCGCGTAATGCCGCGCCAACCAAAGTTGAGGTGAACGATTTGGCGACGGAAAAAGAAGTCCACCGCCCATTTTCCGCCAACCCCAGCGCATAGCGCTCCAGCAGAATTTTGCCTTCGTGAAGAACCAGCAAGCCCGCGACATTGTTGGCTTCCATGAAGCGGTCGGTATTCCACTCCGCGCCCTGGAACTGGTACTGAACGGCCAATTCCTGCGACGCGTAGGGCAGCGCAGTAACGCGGGCCCCGCGCTTCACAACGTTGCCCGGCGCGATTTTTTCCATATTGCGAAACCCAAATGGCTTTTCCTGCGGAGACCAGAAGGGTAGTTTCGCGCGCTCGGGATATTTTTCCACCGGTTTAGCCGGCTGCGAATATATAAACGCAGAAAGCGCTAGCAATGGAATAATTGTTAGTAGCGTCAGCTTGGGCCGCATCGCCTCATGCTAGCAAAGTGCCGGCAGGCGAAGTAAACTTGGTTTTGCGGAAATCCAAATTTGTAGGAGTCCATGCCAATACATAAATCGTGGTTGATAGCCTTACTATCCTTCACTCCAACGTTTCTCATCGCTCAAAATCCAGCCGGCACATGGCAAGGCGCACTCAAAGCGGGAGGGCGCGAACTTCGCATTGTTTTCAAAATAACGCGCGCCGATGATGAAAGCCTCAAGGCTCAACTGTTCAGCCTCGATCAAGGCGGGCCACCCATGCCCGTCAGTTCCGTCAAACAAAACGGCGCAGCCATCACAATGAAGATCGACGCCGTCGGGGGCTCCTTCGAAGGATCACTGAACAAGGAAGCAACTACCCTAACGGGCAACTGGACCCAGGGTCCTTCACCGATCCCGCTAGCTCTTACGCGCGCCACGCCGGAAACCGCCTGGACCATTCCGGAGCCGACCCCGCCGCCGAAGCCCATGGACCCCGCCGCAAATCCCACCTTCGACGTGGCCACCATTAAACCGA
>JAYVXT010000642.1:0-34746 GCA_043785065.1 Bryobacterales bacterium | reverse complement strand
GCCAGATGCTTGAAAATTCTAACCGCCTGGTGTTGCGCGTGGTCAACATAGCCGCCAATAGCCGGGGCGACGCCGCGTTGCAAATTGATTTCCCGCATCAATGGTGCGGCAGTTCGGTGCTGTTGTTCAAATGGAACAAGCCGGAAGTGGAGATCGCCTCCAGTTGTACCGTGATTCTGCCCAGTCGGGCGATTTCAGAAGACGGCGCCGTTACATACACCCTCGACACTCCTCGCGGCCGGGCCGTGCAGACTCGTCAGCCCGACGGAACAATCGACACGGTTGTTGCTGTTTATGGACAGCCTACAGCCGCAACTGGGATTCGCTCCATCAGCACGGTGGTTGCCTCCAGAACCGGCACAGCCATGTTGTATCTTTTTCCAAATTCCGGCTCCGCCTATTGGGCCCATTGGGATGGCAAGCAATTAAAGAAAGTGTTTACAGCCGGCGATTCGATTGGCGGCAAAGTCGCCGCCGGTATCGACGAACCAATTCCTTCCAATGACGGTAAATTCTACACCCGCTTCAATGGCAACGGCTACGTGGCTATCGCTGAAATTGCGCCGGCAGCCCCACGCATGATCGGCAGTAGCGGCGCGCCTCTTGGCGGAACGCCCATCAGTTGGGTCCACTTTCTGTTGGATGCGCGCGACGGCGCGATTGCCGCTTCGATGGATCTGACCTTAAACGGATCTACCACCACGCAACTGGCGGTTGTCGACAATACGACTATTAAGCCGCTGACGAAATTGCAGGGCTATAACGGAGTGTTGCAAGCCGCCGTCACGGAATCAGGCAACGTTGTGGCAAACGTCCTGGCTTCAGGCGAAGACAATTACCGTGTTCAGATGTTTGGCGCAGGTGGCAACAACCCTGTATTCACAAAGGGTGACGCTCTCCCCATCAATGTTCCCCTGGGCCTTGATTGGCGCTACCTGCCCAAAGCCACCAATGGATCAGCGCTAACGACCCGCAGTGCTGGAGACGCAGTTGTGAAAGCTACAACGGGCGCTCCCCAAACCATGATCGGCATGGGAACAAAACTTCCCAACAACGAAATCGCCACTTGGATCGGCGGTGTAGCTTCCAACCGTAATGGCGATATCTTATTCAGCGCGGGCTACCGCAGCGGCTCGGGATTCTTTTATCTGAGTGGCGGTAAGATGACCACTATCATCGACACGCTTGGAGCGGTGAAAGGTCCAGGAACCCGCGTCATGTCGTACACGCCTGCTCATCGTGGCCGCTACCTTGCCGTCAACAACAAAGGCGAGGCGGTGTTCATGGCCAACTTTGGCGGAACCAATCAAATCGTTGCCTACAAGCCTGGCGATACTCAAGTGAAGCTGGTAGCTGGACTCGGCAGCCCCGCCCCCGGCGGTGGAAATTTCAGTGGATACGAACCTTTAACGATTGACGAACTGGGCCGCATCTCGTTTCTTTCCACGCTCGACAACGGGCGCCGTGCTTTATTCTTCTACGACGGCTCGACGCTTACCCGAGTGATCGGCACAACCGACCGCGTTGGACCTGGGGACCAGCCTCTCCAAGAATTCGGAACTCTCGCCGCATCGGCAAAGGCCTTCCATTACGCCCTCAATTACGGCGACGTTCGGGAACTGCGCACGTTCGACGGAAGCCAATCCACTCTCGCCGCATCCTCCGATTTTTCCATTTATGGCGGTGCGCGTTTCTCTTTTGTGTTTTCCTATGAACACTCCGCAGCAGGCAATGGTGACCTGGCGTTCCTCGGAAACATGACTGAAGGAGTAGTAGGCGTGTTCGCCCATAAGTCGAACGGCACAGACGTGGTGGTGGCGCGCAGTAGCGAAAAAACTCCGGATGGCGATTGGATTCTAATGCCGTTTTCGGTTGCCATGGGCGAAGCTGGTGAAGTTTACTTCAGCGCCTACATTTACAACAAAGACGGCAAGGAAACCCTAGCCCTCTACCAAGCCACGCCACAATAGCCCCCGATGACAATCGGGGGATTCGCCACTTCATCACCCATTCGCAGTACAATAACCAAAGTTCTCATGCCTACAAAAATCTATGACGTTGTGATCGTCGGGTCCGGCGCCGCTGGCGGTGTCATGGCCGCCCACCTCGCCCGTGCAGGCGCAAGCGTCGCCGTAGTCGAAGGCGGTCCCAAGATCAACACCCGCACCGACTTCAACACCCACGCCATGCCCTTCGAATTCCCCAACCGCGCCATCCCCACAATGAAGCCCGGTAAGCAAGGCTTCGATAGCGAACGCGCGCGTGGTCTGGGCGGCAAAACGCAAACCTGGAACGCCGTCGCCTGGCGTCTCTCTCATCGCGATTTCAAAGGCAAATCCATCGAAGGCGCCGGAGCCGATTGGCCCATCGATTACTCCGACCTCGCCCCGTACTACGACAAGATCGAACGCGAAGTGGGCGTCTGCGGCAATTATGACGGGCTGAAAGATCTGCCCGATGGCATTTTCCTTCCGCCCGTCCCCATGAAGTGCAGCGACAAGATCGTCAAGAAGGGCGCGGAGAAATTGGGGTTGAAAATAATCCACGTCCGGAAATCCACGCTCTCAAGGCCCAAGGACGGCCGCCCCGCTTGCCACTTCTGCGGCAACTGCATGGCCGGTTGCGATGTGGCCGCCAAGTACAATTCCTACGATGTCCATATGATCCCAGCGCTCAAGACGGGCAAGCTGGAACTGATCCCCGATTCAATCGTCGCCGAAGTCCTGATCAATACCGAAAATCGCGTGACAGGCGTGCGCTCCATCAATCGCATCACACAGGCCGAGACAGAAATTCGCGGGAAAGCCGTAGTCGTCTCGGCCGCCTGCGTGCAAAGCGTCGCCCTGCTGTTGATGTCGAAATCGAAGTTGTATCCGTCTGGACTGGGAAATTCCAGCGGCCAGTTGGGCAAGCACTTCATCCCGCACTTCACCGGGGGCGTTCAAGTGTTCCTGCACGACCTAATCGGCAAGCCGCTATTACCCGATGAAGGCTTCCTCGATCACGCTTACCTGCCCAGCTTCATGCACGAACGCAAGCGCGATTACGCCCGCAGCTTCGGCGCCCAGTTCGGCTATCAGAATCGCCGCTCCGTTGGTTGGGCCCGGCAAGTGCCCGGCATGGGGGCTGACTACAAAAAGGCGGTGAAGGATCGTATGCCCGCAGTCTTCACCTTCTCTCCCTATGGCGAAAAGCTTCCCGATCCGAAGACTTTCATCGACATTGATTGGGAAGAGAAAGATAAGTACGGTCTGCCGCTAGCCCGCCGCAATGTCAACTGGACCGATAACGACATGAAGATATTCAAGGACATGACCAACTGGTCAAAGGAGATCTTGAAGAGCGCGGGCGGCGATATTTTCGCCGTTGGCGATCAGCCTCAAACCAACCATGAGTTGGGTGGCGCGCGGATGGGAACCGATCCGAAAACCAGCGTGCTGGACGCCTATTGCCGCAGTCATGATGTTCCGAATTTGTACGTCGTTGATGGCAGCGTATTTCCGTCCGCATCGGAAAAGAACCCAACCCACACCATCATGGCCCTGGCGGCCCGTGCAGCGGATCACATTGCGGGAAGATTCAAGAAAGGGGAACTGTAATGGCTGGAGAACGAAGGGACGCCTTAAAGATTATCGGAGCGGTTAGCGCCACTTGCGCTTTTCCGTTCTCCGCCGATGAATTGTACGGCCAGCAGGATCATTCTCATACGCTCGGCACGGCTGCGCCCCCAAGTCCTCCCAAGTATTTTAATGTGGCGGAGTTGAAGCTGCTGGCAACCATCTCCGATCTAATCATCCCCGCCTCAGGTACACCGTCTGCTTCCGCCGCCGGAGTACCGCTGTACATTGATCAGGTGGCATCCGGCAGCAAGGATCTACAGCGCAACTTCACTGAAGGTTTCGCTTGGCTCAAAAAAGCCGGCTTCGAAAGCTTAGCGGAATCCGTACAATTGGCGTTGCTGCTTCCGCTCTGCAAAGCCGTGGATGCCGGTGCGATTAAAACCCCCGAGCAGCGCTGGTTTCGCTCCATGAAGAGTTTGACCGCCGACGGCTACTACACTTCCCGCTCCGGCATGGTGGACGAATTGGGTTACAAAGGCGGGGCCGTGCTCGCTGAATATCCGGAGTGTATCCACGAACATTAAGCGCCCTCGAAGAAAGCAACGACCTTACTTCAACTCTATCTAAGCACTAGCCGATTGCCGCAATCGCTTCGATCTCAACCTGGACTTCGCGCGGTAAACGAGAAACTTCCACGGTTGCGCGCGCCGGTAAGCTAGCACTGAAGTAGCGGGAATAAACCTCGTTGATCTTTCCGAATTCGGCCATGTCCTTTATGTATACCGTGGTTTTCAATACATTTTCGAGTGACGATCCCGCCGCTTCGAGCACCGCCTTCAGATTCTCCAACACCCGCTCAGTCTGCGCGGAAACGTCACCCTCTATAATTGCTCCGGTGGCGGGATCAAGTGGAATCTGACCGCTGCAATACAGCAGGCCATTGTAGGAGACCGCTTGCGAATAGGGTCCAATTGCCTTAGGGGCATTTCCGGTTGCGATAATTACCTGTTTCATTGGATCTTCCTCATTTTGGCATAATTACCGAGCCAATTAATTCCTTCACACTACCTGTTTTTTCTTCCATCAGAAAGCGGCCCAGCTCCCGGGCGATTCGAATGGGCGATTCCGGGTCCCAAAATGTAGCCGTACCCACTTCCACCGCTGTTGCTCCAGCAATCAAAAACTCCGCGGCATCCTCACCGGTTCCAATTCCACCCAGCCCCACAACGGGAATCTTCACCGCCCTGGCGGCTTCGTAGACCATGCGCAAAGCGATAGGTTTAATCGCCGGGCCAGAAAGGCCGCCGAACCCCGCACCGATTCGCGGCTTGCGAGTGCGGGCGTCAATCGCGAGCGATATAAACGTATTGACCAAACTAATCGCATCCGCCCCGCCCGCCTCCGCCGCTTGGGCGATGGGAGCGATGCCGGCAACGTTCGGCGAAAGTTTCACCAACACTGGGCGCTTGGACACGGCTTTCACCTTGCTCACCAGATCCTCCAGCATCAACGGGTCGCTTGAGAAGTAAATGCCTCCGTGCTTGGTGTTAGGGCACGATACGTTCAGCTCATAAGCAGCCAACCCCTCCACGTCTTCAAGCACGCGGACGACTTCGATATAGTCCGCCAATTCATATCCGAAGACGTTGGCTAAAACCGGTGTGGAGTATTTCCTTAAGCCTGGCAATTTGAGGTCTACAAACGCTCTTACTCCTATGTTCTGAAGTCCAATGGAATTGATCATTCCTCCGCTAGCTTCCCAAATTCGCGGTGGCGGATTTCCTTCGAGGGGCTCTTTGGAGAGCCCTTTTACCACGATGGCGCCCAATAGATTCAGGTCCACTATGGATTCGAATTCCAAGCCGTAACCAAAGGTGCCCGAAGCTGCGATTACAGGGTTCCGCAACTCAATGCCACAGAGCGAAGTTCGTAGAGCGTTTTCAACAGTTTGATTCAATTCTGACTAGTGTAGCGAAAATAGGGAGCCTTACAGCAGATTTAGGGCTGGTACTAAGGTTTCAACCCGATGGGACTATCACTTCATTAAGTGGACTATGGGATTACAACATAAAGGTGAATGGTGAGCAATCCCTCTTCAGGTCCTCCGAAGTTCCGCTCTTTGTCCGTGAAATTCTTCCGTTTCACGGCATGTCTTGTGCTTTGGATTGTGGCCGTTATTTTGGCCTATGATATGCATCAAGGCGGCTTTCATGCGGGCAAAGGTGTGCTGCTTTGCGTGGTTGTAGTTCTGGTTGCCTCCGCCATTGCCCGATTCACGATCAATCTGTTGATCAAGCCCATCCGGATTCTTCAGCACGGTATGGAACAGGTAGGTCAGGGCAACTTGAAGCGCATTAAGTTCCCGTCCACCGGGGATGAGATTGAATACCTGGCCAGAAGCTTCAACAGTATGATTAAGCGGTTGGCCGACAGTCAAAAGCGAATCGTGGAGCACCACGAAGAGTTGGAAAAAAAAGTCAAGGATCGAACCCTGGAGCTTGAGGAGGCGATGGCCAAGGCAATGGAAGCCAGCGGCGCCAAGAGTGAGTTTCTGGCGAATATGTCGCACGAACTTCGCACGCCAATGAATGGCCTATTGGGCATGATCGAGCTTTCGCTGGACACTCCTTCCTCGGCGGAACAGAAAGAACAATTGGAGACCGCGCAACGGTGCGCGCTGTCCTTGCTAGCTTTGGTAAATGATGTTTTAGATCTCTCAAAAATTGAGTCAGGAAAAATGGCGCTCGAACACATCAACTTCAATATCGCTTCCACCTTGGAAGACACCCTAAAAGGGTATGGAATTAAGGCGCGGCAAAAGGGGGTGTTGCTGGAATGGACCTACTCACCCAGTCTTCCAGCCGAAGTGTCGGGCGATCCGCTGCGCTTGCGCCAGATCGTCAATAATTTGGTGAGCAACTCCATCAAATTCACCTCTGAAGGGGCGATTGAAGTTAAGATTTCGGCCCACAAATCGGAGATGGATGCTTCCAAGTGGACGGTGGAAATCCATGTGATCGACACCGGCACAGGCATCCCCGAAGATAAGCTGGCCACCATTTTTGAAAAATTCACGCAAGTGGATGGAAGCATCTCCAGACGGTATGGAGGAACGGGGTTGGGCTTGGCTATTACCAAACGGTTAGTAGAGCTTCAGTATGGGAGGATATCGGTGGAAAGCGAATTGGGACTGGGAAGCAAGTTTTCCATCGTTCTAGTGTATGACGCCGCCGTTCCGGTCCAAGCACCCGTAAAGACCACTACAGTAAGCAAAATCGAAGAAGTAGCCAAGCCAATCAGTCAACAACATTGCGGGGTGATCCTGTTAGTGGAAGACAATTTGGTCAACCAGCGTGTGGTGATGACGGTCCTGAAGAAGAGAGGTTACGAAATTGACGTTGCCTCGAACGGGATCGAAGCCCTGGCCAAGATGGAGCAACGCTCATATGCCATTATTTTAATGGATGTGCAAATGCCGGTTATGGACGGTTTGGAAGCCACGCGCAAATTGCGGCAGGATGATCGATGGAAGGACGTTCCGGTGATCGCGATGACCGCCCATGCCATGAGTGGAGACAAGGAGCGATGCATCGCCGCGGGCATGAATGCCTATATTTCAAAACCTGTTCATTCAGCCCATTTACTGGCCACCATCGAGGCATACTATACAAAGCCCGTGACCAATGAACAGAGAGCCCATACTAAGGAACTGATGCAGCCCTTCCTCGCACAGGCCAGCGAAGGGCTGCTGGAATTGCGCAAGTCAGTGGAAGCCGTCGATCTGAATCAGTTGGAACAGCAAGTGCGTAATTTGCGCGAAGCTGCGGAAATCATTTCCGCCACAGGCGTGGTGGAGAGCGCTAAGCGGGTGGAACTGGCGATTCAATCTAAGAAGCCCGATGAGGTCACGCATGGCCTGTTGCTTTTGGAAGGGGAAATTACGAGGCTCCACCAAAGCACCACGGTGACCACCGAGTACGCTGTAAAGTAGCAAATTGAGCCGAACAGTGGGTCCGACCCTGGGTCGCCAGGCTCCGAATCTGAAAAAGGAAACGGAATAGCACAAAGCCCACCTCTGTTAGTTCCCATGAACAGATAAACTCTCCTGCTATGATGCTTCTTAGATGTTGACTCGCAGAACCATCCTGGCCGCTTCGGCTGCCGCAAGTTCCATGGCAATGGCGGCCACGGTGAAACCAGCATTGTTAGGCGGGACTAAGATGCGGAGCGCCCGTTGGCCGACTTGGCCCGTGTGGGATAAAACCGATGAAGATGCGATTCTGGAAGCCTTGCGCAGCGGCCGTTGGTACCGCGTTGGCGGCACAAAAGTAGATGCTTTTGAAAAGCAATACGCCTCGTTGACTGGGGCCAGACATTGTCTGGCCACTTCAAATGGCACTAGTGCGCTGTTGACATCCATGGCCGCGATTGGCATCGGGGCAGGCGATGAAGTAGTGGTTCCGGTCTATACGTTTATCGCCACGGTGAATGTTGTGATGATGTTGAACGCTCTTCCAATATTTGCCGACACGGACATGGATAGCTTTCAAGTGGATGCGCGCGCAATGGCGTCGAAAGTGACCAGTCGAACTACACTGTTGATGCCGGTTCACATGGGCGGCGCCTCGGCGGACTTGGATTCCATTCTTGCGATCGGTAAGCAGAAAAACGTGCCGGTGCTGGAAGACGCTTGCCAAGCCCATCTTGGTGAGTGGCGTGGGCATAAAGTTGGAACCTTGGGCGTTGCGGGATGCTTCAGCTTTCAAGCGTCAAAGAATCTCAATTCCGGCGAAGGCGGAGCGATACTAACGTCCAGTGCGGATTTAATAGAGCGAGCCTACGCATTTCACAACAACAGCAACCGGCGAAAGGCTGATGCTCCATTCGATGGCCGCGGCCTCAATTTGCGCATGACTGAATTCCAGGGCGCACTGCTGGTTTCGCAGATGGCGCGCATTGAAGAATTCGCCAAGAAGCGGGACCAGAACGCGACTTATTTGGATTCGATGCTACGCCAGATTCCAGGAATTACGCCGCAGAAGAATTACGAAGGGTGCACGCGCAGTGCTTGGCATTTGTTCATGCTTCGCTACGATAGCGGAAGTTTCAATGGGTTGCCGCGCGCCAAGTTCTTAAAAGCTTTACAGGCGGAGGGCATCCCTTGCTCCAGCGGTTATACGCCTCTTAACAAATCCGAATCTGTAATGCGGGCGCTGGCAACTAAAGGCTACCAGCGTATCTTCGGCAAAAAGGTTTTGGAGGAATGGAAGGAGCGCAATCAGTGCCCGCGGAATGACAAGCTTTGTGAGCAAGCCGTCTGGTTTACGCAGAACATGTTGATTGGAAGCCGCACGGACATGGAGCAAATCGCCGAGGCGGTTAAGAAGATCCAGACGTGGAGCGCGGACCTGGCGAAGGGTTGACCAATGCTTTGTTTATTGCTGGCGGTTGCGGCGATTCACGTACCTGACCTGCTGGACGGCCCGGCTGCGGATGTTATGGAATACAAGCCCGGGTTGAAGATTTACCAAATAAAACCCCAGGGATGGAAGTCTAGCGACAAGCGGACAGCGGTTGTCTGGATTCATGGCGGCGGCTGGACCAGTGGCGAGCCGCAGCGCTTTTTGCAGAACGCAAGGTATTTTGCTTTGCGCGGGGCAGTAGGTTTTAGCGTTCAATACCAGTTGGTGAAGCCCGGCGGACCTTCCGTGACCGATGCTATCGGTGACGTGAAGACTGCGCTCCTTTATATCCGATCCCATGCTAAGCAACTTGGTGTGAATCCGAAAAAAGTCGCCGTAGCCGGGGATTCCGCCGGAGGTCACCTAGCCATGATGGCTGGTGTTGCCGCCGATGCCATCATCGATTGCAACGGTATTCCGGATATGAGTGGCAAGTGGCGCGACCGCCTGCAGCCTGGAGAGGATCCGAAAAAAGTTTCGCCACTGTTCTTGATAGGACCGAAAACACCGCCTACTCTGATCCTGCATGGCTGGGCGGACACCGTTGTTCCGGTGGGCGAATCGAAGAAATACTATGAAGCCTTGCTTACGGCGAAGGTGAGGGCGAAAATGATTACTTGGCCCGAATCGAAGCATGCTTTCATCGTCACAGGCTACACGGCAACGAACGCGGAAGTGGAGCGGGCTCTTTATGCCATCGACGATTTTCTGGTTGAACTGGGGTTCCTGCATGGAAATGATTTCTAAAGTTGTCAGGGTGTTTACCTTGATGTTGGTCCCAAACCTATGGGCCGAAAGCAAAGCCGAATGCGAAGTATGGCGGCGCGAGACCGCCTTTGCCCAATCGGTCGAGCAGCATGACGCCAAGGCCTTCGCGTCATTCCTGCATCCAGGAGCGGTCTTCAATGCAGTTACGGATTCACCTGCTCGTGGGTCCGAAATAGTGCGAAAGAACTGGGCAGGCATTATCGAAGGGACGGATCGTATTCTGCGGTGGCGGCCGCGGCATGTGAATATCGGCGGGGATCCAAACGTGGCCATTTCGCACGGACCGTTCACAATGCAATCCCACAATACTAAGGGGAATCACATGATTGGCTATTTCACTTCCGTGTGGCGGCGCGATACTAAGACCGGTATTTGGAAAGTCTTGTTCGATGGTGATGGCAGCCTACCCACCAGCGCGGAAAGCCCTGAAGCCCTCACAAAGCATTTGGCGCAAGCGCCTGCAAGTTGTCCCGCGAAATGATGACTCGCCGCGAAACATTGCGAATGTTGGGCATGGGCGCCACGGTCACCCTTGCAGCCGCACCCGCCAAGCCCCCGAACATTCTATTCGTGATGACCGACGACCAGGTCCCACAGACCATGGGATGTTACGGAAGCACCGTCCTCCCAACTCCAAATTTCGACCGCTTGGCGCGGGAAGGCGTTCGCTTTACCAACTGCTTTGTCACTAATTCGCTGTGCGCCCCCAGCCGTGCATCGGTCCTCACTGGAGCCTATTCGCACATCAATGGAATTCGCGGAAACTCCGAAGCGGCCGACGCGGTGGAAAAGATCAATCCCATCGCCACTTATCCCGAGGTGCTACAAAAGTCCGGATACAAGACGGCGATGGTGGGTAAATGGCATTTGGCTCACAATCCAGTTGGCTTCGACTATTGGTGCATCCTGCCAGGCCAAGGCCTATACTTCGATCCTGATTTCATTGAAAACGGCGTGAAGAAGAAGATCCCAGGCTATGCCACCGACGTCACCACGGATCTTGCTCTTAATTGGCTGAAAGCTCAGACAGGAAAAACGCAGCCCTGGTGCCTGGTGTTTCAACATAAGGCTCCTCACAGGCCGTTCAAGCCGGCCCCGCGCCATGCGCATTTGCTGGACGGGAAGGAAGTCCCCTATCCGCCGACGTTCGACGATGATTATGAGACCCGTCAAATGGCGCTTGAAGCAAAGGACATGAAGCTTGAGTTGAGCCTCGCGCCAGACTATCCCGAACTGCCCTCGGATCTCTCCCCGCACGAAAAAAAGAAGTGGCTCTTTCAGCGCTTCGCAAAGGATTATTATGAAGCTTCGTTTTCCATTGATGAGAATCTGGGCCGCGTTTTGGCTCATCTTGACCAAACCGGGCAGACCGATAATACACTGATCCTCTACACGTCGGACAATGGGTTTTTCCTGGGCGATCATGGCTGGTACGACAAGCGCTTCATGTATGAGCCATCATTGCGCGTCCCTCTATTGGTTCGTTATCCGGCGGCGGCCAAGGCCGGGCGAGTTGAGTCGCGCTTTGTGCTGAACATCGACCATGCTCCCACCATGTTGCAACTCGCCGGCGCCCCCGTTCCGACTACGATGCAGGGTCGTTCGTATGCGGCGTTGCTTGACGCTAAGCCGCCGAGGGATTGGCGCAAGTCGATGTACTACACCTATTACGAAAACTCTTGGAATTTGCGCGATAAATCGAAAGATGCGTTCAGCGACCCTAGCTTCCAGTTTTTCACCGCGCACCGCGTCGGCCCGCATCGGGGCGTTCGAACCGAACGCTACAAGCTGATTCACTACTACAGTGAGAACAACTACTGGGAGCTTTTCGATTTAGAGAAAGATCCGAATGAATTGCGCAATGTGTTCGCCGAGGCAGGTTATCAATCTGTCGTTGCGGAAATGAAAAAAGAATTGGATCGGCTGCGGCGCGCCTACAAGGATACGTAGCTAACGGCGCTCCATCAGCTCCGTTGCAAACAATAAAGCCATGGCTCCCGCCCGCGTGTCCACACCTAGAATCGCCGGCCGGTCGAAATATTCCTTCAGAGTTTTTTGCTTCCCCGTATTGGTGCAAACGTCGATCACTTCAGCTTTAGTCGACACGTGGGTCTTAATGGCCGCCCATGCCTTTTCCGAAGCCGACCGATAGACAGCCGCATCGAGCCAGCCCATCCGCGCGCCTTTGGCCATCGAGAACCCAATCATTGCCGTAGCTGAAAATTCGCGGTATGCCCCAGGAACGTCCACCACCTGCCGCCACATTCCGCTCTCATCTTGCAGCTTTAGCATCGCTGCCATATGCTTTTGGAACGCAGAAAGCATTTCATCGCGGCCCGCCCCTTTCGGCATATCTTCCAGGCTTAGCGCTAAGCCCAGAGCAGGGAAGCCATTGCCTCGTCCCCAGGCCGCCTCATTCAGTGGCGAGTGCCGATAGACGCCGTCTGGCCTTAGGCAAAGCTTCTGCATGAACTTCATATGCTTCATCGCCATATCGAAATAACGCTGCTCTCCGCTCAGCTTGCCTGCTTTGACCAGAATAGGCACTCCCATGAAAACGGAATCGCTCATTTCGTTATGCAGCGGCATGGATTCCCGCAACTCGCCATTCCATTCAAAGCCTGTGTCGGCGGCGGCTCGCACCAATTCCACATACCGCGGATTTTTCGTTCGCTCAGCCAATTCGGCGAAAATCAAGTGGCCCGAAAGGTGGCTGCTGGTCGCCTTTTCCATGCTGTTGCGCTCGCCGGAAACGTAGGAGGCCGTCAATTTTTCCACTTCTTCCAATACATCTGGACCACCCAATCGCAACCGGCCAATAAGCGCCATCGCTGGGATATAAACCACTTCCTTCAATTCATGGCCATACACTTCGGCCAGCATCTTCGCCATGCCAAAAGGAGTCCGCGACAATCGACGCCGCATTTCCTCACGAGCTTGGGAATTGATAAAGATGCCGTTTAGCGCGTCCTTTAACTCAGCCGCCTTGGCGTCAATTTGTTTTGCCGGAATGTACCCAACGCCGGCAACCGGGACTCGAGACAAAGCCTGTGCTAGTCCCCCCGGATCACTTCCCACAACCACAACAAAATCGGGCGCATGGGTTCCGATGAAGCGCCAAAGATAGTGCGATTCGGTTAGTTTTGCATAAGCTTCCCCGGTTGGCGGAAATTCCAGTTTGACGTTTTCAGGGTTCGCCAACGCAATCGCTGAGATAGCGAAGCGCCCACTTTTATTCAACTTGTCGAACTGTTGCCGCACAAACTTCGATGACGCATCAGACCCATCAAGTCCGCCAACTATAAGAACCTTTTTCTTCATCCCCTCATGCGCGACGGCGTCCATTGAATGAAGAATTTCGATCCGCTTGCCGGATCCAGTCAGGCCTACGGCCGCGGTAAGTACGGCAACAGCCAGCAACATAGTCCCTCTACTGATTTACGCCAGATGCCAAAAACCCGCCATCCACCGCGATGCATTGCCCGGTGATGAAACTCGCCGCATCGGAAGCCAGCAGCACCGCCGCCCCAACCAACTCCTGCGCATTCCCAAACCGTTTCATCGGCGTACGCAACAAAAATTCCTTGCCGCGTTCCGTACCATTCAACAGTGCGGAATTAAGGTCGGTCAAGAACACGCCGGGCGCGATGGCGTTCACATTGATGCCTTCTTTCGCCCATTCGATGCCAAGGCTTTTGGTAAGTGAAAGCACGGCTGATTTAGATGCGGCATACGCTGCTACTTCCAGCAAACTGACGAACGAACTGAGCGAGGCAATGTTGATGATGCGCCCGTGCCCATTCTTTTTCAGCGCTTCATAGAATACCTGGCACGAAAGCAGAGTGCCGGTGACATTGGTGTCCATGATGCTCTTCCATTCCTCTTCGGTCATGTCCTTCGTGACCCGGCGCATGGTGCGTCCCGCAGCGTTCAGCACAATATCCACACTCCCCAATTCAGCCACAACTTTATCGCGCAAGGCTTCCAGGTCGCTCTTCTTTAAGACGTCGGCGGTCATGCGCACGGTGCGCCGTCCCCTGGCTTCGATTTCCTTAGCCACCTCGTCAATTAGGTTCTCGCGGCGGCCGGTCACCACCACATCCGCGCCGGCATCCGCCAGGCCCAAGGCAAGCACCCGCCCCAAGCCAGAAGTGCCGCCCACAACGACCGCTACGCGGCCAGATAAATCCATGATGTTTTTTACGTTTGCCATAAAAGTTATTTTTCGTTATTACCCCATTTTGCGTTTCCGCAATTCGTCCACCGTCACTGCCAGTATGATCACCGCGCCAATGATGGCCTGTTGCAAATAAGGGGAAATACCCAGTAAATCGGAGCCATTGGCCAGCAGGCCCATGATGAACGCTCCCACTAGCGTACCCAAAACCGTGCCCTCTCCGCCTCGCAAGCTGCCTCCACCAATCACCACCGCCGCGATCGCCTGCAATTCGTAACCCTGTCCCGCGGTCGGCTGCCCAGTCATCAAACGCGATGCTTCAATCATTCCCGCAAGTCCGGTCAGCATACCGCAAATCGAATACACGGCGACGGTATGAAAGTTGACTGGAATCCCGGCGTAAAATGCCGCGTCAGGATTGCTGCCGATGGCGAAGGCGTAGCGACCCAGCCGCGTATGCTCCAAAATAATATGCACTGTAACGGCGCAGATCACTAGCAGCCAAAGTACGAACGGCACGCCCAGCAGCCGGCCTTCGCCAAGGTAAGAAAATTCCTTGGGGATCTGATGAACCGGCAGCCCGTTGGAGATCAACAGTGTCAAGCCGCGAATGATTCCCATCGTTCCCAACGTTACTATGAAGGGGTTAATTTTCAGGCGGGTCACTAACGTTCCATTGACAAAACCGCAGAAACATCCGGCCAGCAATCCCACGGCGACGCCCACCAACACTGGTTTGCCCGACTGCATTGTCATGGTTCCAAACAGGCCCCCCATTGCAAGAATCGAGCCCACCGAAAGATCGATACCGCCGGAAATAATCACCAGCGTCATGCCCAGCGCCATGATATTGATCACGGCCGTTTGCCGCACAACACTAGATAGGTTGGTCTCCGTCAAAAAGTACGGCGATAAAAAGCAGAGTGCGACAAACAACACTATTAATGTCAAAAACGGCAATAGACGCTGGATCATGAAACCTTCTCTGAACTTTCAATCGCGGCCAAGTGCATGATTTCTTCCTGCGTGGTGCGGCCCGGCAACTCACCGGTGAATCGGCCCTGACGCATCACAACAATGCGGTCAGCCACCTGCAACAATTCGGTCAATTCGCTTGAGACCATCAAAATGGCCGCGCCTTGCCGCGCCAATTCATCCATCACCTGAAACACTTCCACTTTCGCGCCAACGTCAATGCCTCGCGTCGGCTCATCAAACAAATAGATCTTCGCCCCGCGGGTAATCCATTTTGAGATCACAACTTTTTGTTGATTGCCGCCGCTTAACCGCCCAGCCAATTGCGTAGCGTTTTCGCATCGAATGCGCAGCCGGCCAATGGCTCTATCGGTCGTTTGCTTCACCGCCGATCCACTAACAAATCCCATCGTCGACACCGATTCCATGTTGGCCATTACCACGTTGGCGGAAATGGACAACGCCCGCGCCAAACCGGTTTTTTGCCGGTCTTCCGGAATCAACGCAATGCCCGCTTCCACCGCTTCACGCGGCGAGCGAATGCGAACCGTGCTCCCTTCCACCTTAATTTCGCCACTGTCAATGGAATCGATCCCAAAAATCGCGCGGCACAACTCCGTTCGTCCGGCGCCTACCAGGCCGCCCAACCCAACAATCTCCCCAGCATGAACAGTCAGATTAAGATTCTTCAGCAACGGCCCTGTGGATAGATCCTTGATCTCCAGCATCGGCTTGCCCGGCGGAATAGGTTCCCGCTTGTAAATGGACGACAGCGGCCTACCTACCATGTATTGAATCATGCGGTCGGTTGTTAGCGTTTGTAATGCTTCACTATGGATCGTTTCCCCGTCGCGAAGGATAGTCACCCGGTCGCCGATTTCGCGCAATTCCTCCAACCGGTGCGTGATGTAAATCACTCCCACTTTTCTTTCCCGCAGCGTCCGCACAATACGAAACACCTGGTGCGTTTCCGATTCTGACAGCGACGAAGTTGGCTCATCGAAAATCAATAGCGATGATCCGTGTTGAATGGCCCGGCAAATTTCCACCATCTGCTTGCCTGCCGGACTCAGCCTGTCCACGCGCCATTCCGGCTGCAGAGGAAACTTGTGTTCCTCAATCAACCGCCGCGCCATGGTCATCATCTTAGGTCTGTTTACGAAGCCGAACGGAAGCAACTCTTCGCGACCCAGGAAAATGTTCTCAGCGACACTTAGGTGCGGCGCGAGCAACGATTCCTGATGCACCATGGCGATGCCAACCCGCTGCGCCTGGGCCGGATTGCGAAAATCCACCGCCTGCCCCTGCCAAAGAAAATCGCCGCCATCCTTCTGTTGCAGCCCCGCCACAATTTTCATCATGGTGGATTTGCCGGCCCCATTTTCGCCCATTAAAAGGTGTACTTCGCCTGCTTCCACGCGCAGGTCGCCCTTCTTAAGGGCTTGCACGCCACCGAACCTTTTTTGAAGACCGCGCAACTCCAGCAGCATTGGACGAATTGTCTAGTCTATCAACTATTCGCCCAGATCCCCACCAACATCTTCCATCAAGTTTTCAAACTTGGTGTATTGGTGCAGGAACGCAACCTTGGCCGTACCCGTGGGGCCGTTACGTTGCTTGGCCAGTATAATCTCTGCTTTGCCACGTAGGCTTTCGTCATCGCGCTTGTAGTATTCTTCACGGAATACAAACATCACCATATCGGCGTCCTGTTCGATCGACCCTGATTCGCGCAAATCGCTCAACTGTGGCCGATGGTCTCCGGGACGCTGTTCCGGGGCGCGGCTTAATTGGCTTAGCACCAGGAACGGCACTTTTAATTCCTTCGATAGCAACTTCAGACCGCGCGAAAGTGTGCTGATTTCCTGCGTCCTGTTTTCCGACTTGCCCCGCACACTCATCAACTGAAGATAGTCCACCACAACCAGCGCCAAGTCCTGTTCCGCTTGCAGGCGGCGAAGCTTGGCGTGAATGTCCATCAGGTTCGAACCAGCCGAATCGTCAATGAAGATCGGCGCCTCCACCAATTCAGCGGTGCCCATCTGCAGCCGCCGCCGTTCATCGGCATTTAGGTACCCTTCGCGGAACTTGGTTTGGTCCACTCGCGCCTGGGCGCAAATCATACGAGTCAGCAGCGACTCATTCGACATTTCCAGCGAGAATACCGCCACCGCTCGCGAACCTCGCGGATTCATCGCAACGTGTTGGCCGATATTTAACGCCAGCGCTGTTTTGCCCATTGCCGGGCGCGCCGCCAAGATGACCAATTCCCCAGGACGGAAGCCACCCGTTAGTTCGTCCAGCTTAAGATAGCCGGTGGTCGTACCCTTAATCCGTTTCGATGGATCGAGGAATGCATTGATGCCCCCCTCAAATCCTTCAATCACCTGGCGCGGGCTCACCAGTGTCGTAGTTGTCTGCGCTTCGCCCAGTTTCAGTAGCGATTCTTCGGTGGCTGCAAGAATCTGATCGGCCGGCTCTTCGCCCATCAGGCACTTGTCAATGGTTGCCTGCGCGGACATGATCATGCGCCGCAGCAAGGATTTTTCCTTCACGATGCGCATGTAGCTTTCAAGGTTGTAGATCTGCGGAAGACCGTCGTCCAGAGAGATTAAGTACGTTAGTCCGCCAACCGATTCCAGCTGGTTGTACCGCATTAATTCATTAGCCAAAGTTACCCGGTCAATTTTTTCAGCCCGGCTGTTGAGGTCCAACATGCGCGTGAAAATACGCCGGTGGCTCTCCAGACTAAAATCGTCCGCATCAAGTCCGCCCGCAACCGAAATGAACGCCGAATCGTCCATCAGGATTGCGCCCAGCACGAATCGTTCCGCTTCTTGATTGGCGGGCAAGCCCTTTTGAAAAACTAGTTCGCTCGACGCCATGGATTTAGGCTACCGGAAAGCAGGATTGAACACAAATTTATAGCGTTCACACCTTTTCCACAGTTTATTCGATTTTACGGACGGATGCGGATTGAGCGGCTTTTCAGCGTCTCTCCGATCGACTGAAAGAAGCGTGCCGAGGCCTTATTGAAGTCAAGTTTCGCCAGCAATTCACGCCGCCGCGCATCCAGAAATTCATTCTGCCGCGTCAGCACGAAAAAGTTGGTCGATTCGCCCGTTTGATACAGACGCACTTCGCTATCAAGCCGGTCCTTCGCCGCCTTCGACCCAGCCTCGGCGGCCACAATTCTTTGCCTCGATGTTTCAATCGACTGTAGTGCGTTTCGTACTTGCGTCCCAATGGCTTGTTCGGCGCGCGCCCTTTCGATTTTCAACCTCCGCTCTACTATCAGAGATTGTTCCACAGCCGCTTTCGCCTGCCGGTTGTGGATGGGTATGTCAATTTGCAGCCCGGCCTGATAGGTAGGATAGCGTCCAACAAAAATGTTGCTTAGCGTGGAACCGTATCCGCCAAGCAGGAAATCGGGAAGCGAACCAAAGCTGGGTGGAACGAATGCCGGCAACCCCGCGCGCGAACTTAGCAGGTTAAGCCGATCGTATAAAGATACGTTTGAAGCAGTGAAAGGATTTTCCCCAGGACTAGACTTACCGGCCAACCCGCTCAATGTATAGCTTCCCACTAAATTTACTTGCGGCTTCAATTGTTCCCGGTTCACTCTGGCGTCAATATCATTCACCTCAAGACGTTTCTCCACTTGCTTCAACTCCGGCCTCTGCGAAAGCGCCACTTTCAACGCAGGTTCCAGTTCCTTGATAGTCGGCGCGGCTTCAATCGCCGTTTCGGTGGGCGCCAATTCCTGAGCCCACATCTCCGCATCGCGATCCTTGATAACTAGAGTTTTAAGCTGGTTTTCCAATTCCGTTACAACGCCAAGAGCGGAAAGCAATGTATCCCTGCGGCGTTCCAACTCCGCTTGCGAAGACGAAAGTTCAATGGGGGCAAGTGTTCCTGAATCGATCATGCGTTGATTGCGCTCCAACTGCTCCTGCGCCAGCTTCACCGCATCTGTCTTCACTTCCAGGTCCTGCCGCGCGGCTACTAAATCCCAATAAGCTTGCTCCACGCGCGCAACTACGTCAATGCTCCGTAACTCAAAATCCAGTTCGGATATTCCCACTTGTTTATTGCGAATCACCAGTTCCGCCCGCTCGCGGTCAATGCTGCGGTTGCGCAACAAAGGTTGAATATAGGACACCCCCAACCGGGCGCTGGTCAGGGGCGTCAAACTAACAAACGGGTTGGTTGAAGTTTGCCGCGAATTGTCGAAAGTCGCCGTAAGCGCACCGCCTTGGAATCCGGTCTTTTTGCGAAATTCAAAGTTGTTGTTGAAGAACTTTTCATTCAAATTGCCGCTAGATCCTTGCAGCACGCTGGCCGTGGGCGTGTTGCGATCTTCAAAGGAAGGCGTGTAGCGCAAGAAAGGATCGAATACTCCTTTCGCCGCCTCAATCGCCACTTTGGCCGATTGTACGTTGGAACGTTCTGTTTCCAATTCCAGGTTGTTTTCAAGCGCCATCTGAATCGCTTCGTTCAGGCTGATCTTACGTTGCTCGCCGGACACGCCAACTCGCGGTTGCGCCGGCAAAGTCAACGCAAGCAGCAGCATTAAGCTTGTCGCCACCGCCGGGGTTCCTACTTTGCGTCCTAGCCCCTTGAAGAAGGCGGCGATGTCGTCAAACAAGGAATAGAACACTGGAGTGGCCAGCAACGTCAACAGCAAGCATAGCGATTGTCCACCAATGACTACGATGGCTACCGTGCGCCGCGTTCCTGAACCTGCCCCGCTGCCCAGCGCCAACGGCATCATGCCTGCCACAAGCGCCATGGTGGTCATCAAGATTGGCCGCAAGCGGTCCTCGCATCCTTTCAAAATCGCCTCTGCGCGCGGCATGCCTTCGGCACGCAACTTCTTAATGTGATCCACCTGCAAAATGGAATTCTTTTTAACAATTCCGAACAACACCAAAATTCCCACCGACGAATAAACAATCGAAAAATTTTCTCTCATCAGGATCAACGAAATCAGGGCGAAAGGGATTGAAAGCGGCAAGCTAAGCAGAATCGTAATCGGATCAACAAAGCTTTCAAACTGGCTCGCCAAAATCATGTACATGAATATGATGGAAAGGCCGAACGCAAACAGATAGCTCTTACCGGCGCGGACTAATTCCTTTGTCTTGCCCATGGTCTGCGCATGATATTCCGGCCCAAAATTCATGTCGCGAACTGCGTCTTCTGTGGCCGCCACAACATTGCCCAGCGCTTGGTCCCCCGTGATGCTGGCCGAAATCAGAATCTGGCGTTGGCGGTTGTAGCGGTCAATGGCCAGTGGGCCAACCGAACGAACTACGTGGGCCACGTTGGCAAGCGCCACGTTGCCGAGCGTTACCGACGGCACGTATAGCCTCGACAGAGCCTCCGGTGAGTTGCGGAATTCCCTATCCACGCGTAGCATCACGTCATAACGGTCATCACCCTCGCGGTAAGTTGTTGCTTGTTCGTCGCCGCCCACCAAAGTACGCATAGCGGTGGCGATGGCCGCAACGTTCACATTTAAATCGGATGCTTTGTCCCGGTTAATCAGCACACGCAATTCCGGCTTGCCCGTTTCGTAGGAACTATCCACATCGTTCACACCCGGCAGTTCCCGCAATTTAGCCTTCAACGTATCAGCGTATTTTTCCAATTGTGTTAAATCCGGACCCTGTAGAATGTATAGGTAATCGGCGTTAGGACCCGCGCCTTGAATAACCGAAGGAAGCTGAACGCCGATCACCAAGTCCTTAAATTTACGAAGCCGCTCCCGCGCCATCAGCATTAGCTGCTTCTGTGATTCCTTCCGTTTTTCTACCGGAACCAATTCCACCAGAACGCTGCCGCGATCCACTTGCCGCTGTACGTCCGCCCCAATTTGCGTCAACAGGTTTTCCACTCCCGGCAATTGCTTCAACTCCGCTTCAACCTGCTGCAACACGTCCGAAGATCCGCTGAGAGCTGAACCCGGGGGCATACGCACCAGCACCTCAAACTCGCTTTGGTCATCACTGGGCAGGAAGTCCGTTCCTACCCGCTTCATCAGCGGCCCAATGGAAAGGAACGTGATCAGGGCCGCCACCACAATTACCCATCGATGAGCCATCGACCAACGCAACATGGCTTGATATGGCCGGTCCACCATTCGGAATACAAAATTGTCTTTAGTTGAGTGCCCATCGGACGGTTTTAGTTTCAAGAAACGACTGCAAAGCATTGGCGTCAACGTGAAGCTGACAAGCAGGCTGACCATAACAGCGAAGGCCGCCGTATACCCAAAGCTCGACATGAAACGCCCCACAATCCCGCTCATCGTGGCCACCGGTAAGAAGACAACGGCCAAACTAAGCGTGGTCGCCAGCACCGCCAAGCCAATATCTTTCGTGCCCGCGATCGCCGCATCCACAGGATTCATTTTCTTTTCTTCCATGAAACGGAAAATGTTTTCAAGAACAACGATGGCGTCGTCAATCACGATCCCAACCATCAGCGTCAGCGCCAGCATGCTGATTTGGTTCAGCGTGAAACCCATCCAATTCATCAAGGTATACGTGGAAATAATGGAGGCCGGAATCGCAATCGCGGCAATTAGCGTTGAACGCCAATTGCGCATAAACAGCAGCACCACCACGCCAGCCAGCACGCCACCCAGAATGAGATGCTCCTGCACCGCCTCGAATGACGATTGAATGAAGCCCGACTGGTCCCCGGCATAAGCAATCTTCATATCCGGTGGCATCGCCTTGCGCACTTCTCCAATGCGTTCCTTCACTCGATTAATCACGTCCAGCGAGTTTGTGCCCGATTGTTTGCGAACGGCCAATACCACAGCGTCAACGCCATCAAGCCTTGCTAAGGTGCGAGCTTCCTCCACGCCATCGGTAACCGAGCCAACATCATTTACGCGCACTGGCGCGCCACCGGAATTGGCAATAATCAAGCGGCCAAAATCCGAAGGCTTCTCCACACGCCCCAGCGTTCTAACACTCGATTCGCGCGATCCTTCGTCTAACCTGCCGCCGGGCACTTCCACATTTTGCGCTGTCAGCGCTCCACGGATTTGATCGATGTTTAAGCCGTAGGAGTACAGTTTTTCTCCATCCACGGAAATTTGAATCTGTCTGCGGCGATCGCCGATGAATCGAATCTGTCCAACTCCCGAAAGCGATTCCAAATTCTTTTTCAAAAGATCATCGACAATCTTCGTGGTCTCGCGTAAATCGCGTGGGCTGGAAACCACTACGTTCAAAATCGGGGAGGCATCCGTTGCCAGCTTTTCCACCACCGGCGGGTCGGCATCCTTCGGCAGTTGGCCTAGTATCGAAGACACTTTGTCACGCACTTCCTGCGCGGCAACTTCGGCATCCTTCTCAAGCACGAACGTTACGGTAACGCGCGAAAGCCCTTCAAATGAATTTGATGCCAGTTCGTCGATGCCCGCCACTGCGTTGATGGCTTCTTCAATGCGCTTGGTTACCTGCGTCTCCACTTCTTCGGGTGAGGCGCCGCGCAACGGAGTCGTGATCGTAACAATGGGGAATTCCACTTTAGGCAAGAAATCCACTCCCAATTTGCGATAGGAATCAAGCCCCAAAACCACCAGCATCAAGATCAACATAGTGGCGAAAACAGGACGTTTAATACAAATTTCGGCAAGCCTTTGCATCGTCTATTGCCTCACTTGCGCTTTGTCGGTTAGCATCGCCAACTGTGTAATAGCCACCTGATCGCCTTCGTTAACCACACCACCGGGTATTTCAATCGAGCCTCCAAATTCCTGGCCCGGCACAAAACGCTTCTCATAAGCGCGGCCGTTGGCAATGACAAATAATTTGTTCAACCCTGCCACCGTGTAAACCGCTTGCCGCGGTACGGCAACTACTTTCGATCCAGCGGAAGTTACCAGCTTCACCTGGACGAACATGCCCGGCCGTAACCTTGGATCATTCTTGGTACATCGCGCCTCAGCCGTTAATGTGCGCGATTTAGGGTCAAGTGTAGGGTTCAGTTCGCGCAAGGTGGCAGGAAAAGTTTCCCCCGGAATCGCATCGGTTGTGAACGTCAATCCTTCGCCCACCTTCAACATCGCCGCCGCTGTTTCCGGTACCTCAAGGCGCAGGCGTAAAGGGAAAGTTTTCACCACTGTCATCACCGGTGTGTTCTCTTTCAGATATTGGCCCGGCGACACCATTCGCGCCGATATAGTTCCATCGAAGGGGGCACGAATTTGCGTGTCATTACGATGCTTCTCCGCCGACTTCAGGTCCGCCTTAAGGGCCGCGATCGAAGCCCACTGCGTTCGCATTTCGTCCTTCGCTCCGGCAACTGCTTCTTCCCGCGCCTTTAGTGATTTTTCCAGTTCCGTGAATCGCTCACGGCTAATATCGCCACTCTTCACCAGCTTCGCCGCCGAATCGTATTTGCTTTTTGCGTCTTCTACCTGCGCTATCGCCTGCCGAATCGCCGGCGTCGATTCCGGAGTTTTGTCGAAGTTGTTCGGGTCCAATCCCAAACGCGCCAAGGTCTGAGAAATCGCCGCCCGCTTGCGATCTATATCAATCTGAAATTCCGTGGTTTCAAGCTCCGCCAGCACTTCGCCCTTGCGCACGGTTTGCCCAAAGTCACCGCTAATGCGAGCCACCCTCCCCGCTACCTCGGAACTAACCGAAACCGTTTCGTCGGGCTGCATGGACCCGGTAATCAGAATGGACCGTTCCACCGCGCGCGATTCCGCCACCGCCGTTTTGACTAAAATGACTTCCGTCGCTGGGGCATTCTTCTCCGCGCCTACCTTATTTTTTGAAGAACAGGATGCGCAACTCAACACCGATATAGCTAGAAGAGAATAACGATACATTAATTAAGAACTCCATTTAGGAAGATGTCTACCATGCCGTCAATGACTTTTTTTCGTGACGTTTTAGCCACCGCGAATCCAAAGTGAATGTCGTACAGGAAATATTGATTGACCATGCCAAGAAAGGCCCGCGCCGCAACTGATGGGTCGCAGGGACGCAACGCGCCGCTGGCAATGTCGGCTTTAATCCGGCGAATCAACATTCTGTAGAAAGGTTTCATTCTATGTTCAAAATGAATCTCCGCCAGACTGTGCCCTTCCAACGCGCTGAATAGAATCAGCCGTGAATAGTTAGGATTTTTGTCCAAGAAGCGTATGACCACTTCCGCCAAGCTCCGGAAGAACTCCGCCGGCGCCAACTTCGCGGTAAATGCTTCATCAACCTTTAGCTCCACGTCTTGGGCGTCGTTTGCCGCTTCTTCTAAAATAGCGCAATATAATTCGTTCTTATCGGCGAAATGCTCGTACAGCGTAGGTTCGGATACCGCACAGGCCTTGGCCAATTCTCTCGTAGTAACGCCGCGAAATCCCCTGGCGGAGAAGAGGTTCATTGCCGCCGCCACAATCTGTGAACGGCGTTCAGGTGCTGTAAGTTTCTTGCGAGGTTTCATGAAAGCCGGATTTTTGTCTCAACCACTAGGCAGACCCGCTGGTTCGCGCCCCCCGGCCAGCCCGCTCGGCTTCAAGCCGAGCCAGTCAGACTACGCCGTTCAAACACCTAGTGACTGCTAACTTAGTAAACACTAGGTTAACATACCCGATAGTCGCGTGCTATCGTCATAATTGAATAGCGAGTGTTCTCAAGACGCCAAAGAAAAACCCGGATCCTCTTCGCCCTCTCCGACGTTCTGTTGGTCACGCTGGCGTTTGTAGTGGCCTATCGCATGCGCGCCTCGGTGGAATTACTCAACCGTGAGTTTTTCCTCTCCCCATCGGTGCAGATCCTAATCGCAGCCATTGGGGGTATGTCCTGGGTGCTTGCCGGCCGCTGGATGTCCGTTTATGACAAGCTCGATTCCTCCCAGGCTCTGGTTATCCTCCGCGACGGAGTCCGCCAATCCATTGCCGCAATCGCCGTCATCGTCTTTGTCCAATTTGCTCTACGGCTCGACTTAAGCCGGACTTTCCTGTTCCTATACGGCGGACTTGGCGCTCTTTTCCTAATCCTGTTCCGCCTTAATGCCCGCGTCTTTTACGGAAAGATCCGTGAAAAATTCGGAGCCATCTACAATGTGCTCGTCGTCGGCGAGGGCCCAAAAGCGCTCGAAGTGGGAGCTCTGGTTGAAGAAGCTTCCCGCTATGGCTTTCGGCTCGGCGGCTATCTCTCGCTCTCCCCACAGACTCTGCAACTAGGCGGCAAGCCCGTCTATTCCGTAGAAAAGCTCAGCGAAATCCTCCGCTCCCAAGTAATCGATGAGATCCTCTTTGTAGTGCCCCCAGCCGACGTTCCCAAGCTCGAAAACATTTTCTTGCTCTGCGATGAAGAAGGCGTCCGCACGCGCCTTGCCATGGACTTTTTCCCTCACGTCAACAGTGAAATGTACCTCGATCAATTGGGTGCGCTGCCCATGTTGACCTTCTCCGCCGCTCCCCATGACGAGTTGCGCCTTGTCGTTAAAAGGGTTGCCGACGTGCTCCTTGCTGCCGCCATGTTGCTGTTAGTTTCACCGGTCATGGCCATTATCGCCGGGTTGATTAAACTCACCTCCCCCGGCCCCGCCATCTTTAGTCAGGAACGTTGCGGGCTCAACGGTCGTCGTTTTCAGTTTTATAAGTTCCGCTCCATGTGCCATAACGCCGAATCTCTCAAGGCTGGCTTGGCCCATCTAAACGAAAAACAAACTGCTTTCAAAATTACTAAAGACCCTCGCCTCACTCCAATCGGCCGTTGGCTTAGAAGATTTTCCGTCGATGAGTGGCCCCAATTGTGGAACGTTGTGCGGGGCGATATGTCTCTAGTTGGTCCACGCCCCCCCGTTCCCCAGGAAGTGGAACAATATAAAGGGTGGCAGCGTCGGCGTCTGCGAATGCGCCCTGGCCTGACCTGCTTGTGGGCCGTGTGTGGCCGCGACAAACTGGATTTCGATACCTGGATGCGGCTCGATATGGAATACATCGACAACTGGTCTCTGGCGCTTGATTGGAAGATTATATTGAAAACCATTCCCCACGTGGTCACCGGCAAAGGAGCCAATTAATCCATGCAAATGATCCCCTCCCAGGAAGAAGTGCTGCAGCTTTTAATAGACACTGGCGCGCTGCGCACCGGCCATTTCCTCTACCCCAATGGGCTTCACTCCGATATGGCCCTCCAAATCCCTCTTGCTTTCCGCCACTATCAGCATGCCAAGGTTCTCAGCGTGGCATTAAGCCGTTTGGTGCGCAGCAATCCTGAATTGCGGGCGGCAATTTCCGATCTTTCCATTGTCTGCCCAGCCACAGGCGGTCTACCTGTAGCCTTCGGCATTTGCGAAGCCCTGCGCGCCAAAAAGGTCTATTGGGGGGAACGCGAAAATGAACGGGAACCTCTTCACTTCCGTCAATTCCACGCCGTTGAACCCGGGGAGAAAGTGCTTCTGGTGGATGATATCCTTCGCACTGGGAAGAAGCTAATGGAATTGAAATCGCTTGTGGAAGCTGGCGGCGGCTCGGTCGTAGGTCTGGCTGTGATCGTTCATCAACCAGCTCCTGATACCCCAGATTTTCGCCCCTTACCGTTTTACTCTTTGGCAAAATTGGACGCAATGTACTTTCTTGATCCTGATGAAGCAAAGCGTAAGTTTCCAGGCGATCCAATCAAACTTTTAGCTTGACTTCCTTCTCCTTACTCCTTACTCCTTACAATTGGAATCAAGGGGACACGCCATGAATCCAATAAACTACGCCAGCACGCTTTCCAGTAAAGGGCAAACGACATTACCCAAGGAAATCCGTGATACACTTGGACTTAATACCGGTGATAAGCTCATCTACGAAATTGAAGGCCGTACGGTAAGAGTAAGGAAAATGGAACCTTTCGACGCCATCTATCACGCCGCTCTTTCACAAAACATGACGGAATGGGGAAGTAAGGAAGACGAGGCGGCATTCGGTGACCTGTAACCGCTGGGATGTAGTTATAGTCCCATTTCCATTCATCGACAAGCCAACCACCAAACACCGCCCCGCTCTAGTCCTCAGCGATCCATCTTTTAACCAAGCAGGGTACACCGTCATGGCGATGATCACCACAGGCGCAAATTCCCAATGGCTGGGTGACGTTCCCCTCACTGATTTCGCCTCAGTCGGCCTGCCTCACCCTTGCCTGATTCGATGGAAATTAATGACCCTCGACAATCGTCTCATTGATCGCCGCTCAGGTGCCCTATCCGCCCAGGATCGAGCCACCGCCGAATCCCATATACGCAAATTTATCTTCTCGTAATGGTTCTGAAAAGCGAAAGAACCGCATTCCTTCCTTTCAGCCGCGGCTAGGCATTTGGGGGACCGCCATCCTCACACCTGTCTTATTTTTTTTCCCAGCGTAGGCCAGCGCGCCACAGTAGGGGCGCGCCGATTAGAGGCGTTGGATTGTTGCCAACTATATATTCGTGGTTAAGAAGGTTTTCAATCGCAAGAATGGCTGAAAGCGAGCTTGTTAATTGGCGGCGCGCGGTCATATGTAGCGTTGCGTAGCCGGGCAATTTGAAAGCGTTTAAGTCGTCTTCCAGTTGCAAGGAAAAACTGCGAAGGCCACCTGAGAGCGTCGTTCCCTTGTGCGCCCAGGTCAGCGTGGCTGAGCCTTGGTTGCGGGGAACTTGCGGTAACCTCCGGTTGTTTGCAAAGCGGCCGTCGGCGTACAAATACGACGACTCCGCGCGGAATTGCCTCCAATTGTAAGACCAGTTGGCCTCCATTCCCCGGCTCAAGGCGCTGGCGGCATTCTGGCGCTGGCGCTGAATCAATGCCTGCGTGCTTAACAGGGTCACGTTGGTAATGATTTGGTCCACCTCCGTGCGAAATGCGGTTACCGAAAGCCGTCCCAATTCGCCAAAGTAATCGAGGCCTAATTCGGCGCCGAAAGCGCTCTCTGGCTTGAGCAATGCATTCGCAAGGGTGGTGGTGTTGCCGGCGCGGAACTCACGGTAGAGTTCGTTCAAGGTGGGAGCACGGAAACTCTTATAAACGGTTCCTCGCGCGCGCCAACTCTTCTTGCCATAGGTCCAGCCGGCGCTGGGGTTAAGGAAGTTGTTTATGCCGGTGCTGTGTACGCGGGCGCCGCCGAACAAGCGCAATGAGCCCGCCGTGAAATCCGTTTGAACAAAGCCGCCTCTTTGAAATTGCGACCCGCCGCCAATGCGCTCGCCGGTGGGCACCAGGATGTCTTTGCTTTCTCCTTCCACTCGTTGAAAATCCGCGCCCGCCAGCATGTTCCACTTTTTCCGATTCAAGCGGTACATTGCGGCGCCACCGGTTGCGTCGGCTGGTACGCGTTGCCAGGATGTGATGCGTTCGGTGTTGCGATTCGCGGCCACCGTGGAAAATACGGCGTGGTATTGCGCCCTTTGATGATAGGCGAGCAGGGTTAGTGAATCCGTTCCGATGTCTTGATGAAAATGCGCGGACAAACCGCCTAGACCGGTTGAATTTGTGACAAGGGCAGTACCATTGGCGCGCTCTTCGCCCAGCATATCAAATTTGATAAACAGGCTGCTTTCCGCTGTGCGAAGCCAATCGACCCGCGCGTCGGCGGCGACAAACTTTACGCCGGAAGGAGTGTCCGCCGTCCCACGCTTGTAGGCTGGAACGATGTAATAGCCATCGGTTGTAAACGCCCTGGCGTTTGCTGAAAAGGCCCATTGGTTTAGTAGGTGCGAAAACCCGGAGGCAGCCTGATGCGAATTCTTATTTCCAAACTCATATCCACCGGTAATTCTCCAAGGTTCCGCTGGTTTTGAAAACAGGGCAATGGCGCCGCTGAGGGCGCGATCGCCAAACACGCTGGTGGACGCGCCTTTGGAAATTTCAACGCGCTCCAACGCATCGGGCGCAAAGCGGGTCCAATAAACCCAGCCTCCGAACGGGTCATTGGCGGGGATGCCGTCCCACAATACTAAAGTTCGTGAGGCTCCGCTTGTTCCGAGACCGCGCAGGGAGATTCCTTGCGTGGTTGGATTCGAAGCAATGCTAGAAGACCTGCGGAAGAGACTAAAACCTGGCAATGACCGGAGGCGGTCGTCAATGTTGACTCCGGGCGTCTCTTCAATTTGCTGTTGGTCGAAGACGGATATGGCCGTGGGAGTTTCCGCCGTAACCGTTTCAGTAACCGTGATTGAAGTTTTTATGGGTTCAAGCTTCTTGTTTTGCGCAGTGGCTGGCTGTGGGGTTTGTGCTTCAACCGGGCCAATTGTCAGGACCAACAAAACGAGCGCCGCGCCAGCCCACATCAACCAAGCTCTCCGCGCGGGCAGTAAACAGAATTGGAATGCTTGGTTGTTCATCGGGTTTTGGCATTGGCATCATCGTTGGTTCAACGTCCGCCAGAAACTTTAGGATATCGTACGCGGCGGTAGAGGAAGAAGCGATAATGTCGGCGCCTTTGGAGCGAAACCGAACGGGCCACCCGCGCGCGGTAAATTCCACCGCGAGCCAAGCTGTGCATTCCACCGCCCATTCGAACCATTCCTGATGGTCCTTGCATTCGGTGTCCAACACAATTTCCAGCAAAAGCCTTTGTTCGCGGGCGAATTCGCGCAGTTGCAATTGGCCGGTATGGGCGGTGCCCTTCCAATCCAGATGGCGGGCTCCTTCGCCGTGCAGATAGGGACGTAAGCTATGAAAATCTGTTCCGCGGCCCCGTTCCCTTTGGACGGCTTCCCCCAATAATTCCGCGGCAAGGTCCAGTAAGCCAGCTTTGGGTTGAACGTTGGGGTACACCAGGATCTCCCCTTTTAAGGAAACACTGGTGCGGCGTTCAGCGAATCCGAAGGGGAAGCGAGTGGAGAAACGGAAATTGTTTTGCGTGTAGCGGCCTCGCTTCGGAAATAAAACTTCCACCTTCACTTCCTCCTGCGACCGTCCTGGCAAATAGGGAAAATAGAGGGATTTTAGGAATCCGCTTTGGCCCCTTGCCTCCAGCAACAGAGAGAAAGATGGCCACCAGCTTTTATGATTATGGACGCGGATGGTTGCCGTTCCCGGCATGCGGGCTGCCAAGTGCTCGGGCAGCACGAACTCCATTTCCAGGCCCGCCAGAGTGAGACGGTTGACTAGGCCGGAAATCAAAATGGTCGCCAGCAAGGCGGCCAAGATCAGAAACAGCAAATTGTTGGCGGAGACCATCGCGGCCGCCCCGACGAAAACCGTGAGTACGGAAAATAGAGTTCCAAGCGTGGTGACACGGTTGTTGAAACGGTCGTCGATCCAATTTCGAAGCTTTTCCCATTTCTTACGCACTGAACCCTAGAATAATGCCAAAATAGCCTGCTATGCCCGCAATTCCGGTTTTGCGCAGAAATTTACGTCTTTGGGATTTGGTGTTGATGGGGATCATCATGATCCAACCGACAGCGCCGATGCCCATTTTTGGCGTGGTTAGTAATGAAGCGCGGGGGCACGTGGTGACGACGATTTTGATCGCCATGGTGGCGATGCTGTTCACGGCGATCAGCTACGGACGCATGGCGCGGGCTTATCCCAGCGCAGGCAGCGCTTACACATATGTTGGACAAGAAGTGCATCCGGCATTGGGATTTCTTGCCGGTTGGGGAATGTTGATGGATTATGTTTTGAATCCATTGATCTGCACCGTTTGGTGCGCCAAGGCGGCGCTGAATATTTCTCCGGCGGTCCCCGAGCCGGCATGGAAAATCTTTTTCGCATTGTTGTTTACCTTTCTCAATGTGCGGCGCATTGAATCTTCCGCCAGGACAAATCAGTTGCTGGCTGGGGCCATGGGACTGGTGATTATTTGGATGCTGGGGGAATCGGGCCTCTACTTGGCGAACCATCCTGGGATCGATTGGTGGAAGCCCTTCTATGATCCGGCTACTTTTCAGTGGAAGCTGCTTTCTTCGGGGACGGCGTTGGCGGTGCTGACTTATATAGGGTTTGACGGCATCTCCACGTTATCGGAAGAGGTGCATGATCCACGACGGAATATTTTGTTGGGAACCGTAATTGTTTGCCTGGTTATTGGCTTACTATCGGCGGTGGAAGTTTATGTTGGTCAATTGATATGGCCATTCGGGCAAGCATTTCCTGATGTCGATACCGCCTATGTATACGTGGCTGGCAGGGCAGGCGGACCGCTGCTGTTTCACGTATTGAACTTCACTTTGCTTGTGGCGACCATCGGATCTGGCGCGGGGGCGCAGATGGCTGGGGGCCGGTTGCTGTTTGGGATGGGGCGTGACGGCGTGCTTCCTCGCAAGTTATTTGGCGTGTTGGATGCCGCCACTGGCGTTCCCCGGAATGCAGTTTTGGTGATTGGGGCCATTTCCTTGGGTGGTGCGTTTCTGTTGAATTATGAACAAGGGGCGGCGCTGTTGAACTTCGGGGCCTTCATTGGATTCATGGGTGTTAATTTGGCCGCCTTGATTCGCTATTGGTTTCGAGGCGCCGAACGACGCCCTAGCCATTTACTTGTGCCCGTTGCTGGGTTCCTGATCTGCGGCTATATGTGGACCAGCTTGAGCACCCAAGCATTAACCACAGGCGCCATTTGGGCGGCTATTGGCCTGACTTTCGGATATTGGAAAACAAAAGGATTTCGCAAAGGAGTACGATTCGAGCCTCCACCGGAGTAAAATCGAAGAACGATGAGAATGTTAATTGCTCTACTTGTCCTTGCTGCGGCATGTCCCGCCGCGCAATGGAAAGAACTGTTCAACGGCAAGGATGCCGCCGGTTGGAAAATGACCGGTCCTGGCAAATTTGTCATTGAAGATGGGCTGCTGAAGACCGAAGGAGGTATGGGGCTTCTTTACTACGAAGGCGCAAAGTTCGGCAACACCACTATCAAAGTTGTTTTCAAAACTGTGGGTCCCAAGGATAATTCCGGCGTCTATATCCGCATGCCCGAGCCGCCTCGCGACCCTTGGTACGGCGTCCATAACGGATATGAAGTGCAAATCGACGCTGGTGGCGACGATTGGCATAGCACCGGCGCTATCTATTCACTGAGCAAGGTGACGATGCACAACCAGAAGCCCGCCGGTGAATGGAATGAGATGGAGATTGAATTGAAAGGCCAAACGACCATGGTGAAGTTGAACGGAAAGCTGGTGAACACATTCCGCGGCGATCAGCCTGTGCCGGAACGGAAGCAATGGTTCGAGCCCGTGCGTGGACCCAGGCCGGATTCCGGTTACATCGGGCTACAGAATCACGATGGCAATTCGACTGTTTACTTCAAATCGGTCAGCGTGAAGCAATAAGTGCGGGAACGAACGGGACGGTTGAACCGTCTAGCTGGAATGAGGCTACTTGTCGCATTGTCGATCCTTACCCTTGGGGCGTGTAAGCGCCCCGACAACCTTTTTGTGGATCCGGCGTTGTTGGCCTTGGTTCCACGTGATTCCGTGATGCTGGCCGGGTTAAAGATGGAGAAAGTGCGGGAGACGGCCATCTACAAAAATTATGCCGGCTTATCTAGAATCAAGGAGCCTTTAGACGCTTTTGAAAAACAGACAGGCATTGATCCCCGCAAGGATTTGTGGGAGATCCTATTTGCGTCGAACGGCAAAGGGAAATCGGTGGTATTAGCGCGTGGCTCGTTTAGCGGAATGGGGCTTGAGCCTACCATTGACAAGCCGGGCATCGAGCGTTTGAGCTACAAGGGCTACATGCTATTTACCAAGGACGATGATGGCGTTGTTTTCCTGAACACCTCGACGATTGCCGCGGGAAAAGTTTTAGTCCTTCATGAACTTTTGGACTCTAGAAATAGCAATCCGCCTGCTCCCAAAGAATTCCTGGAGAAGATCAAGGCCATTAAATCCAACAATCAGGTTTGGGCGATATCGCTGAACGGACTCCCAATACCCGAAGGGCTGATTGGAGGTGCACAAGATGCCTCAAACATCACGCGGAACTTGATGGCAAATCTCCCACGGCTATTGGGCTCACTGAAGAGTTCGATGGCTACGGTGGATGTTTCGAATGGATTACACTTGTCCCTTGATGCGGAATGTCCTACCGAACGGGATTCGAAGCTGCTGAACGACACGTTGCGGGGGGCGATAGGAATCGCCCGGTTGCAAGTATCGGACGGAAATCAGAACACGCTTAAGCTGCTGGACGCGCCTAAGGTGACGGTTACACAAACCGGTGTCAAGCTGGATGTGAACTACTCGATTGAGGATTTGTCGAACCTCGAAATTTTGTTTTCGGGCAACAAGTAGTCCAGGCTACTTCTTTGGGGGCGGGATGGCATCACCCATATTCATGGACGTGCCCCCCTCACTGACGTAGTTGATGTTCCAACCTGGAATTTCAACCGTACAATCGCCTTTCACAACGGCCATGCAACCTAGACGCGAATGAATGGTAAGCCCTGGAGCCATATCCAGGCGATCAGCTTCATCGTCTTCCATTTCGCTCAAATTCGGGTCGCCGCTTTTTACGACCAAGTGGCAGGTGGTGCAAGCACAATTGCCGCCACAGGCATGTTCAAGGTTCACCCCGTTATTCATTGCAACGTCCAGAAACGAGCCCTTCTTCCCATGCTCGCAGTAGGGCATAGTGGCCGGATCAAACTCGACCGTCACGCCAGCCGGCAAAAAAGTAACTTTAGGCACGTCCTAAGTATAGCCCATTCTAGTACTTTACAATGTCTATAGACTTTGGTATGATTGATTCGTTAAATAGGCAAAACCATGGAAACTCAAGCGCGTAGTATTGCGAAAGCTTTCAGCTATCGGATCCTCGGCTCATTGACGACAGCTCTAATAGTGTTCGCGGTTAGCGGCAGATGGAAGGAATCGGCGGGGGTTGGATTGGCTGACATGGTTTTAAAGATCGGCTTGTATTTCCTGCACGAGCGAATTTGGAACAAGATCCCGATAGGACGGCCGAAAGAGCCCGAGTATGAGATCTGAAGAGGCTTAGTCACAATCATAATCCACCACAATGGGGTTGATACGGCGGAAACTGTAGATTAAACCTCCCCTCATTTTAAGTTTCTATACCCCTGCGTGTGGGTGAAGAAACCTTAGCACTTTTCACCCACATTAAATATTTTGATTGGGCATTTTTTATGGAGTAGAGTAGAGTAGAAACAGGGTGGCAGTTCACCGCTTTGCTTCCTTGTCTGAGCGTCTTTGATCCCCGTTTGACCCCCTGAACTAAGAGGAGATCTCGATGTCACAACGAATACTATTAGCTCACCTCGATCCTGAAGTTGAGTCAGAATTAAGAAACACTCTTTCCATGTTGGCCCCTAGCGGGCAACTAGATAGAGCACAAGAGACCGTTGATTCCTTAATTGATTGGCGCAGTTATGATGTGGTTTTCTGTCCGCCTGAACGAACCGAAATAATGTCGATTCTTGCGGCCAGCGCGGGCGCGCCTCCCCGGCCGGCGGTTATAGCAGCCAGCCGGATCCCAGAAGTAAGTGAATGGATGGATGTGTTGGAGGCGGGGGCGAAAGATTACGTCGCCGCGCCATTTGAGGGGAAACAGATAGGCCTCATGCTTGCAGCCTGCGATTAATGTTTTATTTTCCTCAATCGATAAATTTTAGTTTGAATCCCTCCTAGCCGAAGGTGCTTTTCTCGTCAGTAACTGGAAACCTGGATTGTTTCCTGAAGTAACTCAAATGCAATCCAGGAGACCTTTATGCGCACCACGATTACGGCCTCGCTTCTTGCGGCCTTACCTCTATTTTGTCAATATGAATCCCCCTGCATTTCGGCCGAAGAGCGCCATGCGCAACTTCGCGCCGACTATTCCCGGGCCATCACCCTA
>JAYVXT010000641.1:0-4140 GCA_043785065.1 Bryobacterales bacterium | reverse complement strand
ACTGCGCTCCGATATCGGAGAACGGGTTGATGTGGTAGTTGAATCCAGTCTTGATGGTATGGTTTGACAAAACCTTCGAGAAGTCGTCCACAAACTGCCACTGGTACACAATTCGGCCCTGCGGAAAGGCGCCAATGGGAGCCAGCGCCGAAAACCCGGTCACGTTGAGTTGGGCCGGAAAAACCGCTTTGGCGGCGTTATAGTCGGTCTGACCAAAAATAGCGCTGTAGTAGAAGCCGGAGAACAGGAATTGGTTGACCGCAGTCGAGCTAAACGTGTGCGTCTCGCTCAACTGGCCTTGGTAGGCAGGTTGCGGGCTGTAGGCGTTGAACGCCGGGCTGAAGGCATCGGTACCGGTCGCCTGCAAGCCGTTGTCATCATAGTAGCGGCCAAACAAATGATCTTTGCTCGAGAACTGGTGGTCGACTCGCAAAGACCAGATGCGTTCGTGAGTGAAGTTAGTGCCCGCTTGGCGGAATTGCGAGGCGCAAGGAACGCCCGGACCGAGAGTGGTGAAAGCGGTGATGCATCCACCGCCAGGAACCGTGATCGCGTTTTTTGCACCCGGTGCGCCATTGTAGAGCGCAAATGCCTTTTGATAAAACGCGACGGCTTGTGTTTGGCCGGTGGCGGTCAGGTTTGTCAGCGTTGCCTGTTGGAACTGCGGACTCGGTATTTTGATCAGCGCACTTGCCGAAGGCAGGACAACGCGAAGGCCTTCGTTGTTGAAGAAGAAGAATGTCTTGTTCTTCCAGATTGGACCGCCGAAGCTGCCGGCCCATTGATTGTCGTTATAACGCGTCAGAGGATTGCCAGCCTGATTGGCGAAGAAATCATTGGCTGCAAAGCGCGAGCCAGACCAGTTCCAGATCGCATTGCCGTGGAATTGGTTGGTGCCCGACTTGGTGACGATATCGACTTGCGAACCCGCCATTTGACCGTACTGCCCCGAGTAGGCGTTGTTAATGACAGTGGCTTCAGCGACTTCGTTCTTGCCGAGCGAAAGGTTGGTGGCGCCGCTGTTGTTTAGATTCAAGTACGGGTCCATATTGTTCTGACCGTTGGTGGTGAACAAGTTCGCCGTTCCTGGGAGTCCAAACGTGGAGAAGTTTCCATAGCCGCCACCGGTATTCATCACCACGCCCGGCGCTGTCAGCGCGATGGCGGTGGTGTCGTTGCCGGGATTCGGTAGTTCAGCTACTTGCATCGCGCCAAAAGTTGTGGCGATGTCGCCGTTTTCCGTTTGCACGGTGGTTGCGGCCTCTGACACGTCGACTGTGGTAGATGAGGTGGCGACCGCCAATTGCAGATCCACTCTGGCGGCTTGCCCGACCTGAACCTCCACGTAACGCTTCACTTCCTGGAAGCCTTTGGCATTCACACCCACCGAATAGCGGCCAGGGGCGAGAAACGCGAAACGGTAGGCGCCCTGGGCCGACGTAGTGGACGTTTGTTTGCTGCCGTTGTCGGCATTTTGAAGGGTTACCGCTGCCGAAGCAATGGCGGCGCCAGATGCGTCGGTAATTGTCCCAGCCACGTCGCCAGATGTGATGGTCTGGGCGGGCAGCAGGGAAATGGAACATAAGACGCCCGCGATCAGCGCGGCGCGAAGGATTGTTTTGGAGAGCTTATTGTTCACTGTGATACCACCTCTTAACGATATTGTTTGGCTCATACTATCTTTTCAACCGGCTGGTGTAACGCTTCAGGCGGTTTAATGCTGGTACAGCATTTCGCTTACCATTCAGTGAAGCGATTGTTTTGTTGGCGTTACCACTCGGCGTCTTCCAAAGTCAGTAGAATGCCATTAAAAACTCCCTGAAAACGGAATCTTACACCTTCAAGGAGTGGAATAGTACTCCGGCAAACAGAAGGGTCCGGCGTTTCCGCCGGACCCTTCTTAAGAACGCTGGACAACGGGACTTAGAAAATGTACTTCAATGCCATCTGGAAAAACCTGCGGCCTCTGAACGACGCCGATACGTAATCGACAGACGACACATCGTTATCACCATTTAACCCTAAGTTTGCATGATTAAAGAAGTTGTACCCCTCGGCACGGAATTGCAGTCTCTGGCGTTCTGAGATCGTGAAGTTCTTGTAAATGCCAAGGTCCAGGTTCCAGGCTCCGGGACCTCGGAACGAGTTCCGCCCGATCATGTTGGCTGGGAACTTACCGACGTCGGAAATGCCGGTCTTCGGGTCAAACCAGCTCGAGTTGAAGTTCTTCGTCAAGAAGGCTTGGCTCAAGTACTGGTAGTTATTAGGAGTAGCAGTGCCAATCAGGCTGGTTGCGCTGTAATCGATCTTGCCGTTAGCGAATGCGTATGGGCAGGATGTATAGGCGTTGGTGCAATCGTAGAAAGTGAACGGCGCGCCCGTATTGGCCACGAAAATCGGAGCCAACGTCCAACCCGAGGCCACCTGCTTCTGCCACCCGCGCGGGTTTTTCAATCCGATATCCCACAGGCCGGCGAAGGTAAACCGATGGCGCAAGTCAAACAGGGCGTTGCCCTTGTCGAGAGAATGACTTTTGTCAAAGGCGTCAAGCCAACCAAGGTTAGCCACGGCACCGGAACTAAAGGTATCGCTCAACGTATCCAGGGTATGTGACCACGTGTAGTTGGTGCGGAAGTTCCAGCCCCATTTCCCTTGCCATTGCAGGCGAGCGTTCATCGCGTTGTAGCTGGAAGAACCGCCATTGGTCCGGAAATTGATGTTCGAAAACTGCTGACCTCGGAGGCGGGCGGTGCAACTACCGGGATCGCCGTCGGTGCCTGGTGTGCATGGAACTCCACCATAGTAGTTACCATACCCGGTCTTGTTGACATTCTCGATGCCGTACTGGTTCTCGCCAATCGAGCCGGAGTACTCGAGCGCAGCGAGCAAGCCAGCCCCAAACCGGTGTTCAAGCGCGAAGCTGATCAGATGGGCATAAGCGGTCTTGATGTTGGGGTCGACAGCGCGCAGACTGACCTTGCCGAGTGCCTTTGAACCCGTACTGCCCGCCAGCGGACCGGCGTTCGAAACGGAAACCGGAATCGACGGTATGTCAGTGCCCGCGATCAAAGCCAGTACGGCGTAGTTCGGCGGATTCTGGATGATGTTGAAGGTCACGTTGCCAAAGTTCCGTTCGTAGCCGATACCGTAACCTGCGCGCAATGAAGTGGAACCGTCTCCAAAAACATCCCAGGCGACACCGAGGCGCGGCGCCCAGTTGCCCATAGCGGTGTTCCACAAAGTTCCGTTCGGACTATTCGGCGCAAGCAGCACTTGGCCATTGGCGATTGCTGCTGGCAATGCTACATTGGCGTCAAAGTAGTAGTTCGAGTCTTTCAGTGGATTCTTGTTGTGCTGGGTACCAAACACTTCCCAGCGAACGCCAAGATTAAGAGTGACCCGGCGGGCCACCTTCCAGGAGTCCTGGGCGTACAACGCATAGTCGTTGTACCGGTTGCTGCGGCTGAAGTCGGGTTGGCCGACAGGTAGGCTCAAAGTGCAGCTTGCGGTCACAGTGGCGCCGCAAGGGAATTTCCCCTGCGGATCGACCGCCGCTGTGAAAGAGTACAACTGACCCGAAAGCAAATTTTCAAAACCCTTCGGAACCGTCGTCCCAAGCACTTCGCCGGCGTTCTGATAAGCGCCAAAAACGCGGTTGTCGCGCAGGTAGGTGTAGGAACCGCCGGCGCGGACTTGGTGCCGGCCCTTAGTCCAGGAAACATCCTGATACAACTGGACGAAGTTTTGCGGCCCACCAAATGGGATACCTGTTCCGGGGGAGTTATAGCCATAGCCGGGGAAAGCCGTGTTGTCGCCGAGAATGCTGCCACCCCCGGTCGTCAAAAATAACGTAGGAACGTTGGCGTAGGTTGCCGAGTATGGCTGCTGGTTGTTGAAGCGGTTAAAGTCCACCTTGCTTTGAGAAACTAAAGAAGGCGACAACGTCTTCGTCAACGAGTAGACTACGCTGTTGTTGGACTGTTTGTTTGGTGTGTTGTAACCACTGTACGGGCTGTTGCTGATGGTGCCGTCGAAGTCCCCTTCATTAGAGAGCGAATAGCGCACAAACATTTGCGTTTTCTCGCTCATGTTGTAATCGACACGGCCGACCGTCAGATACGTATTCTGAGGGGCCCCACC
>JAYVXT010000640.1:0-4142 GCA_043785065.1 Bryobacterales bacterium | reverse complement strand
GTCGAAGTTATCGCGGCTTGATTTCTGAGTTGCGCAAATGGAATTCTTCCGCTCCAGTGTTTCTGTCGCGAGTTAAGGCATTGGCGCTGGTTGAGGCTTCCGGCGGGCAAAGGTTCCCGTTGGAAATTCTGAAAGATAAAAGGGTGGCGGCGTTTTGTGGCTTAGGAAACCCTGCCTCATTCTGGAAGTCGTTGGAGGAACTTGGGTATGAGCCCATTTACCGGTGGAAATTTGGGGACCATCATCACTACAAACCGGAAGAGTTGACTCGCGTGGAACAGCAGGCATTGGCGGAGGGTGCCGATGTGCTTGTTACAACCCAGAAAGATTTCTTGAACTTGCCCACGCGATGGCGTGAGGCAGCGCCGAACTTGCCGTTGTATTGGTTGGACGTGGATTTGGAAGTTGAAGGAGAGGCGGAGTTGTTAGAATTCGTGACCCTCCACCTGAAGCAGAAGCCGCTTCACCTGTAAGTTGCAGCCAAATCCGCCGATGGTTCCATCTCCGGCGATGACGCGATGAGCGGGGACAACGATTAAATGATGACACGCGCTGACAGCTCCTCCAACGGCGCGCGCGGCCTTCGGTTTGTCGATGAAGTTGGCGAGGTCGCCATAGCTGAGCAAATCGCCGAAGGGAACGCGCATCAATCCTTTCCAGACGGTTTTTTGAAATTCACTGCCGTGGAATTCCAGTGGGACATCGAACGACTTAAGTTTTCGGGCGAAGTACTGTTTGGTTTGAGTGTCGATCATTTTGATTAGCGGGTCTTTCGCGTTTTCTTTCCACCCCATTGCGGGTAGCGCCACCTTAAGGGCTTCCAATTCCTGCTGTTTGTTGCTAAGGTAACAAATTCTTTGTATTTTGTTTTGGCTGCTGGCTACCAGCAGGTGTAAGTCTTTGTGTGGCTTTAAGATGGCCCAATGGCCAGGAGTTGACATTAACGGCTTCCTTCCCCAAGATTCAACGATTCTTGGTATAATCTTTACTTCTTATGCCACAAATGAGTTCCGCTCGTCCAGCATCCATCGAAAGGAAGATTTTGCTTCTAACGCCTCGCGGATTTTGCGCGGGGGTGGTGCGGGCGATTGACGTTGTGAAAATTGCCTTGGAACTTTACGGTGCTCCGATTTATGTCCGCAAGGAAATTGTGCACAACCGGCATGTGGTTGACGAGCTTCGCGCGGCGGGGGCGATCTTTGTGGAGGAGCTTTCCGAAGTTCCCTCGGGTGGCCGTACGATCTTTAGCGCGCATGGTGTTTCCCCGGCGGTGCGGACCGAGGCGGTTGATCGTGGACTTCAGGTAATTGACGCTACTTGCCCTCTTGTGACCAAAGTGCATTTGGAAGCGGTGAAGTTTGCAAGGCAGGACCATACGATTGTTTTGATCGGCCATGAAAATCACGATGAGGTGATTGGAACTTTGGGGGAAGCGCCGGAGCACATGGTGCTGGTTTCGAACGTGGAAGATGTAGACAAGCTGCACATTGCGAACCCTGACAAAATGGCGTTTCTGACGCAGACCACTTTGAGCCTCGACGAAACCACCGATATAGTTAACCGTTTGCGCGAGCGCTTCCCAACGATCAAAGGCCCGAAGTCGCAAGACATTTGCTATGCCACGGAGAACCGGCAGGTTGCGGTAAAAGCGGTTGCGCCGATGACGGATTTACTTCTGGTCGTGGGTTCCAAGAACAGTTCCAATTCGCAGCGATTGGTTGAAGTTTGCCAACGTTCCGGTGTGGCGTCTTACTTAGTGGATGATGAGTTGGACGTTCAACTTGAGTGGCTGGAAAATGTGAATAGCGTGGCGATTACGGCTGGAGCGTCGGCCCCGGAACATCTAGTGGAGCAATTGATCGCATTCCTTCAAGCCAATGGGTTTGGAACTTTGGAAGAGATCGAAATAAAGGAAGAGGACGTGCGATTCTCGCTGCCTCCGGAATTGACGCAGATTCAGGCCACCGCCGCTGTATGAGTCCTGGGCTTCACATATCCGATTCGGTGCTTGCGGGCGCATCCAGCGCGGCGCGGCGGTCGGTTGACTATCTAGTTTCGAGGCAGCACGAACAAGGTTACTGGTGGGGCAACCTCACATCGGATTCGACGCTTGAGAGCGACTACATCCTGATGCAACTGTGGTTGCATGCTCCGGTGAATGGGGTTTGGAGTCCACCTGCGCGGACCTTAGTGGATGCGGCGGCGAAGTCGATTTTGGCGCGGCAGCTTGCCGATGGCGGCTTCAATATTTACCTTCATGGTCCAACGGAAATCAGCGCCACTATCAAAGCCTATTTCGCGTTGAAGCTTGCGGGAATTTCGATGGATGATCCGCGCCTGGTTCGGACGAAAAATAAGATTCGGGAACTGGGCGGAATTGAAGCCGGCAATAGTTACGTCAAGATCAATCTAAGTTTGTTCAACCTTTTCCCGAGGGAGCACACGCCTTCGGTTCCGCCGGAAATGTTCTTGCTGGGGAACTTCATCTACCAGATGTCATCGTGGACGCGGGCGATCGTATTGCCGCTGGCTGTAGTCCATGCAATGAATCCATCGCGGCCAGTGCCCGCCGGATTCAATTTGCAAGAGCTTTTTGTTGGGACCGGTGCGGGATTAGCGCATACGGAGAAGCAGAGTTCAACCCGCTCTTTCTTTCTATTCGCCGATAAATTGCTGAAGCTTTGGGAGCGGTTTGGCAGTGCGAGACTGCGGCGGCACGCTATTCGGAAGATTGAAAAGTGGGTGGTGGAACGGACGCACTACTCGGATGGTTTAGCGGCTATTTATCCATCCATGCAATATGCGGTGATGATGCTGGATCTGCTCGGCTATGGGCCTGAACATCCGGATCGCATTGAGGCGGAAAAGCAGTTCAACGGCTTGTTGGTAAATGAAAATGGCCAATTTTTCTTCCAGCCTTGTTTTTCGGTGGTTTGGGATACGGCAATTGCGGCCTTCGCATTAGGTGAATCGGAGATGGCTCCAAAGCAAGCCCTTCTGCGATGTTCCGATTGGCTGCTGACCAAGGAAGTGCGGCGCAAGGGCGATTGGAGTGTGAAGCGCCCTAACACCGAGCCGAGTGGCTGGTACTTTGAGTTTGCCAACGAGTTTTATCCGGACATCGACGATACGGCGATGGTGTTACTGGCGTTGAAAAAATCGGAAGGCTCAAATGTAACGGCGCAACAGACGGCGATCCGGCGGGCGATTTCTTGGATACTGGACATGCAGGGATCCGATGGCGGCTGGGCCGCTTTCGACGTGGACAATAATTGGGAATTCTTAAGCGAGGTCCCATTTGCCGATCACAACGCAATGCTGGATCCATCTTGCCCCGACATTACAGGGCGCGTGATTGAAGCTTTAATCGCACATGGGGTTAGCCCCGCTCATGCGGCAATCCGGCGTGGCCGTGATTATCTTGTGAAGACGCAGGAGGCGGAAGGCAGTTGGTATGGGCGTTGGGGAGTGGCCTATATTTATGGCACTTTTCTTGCGCTTCGTGGATTGCAGGCGTCAGGGGAAAGCGATAGAGAAGCGCACGTACTGCGTGGCGGCGAATGGCTGCGTGCGGTGCAGAATGCTGATGGAGGCTGGGGCGAGAGTTGCGAGAGTTACGAGAACAATCGTTTTGCCGCCGGACCTAGCACGGCTTCACAGACTGCTTGGGCTGTGTTGGGATTAATCGCCGGTGGCGATATTACGTCGGAGAGCTTGATGAGCGGGGTTGAGTATTTATCACGAACGCAGCGCGCCGATGGCGGTTGGGACGAGGATGAAACAACAGGGACAGGATTCCCAAAGGTATTTTATTTGAGCTACCACATGTATCGGGATTCGTTTCCGCTGCTGGCGCTTTCGGCGTTTGCAAAATCGCAGAGTGAACGGTAGGAACCCCGGGAGTGAAGCCTGCTCTGGTAACCGGCGCATCGGGTTTTGTTGGTTGGCATGTGGCAAGGCTGTTGACGGAAAAAGGCTGGCGGGTTCGAGCTTTAGTACGGCCGGCGAGCCAGTTGCGGGAATTGGATGTTGAGCGGATCGACGGCGACCTTCGGGATGCCGGCTCGTTGGAGCGAGCGGCGATGGGTTGCGGCGCGGTATTTCATGTAGCCGCCGATTACCGGCTTTGGACGAAACATCCT
>JAYVXT010000639.1:0-4148 GCA_043785065.1 Bryobacterales bacterium | reverse complement strand
TACATGACTCGGGGCCTGTACGACTCTTTCATTCGCTACTCCATGCCGGATTGTCCCGGCGCTATCCGGACCAGGGGGACCGCCCTACCGCAAACAGGTTTTTACAAATTCTTGAAGATACTTCTCGCATTGGAATATAGAAACTCCAGTGGGTGGCCAGGCCCGGATTTAAGGGGTTTCTTTGTATTCGACTGTTTCGGTTACTAGCAAATGGTCGCGTGGATATACTTCCAATTTAAAGGTTACCGATGGAGATGGCTTGCTATACACCACCGATCCGTTTTGAAGATCGGTTACGTCCAGCGGACGGGATAGGTTATGAGCGCCATCCTTTATAAACAGGACGCCACGGCCAGCGGAACGCACGGCCGGGGCTTGCCGATCCCAGGTGAGGTTGAGCGCATCGCCCCCTTTGACCACTTTTAGGCCGAGGTTGAAAATCTCTGGTCCTAATGCCGCGGGGCCGTTTGGGCGCATACTGAGTGCCATTTGAAAACCGAGTAAAACGCCTAGCGCGAGGAATATCAGTGAAAGCGGGAACCAGACCCAGCCGGAACGGATTTTGTTTTCTTTCCGCGTGCGAGTAGGAGTATAAATCCCCTCTGTAATGGCTGGCTGTTGAGATGCTGTGCCGGCGAAGGCTGGTGGGTCGATACCGAAACTTTGCTGCGTGTCCATATTATGAGGCGGCGTTTGCTCTCTATCCGGAAAGCGGTCTGGGCGCTGTGGCTGTGTGGATCTAGGGGCGTTCGAAAAGGGAATGGCTGAATCCGAGGGCCGATTTTGACCAAAGCGGGCGGCAGCGGCGAAACGCTCCGCACCGGAACTGCCTCCACCTAGCTCTTTCCGGCGAAAAGGAAATTCGTTGTAGCTGGCATCGGTGCGAAGGAATTCGCCGCCCTCCCGGAAAAAGATGCCCGCCGTGCTGACTCTGGTGGCGAATGGTTTCACAAGCAACATGATGTTGCAATCGCCGGGCAGTTGCTCGTCCATTAAATCAATGTCTTCGTCGGACATGCCCAGACTGTCGCGAGTGTGACTGCGGTAATGGCCCACTACTGAATTGACATTGTCCTCGGAACCTTCCGCGTGGCGCCATTGTCCAACCGCCGCCTGGAACTCCTTAAGATCCTTGACGGAAAGCTGGTAGGAGGGGCCGCCGGCGTGTTCGCAAGCTACCGGATGGAAATCCTGCACGGTGATGTGCAAAATGCCCTCTCTTGTTTCTGATTTCCCCAAAAGCAATCCGCCGACCTCAGCGCCGCGGCGGGGAACCGAGCCGAACCCCTTCATGATTTCCACCAGAAGCTTGTCGACAAAATCGAAGTGCAGGGAAACCTTAACAGGATGGCCTTTCGGTTGCCATGTATAAAAATCTTCGGAGTTAGTGGGGTTGTTCAATTCGGTACTGTCCATGACAAGAACGCCTGAGTATTCAGTAGAGAAGCTTTCACTATCAGGGGCATGGAGGGAATTGGCTCCCTTGCGCCGCGCCTTTTTCGACAAGGCCTTTTTTGACAAACCGCTATTTGGCTGGTCATTTGACCAACCAGTAGGGGTCCCCTTGGAGTTTGGTTTTTCGCCACTCTCTTTATGACTGTAACTCAAACTCTTGGCTGCGGACAGCTTTTTGCGGATGTTTTCGAGCATTAGGGCGCTTCCCTTTTTCGATCAAATGGAAACACAGGGGAACCCCCGGGCTTTCCTCTTAGATCTTATCGGCGGTTTCCGTGAAAAACTTTGGATTTGGATTTAGCTGAGGCCAGTCCCAAAGGTAACCTAGTAAGAACATGCCAAGAGCGCCACACATTGAAAATCATTTCACATCGTCGGAGGTTGTGCGGGACATCGTCATCGGAATGGCTGACGGTTTAACGGTTCCGTTTGCATTGGCCGCGGGATTAAGCGGGGCGGTGGAGGGGACCAAAATTGTTGTGGTAGCGGGATTGGCGGAAATCGCCGCCGGGGCTATTGCGATGGGATTGGGCGGATATTTGGCGGCAAGAAACGACGCCGAGCACTATATGAGTGAAATGCACCGTGAAGAGATGGAAGTGCTGGAGCGGACAGCCGATGAAGAGCGGGAGGTGCGGGAGATTTTGGAATCCTACGGACTGCCGGGCCCTCATTGCGACCCGGTCATTGCGCATTTTAAAGCCAATCCGAAACAGTGGGTGGATTGGATGATGCGCTTTGAATTAGGGCTTGAGGCGCCTGATCCAACCAGGGCGGTGAAGAGCGCGGCGACGATTGCGCTCTCCTACATTGCCGGTGGATTGGTTCCGCTGATGCCTTACATTCTGATCAACAACGCCAACCAGGCGCTGCTTTATTCAGTTGTGGCCACTCTGATCGCCTTGTTCGGCTTTGGGTATATGAAAGGGACCTTTACCGGTACGCATCCTTGGCAGAGCGCCTTCCGGACGATGCTGATTGGTGGCCTTGCCGCCGGGGCTGCCTTTGGAATCGCTAAAGCGATTGGGTAGTTGCGCTGATTTGGGACTGGCGGGTCCCGATGGTTTTGAGAAACTGCCTGCCTGGGTACTCTAATCCAGATTCCAACTCGATTCGTAGCAGGCGGTTGTATTTGGAAAGGCGCTCGGAGCGGGTGATTGAGCCTATTTTAATTTGGCCGGCCCCGCTGGCTACGGCGAGATCTGCGAGGAAGCTATCTTCGGTTTCCCCGCTACGGGCTGAGACGACGGCGGCGTAATTGTGGGCGGCGGCGATTTCCAGCACCTCAAAGGTCTCACTGAGTGTGCCAATCTGGTTCATCTTAACTAGCACGGCGTTTGCCGCTTTCTGTTCAATGCCACGGCGCAGGCGGCTGGGATTGGTGGTGAATAAGTCGTCGCCCACTAGGTTGACGCTCTCCGCTAAGCGTGCGGTGAGGTTTTGCCAGCCGGTCCAATCGTCTTCGGCCAAGCCGTCTTCAATAGACACAATTGGATATAGCCGCACCCACTGTTTTAATAAATCAGCCATCTGTTCGGAGTTGAGCACCCTTTTTTCCGAGTGGAGATAGTACATGCCTTCCTTAAAAAAATGCGTTGCGGCTGCGTCGATGGCGATGCTGACTTGCTCACGGGGTTGGAAGCCTGCCCTTTCGATGGATTGGGTGAGTATTTTCAGGGCAGCTTCATTCGATTCGAGGCGTGGCCCCCAACCGCCTTCATCGGCGACCCCTGTTATGACGTAGCCCGACTCGCGAATAATTGCGGAGGCTGCGGCGTGAATGGCCACTGTGGCTTCAAGGGCCTGGGCGTAAGTGCCGAAGCCGTGGGGAATGATCAGGAAATCCTGAAATTCGATTTGGCCGCCGGCGTGAAGGCCGCCGGACAGGATGTTTACCATGGGGACGGGCAATTTCGGGGCAGCCTTCGTTGCGGCCAGAGATTGCCACAAGGGGAGATGGGATGTGTGGGCCAGGGCGCGGGCCAAGGCGCAGGAAACCCCAAGAATGGCGTTTGCGCCCAAGTTCGATTTATTGAGGGAAGCATCGAGTTCGATCATCAAGCGGTCGGCATCCGATTGGAGGGCCTGCTTTCCGGAAAGCGCCCTTGCGATGGGACCGTTGACGTTGGCGATGGCTTTGGTTACGCCTTTACCCTTATAGCGTGCGGGGTCCTCATCGCGCAATTCGACGGCTTCGTACTTGCCGGTGGAGGCGCCGGAGGGCACTTGGGCGGTTGCGTGGGAGCCGTCGCTTAGGCTTAGAAACGCTTCAATGGTGGGGTTGCCGCGGGAATCGAGGATTTCCCACGCCTGGACGGTTTGAATGGTTAGGCTCATGCGCTGCGCCTTTCCGCCCACACTGCTTCGATTCCGCGGGGAGGGTGAACGATCAAACGGAGGGCGAACTCGCGAATTCTTTGTCTTGTGGCGGGATCTTGGATGTATTCGGCTGGAGACTTGCCGTCGATTCGGGCAAGCAGCAAGGCGGCCCAATGTCGTAACGTGAATTTTTCAAAGTCTTCGGCGGATAGGGGCAGGTGCTGCCGAAGACTATCCCAGAAGACGAGGGCGGCGGTTTCGAATTGTGGCAGGTATTGGGGAAATAGAAATGATTTGAGCATTAGATGGTTGAGTAAGAAGCCGGCGTCGAAGGAAGCGTCACCGAAATGGATTACCTCGAAGTCGATAGCCAT
>JAYVXT010000638.1:0-4154 GCA_043785065.1 Bryobacterales bacterium | reverse complement strand
CGCACAACATTCGCGTGAATGCGATTTGTCCGGGGTTGATTGAGACCGAGTTCAGTTCGTTTTTCTGGAAAGACGAGCAACACATGGCGGCGTTGCGCAAGACGCAGCCGATTCCCCGGATTGGCGCGCCGGAAGAAATTGGCGGGATGGCGCTGTTCTTGGCGGGGCCCGATTCGTCGTATGTGACAGGGCAAACCTTTGTTGTTGATGGCGGGGCGACGGCTAAATAATGGACAGCTTTGAAAAGCTCCTGCAGATTCGTGTGGTGAAGAAGCATGAGGATGGCGTGACGGTTTCCATGCCATTATTGCCGCGGTTTATGAATTCCGCCGGCGCGTTGCACGGTGGTGTACTGGCTACTTTGGCCGATGAGGCGGTTGGCTTTGCGGTGGATTACCACTTCAACCGCAAGAGGCGGATTACAACGACTGAGTTGAAGATCAACTACTTGCTGCCCGTCACAGGGAAGCGATTGACGGCGCGATGCCACCTTGTGCGGGTTGGGCGGCATCTTTGTGTTGGGCGCGTGGATTTGACCGATGCAAATAAGAAGCTGGTGGCGATTGCTACCGCTACTTACATGTTGCTTGGCGAAAAGTAGTTTAAGACAGAATTTCCTTAACTACCCGGCCAGAAACGTCGGTAAGGCGGAAGTCTCGGCCGGCGTAACGATACGTCAGTTTTTCGTGGTTGATACCCATTAAGTGCAACATCGTGGCGTGCAGGTCGTGCAAGTGCACCTTATCGGAAACTGCCGCGCCCGAAGCTGGGTCACAAGCTCCAAAACGCATGCCGCCCTTGATCCCGCCGCCCGCCAACCACATGCTGAAGCCGCGTGAGTTGTGCTGACGGCCATCGCCATTTTGCCCGATCGGCGTGCGGCCGAACTCACCACCCCACACGATCAAGGTGTCGTCCCACAGGCCGCGCTGTTTAAGATCTGTGAACAATGCCGCGATGGGTTGGTCGATAGCTTTCGTGCCGGTGGCCATGCGCTGGGTCAAGTTGTTGTGATGGTCCCATCCGTCGTTACCCAATTCGATGAAGCGCACGCCAGCTTCGGCCAATCGCCTCGCCAGCAAGCATTGCGTGCCGAAGGCCTTAGTGGATGCATCGTTCATTCCGTACATTTCCCGGGTCGCATCCGTTTCCTTATCAAGGCCGATGATCCCGGGCACCGATGCTTGCATCCGGAACGCCAACTCGTAGGATTGAATGACACCTTCTAATTCGCCATCCACCTTGGCCTTCTTCATGTACTCCTTGTTCAGTGTCTGCAGGAAGTCCAACTGCTTGCGTTGGTCGGTGGTGCTCATCGCCGGGTTCTTGATGTTGGGCACCATCTCATCGCCAATGGTGACCGGCGTTCCTTGATAAGGCGCGGGAAGAAACGCCGAACCATAATTTTGCGCGCCACCCGTGTTGGTTGGGTTAATGGTGATGAAACCGGGCATGTCTTGATTTTCGGTGCCCAAGCCGTAAACGCTCCAGGAACCCATGGATGGGCGGACGAAGGTGAAACTCCCGGTGTGCATGAAAATGCTCGCTTGCGGGTGCGCGGCGCTGTCGGTATACATGCCGTTCAAGATGCAGAGGGAATCGGCATGCTTCGCCAGATTCGGAAAACGGTCGGACAGCATCAAGCCGCTTTGACCGCTTGGTGCAAACTTGTAGCGCGGCGCCATCAATTTGCCGTTGCGGCGGCCTTGGCCGTTGGCGGTGTCCACTGTGGCTTCTTTGTCGCTTGCCTTTTCCAGTTCCGGGTTGTAGTCGAAAGTCTCCCATTGGCTGGGTGCGCCGGCCATATACATGAAGATCACGCGCTTTACTTTGGCGGGGAAGTGTGGGGCCTTTAACGCTAGAGGGTTGGTGTAACCGGTGGCCGCCAATGCGGAACTGGTGGTCAATCCGGCAAGAGCTGAGTACCCGAATCCACAGGAGAGGCTGCGTAAAAGGTCGCGGCGGTTTATCTGGTTCATGTTCATATCTCCTTAGATCCTATTAATGAATTCGGCGCTTTCAAACAAAGCTTGGTACAGACGAGCCCAGGATTCTTGTTCCTTCTTTTCCGTGGGGGCTTCCGTCGCGGAGGTCTGCACATACCCTAGCGATTGCTTCAATTCCGCAGCGGAAGGAAAGCGTCCGTAAACCTGTTCAAAGGCTTGCTGCACGCGCTTCGTGTCATCGGTCTGCTTAGCCAACAGATGCTTCGCCGCCCCTCTAGACTGTTCGATAACAAACTGATTATTCATCAGGAACAGCGCTTGCGGGGCCACTGTGGTGACGTCGCGCAACCCCTTCGTCTCACTCGGTTCGGGAAAGTCAAAGGCGTCGAACACTGCCGGGACGTAACCGCGCAGCACGGGTAAATAAATGCTGCGGAAAGTGGCCGCGCCTTCAAAGCGACTGATGTTCTTGCCGATGCGAACGTTAATCGGGGCCTGCTTGGGAAGCCGGGAAATGGGGGAATCCTTGGGCGGAGTCAGGCTCAAATTGCCGGCCACCATCAACATGGAATCGCGCAATGCTTCGGCTTCCAAACGGCGGCGGCTCATTCTCCAATACGCCGTGTTTTCCGGGTCTTTGTTAAAGTTCGCTTCGTTGTATTCAGGGCCCAATTGATAGACGCGGCTAAGCATGATCTCCCGTAAGGTCTTCTTCGTGGACCAGCCGTTTTCCATGAAACGCGCTGCGACGAAATCGAGCAGCTTTTGGTTCGCCGGTATTTCACCCATCTTGCCGAAGTTATCGACGGTACGCACAATGCCACGGCCGAACAGGTGGTACCACATGCGATTGGCCATCACGCGCGATGTCAACGGATGCTGCTTGTTGGTCAGCCAATCGGCCAATTGCAGGCGGCCGCTTTGCCCTTCGGGAATTTGGGGAATCTGCATTGCTTCGGGCGTGCTTACTTCGACGAAGCCGCGGGGCACTTGGGGGCCAAACTTGTGCGGGTCGCCCTTGATGTTCACTTTGCACTCCACCATGTTCTTGGCGTCGGCGGCGCCCATGGCGAAGGATCCCGTTCGGGGAAGCTTTTCCAGTTCATTGTCAATCTTCCGGAGTTCGACCTGCGTGGCTTGCACCTTTTCGATCATTTGCTGGCGTTGCGCCTGCAGCATGCGAGTTTCGGCAGCCGATTTCTGTTCCAGTAATTCAGCCTTTGTCTTTTCCTGCTCCGGGGTTAATTTCACTTGCTCAGCTTCAGGCAATAACACCAAACGCTCTTCCTGGAAGTAGCTTACGCGGTTCATTGGGCGGCGCGCCAATCCGGTTTTTAGATCAGTGGAAAGGAAGATGCCGGCCATTGAGTAATAGTTGGTGGTGGGGATGGGATCGAACTTGTGATCGTGGCACCGCGCGCAGCCTACGGTGAGGCCCATGACGGAACGCGTCAACACATTGATTTGTTCATCCGCTACATCCATTTGGAATTGCGCTACATCTTGTTCGTTCAAATCGTGGGCGCCCAGTGCAAGGAAGCCGGTGGCGATAACTTGCTCCTTCCTTGCATCAGGATTCGCGGCAGTCATTAAGTCGCCGGCGATTTGCTCGCGCAGAAAGACGTCGTAAGGTTTGTCGCTATTATATGCGGCGATGACGTAGTCGCGATACTTGTACGCATATGGAAATTGATAGTTGCGTGTGCGCCCATTCGATTCGGCGTAACGGGCTATGTCGAGCCAATGGCGGCCCCAACGTTCCCCATAACGAGGGCTGGTTAGTAGCCGATCCACGACCGTCTCAAAGGCCTTTGGCCCGCGATGAGTGACGAAGGCTTCTACTTCTTCCGGCGTGGGTGGCAGGCCCGTTAGGTCAAGCGTTGCGCGGCGAATCAGCGTGCGCTTATCGGCATCGGCCACAGGGGTCAAACCTTTGGCTTTGAAGTTTTCAAAAACGATGCGGTCAATGTCCGTTTTCGCCCAATTGTTTTTTGTGGTGGGAACGGCTGGCTTCTTGACGCTTTGGAAAGCCCAAAACTCACGGCCTTTTTTCACATCAATGGAAGAGGCTATCCATTCCGATTTCTCTCCCTCGCGAGGATCCGGCGCTCCCATGGCGATCCACTTTTCAAAATTGCCGACTACTTCATCGGATAATTGTCCCCCAGGGGGCATCTTCCGTCCGTCGTAATGCAGCGCTTTAAGGAG
>JAYVXT010000637.1:0-13128 GCA_043785065.1 Bryobacterales bacterium | reverse complement strand
CACAGGTGCCCATTCTGGAACGCATGGCGCCCAACGCGTGGTTGGAGATGAATCCGGTGGATGCCAAGCGCTTGAAGCTTGCCCCGCACGACAAAGTAAGGATTATCTCCCGCCGCGGGGAAGTTTCCGGAGTGGAGTTGCGGATCACCGAGATTACGGCGCCCGGCCAAGTGTTCATGCCTTTTCATTTTTCCGAGACCAATGTTAACGAAGTGACCCAAGACGCTTTTGACCCAATTTCACGGGAACCGAATTATAAACAATGCGCGGTGAATGTGGAACGACTTTAAGACTTTACGGGGTACTATGACCTTTTTGGTACTCGACAAGCCCTCTCTTCTAACTTACATTTAATACTTACCGCTTTTGGAAATCACTGAGGTGAACCAATAACAGTTTGGAAGAGGAATCCGGGGGGACTTCTTATGTTTGACGAGCTTGTTATAGCGATGCTAACCGCCGTTGTTCCTCTGGAAAGCACCTTTAGTCCGGAGCCTTCCAGTTGGATCGTAGCCGCCATCGGCTTGGGGCTCATACAACTCAGTTGGCTTGCGCGAAAGCTATTAGGCCCAAGAAAATAGAGGAAGCGATTGGACTAACCTCCGATGGAATCGGGGGATTGTTCGGAGCCCCAACAGTGCACACGGTTCGGAAGAATCCGCCTATTATTCATAGGGGGCTAGTCGCGATACTCGTCACTTACAAACGCGTCGAATGTTTCTCTAATATCTGGAGCAGGCTGGCCAGGGGGCCAGCCGCAGACGAGGGCGTCTGCCCCACTTTGGCTAACCTCTTAAATGACGAGCATTGGGGCTAGTCGACGTTAGCGTGATTAGCGTTGCTGTCCGTTTCCCTTGTCAGAGACCTAATTGCAACCGGCAAATTTGAAACTTGAGATGCGGGTTTGCCAGTTGAACACGCCGTCCGTTGCAAGATACTCCCCGATGTACCAGAACGTACAATCATCCACCGGGTCCACTTGCATTGTGGAGTAGTCGCCCCAACGGGTAAGTGCGGATCCGCTGGAACGCACCGTTTGTGATCCTGTACCGGTAACAATCGTGCTTTCGCCTTGCAGCAGATTGCGAATATCGCTGCGATAGCGGCCTGCGATGCGGATCGAGGGCTTCAAGTTATTGGCCGCGTCAGCCACGTTATAACCGATGAGAATATTTCCCATTTTATCCATGGCCGCGGAACTGAGCCAACGGTCGCCTTGAGCTCCCGGATCGTAAGTGGCATTCTGAAACACAGTGGGTGAGGCCGAAAAGGGAGAGCGGATTTCGTACCAACGAACGGCCGAGCTTCTTGGGCCAGAACCATCAGGGTCAACCGATTGGGTGACAACCATGCTCTCTTGTCCGCCCCGATTGCGGAACGCAAGCCGGTACATCAGCCGGTCGCCGATCGAATCGAGGACCGTGGAGGTGCCTGGTTGCGCGATGCAATCGCCGCCAACCCCGTTACAGGCGACTACGGTGGGTCCAACCGGTAATTCAATGTAAGTGCCCGGCGCGCCGCCCAGTCCATTGGAAACCGTAATCGTATTGGTCGAAAAATTGGGTTTTACTTTCATCAATCGAATGGATGCGCCGGCGAAGGAATAGCGGGCCACGATGTTCCCTTGCGAAGCGGTTGAGGGGAGCGTTGTGCCGTCCAGATCGGCGGGTAAGAAGGCGGAGCCGCCCGCATAGGAACCGGTAGGGGCGCAAATGGTGGAGGCGGTAGGATCACCGGCCAGCATCTTGATGCGGTCGGAAGCACACAAAGCTACGCCTAAGTTTGCGCCCCCAGAGCTGTACATGTTGTAAGTGGTGTAATAACCATCAGGCCAAACGCCTAACTTACCGTAGTCGTTAAACCCGATTGCGGAAAAGGAAATTGAATAGCGGTAGTAAGTCCCCGTGGGATTGTTTGTAGTGGAGACAGCCACGCATTGATAGAAGGGAGCGCTAGCGGTTCCTTGGCCATTTACAGTGAAGGCGAATTGGCTCAGAATCCAACGGTCAGCCATTTTATCGTATTGCAGAATCGGATCCCCGCGATTGGTGGAAGAACAAATATTCGTCAAGCCCGTGAAAAGAGTATTTCCGTTCAAGGGGCCCAGCAACGGCGTTCCGTTCTTGGCCAACACAACGTATTGGCTGTTCACCCACGCAACGATATGGTTCGGGCCCACGGCCATGGTGGGGTCGGCTGGGGTGCCCGTCATGCTGAAGCCCGCCAGTCCCGCGCCTGGCCCTTCAAAACTAGAGCCGGCCGACGCCGCCGTTCCTCTGCCGGTGGTGATTTGCCGATAGGACGGAGCTGCCGTGCGCGGCCCGATGCCAGGCACAACGTCGGTGTCTCCAATGAGTGGCCCATGCTTTTGAATCATTTCGGTGGCGACATAGCTGGGGTCGGGCTTGGGTTGGTTGAGAGACATGGAATACAAACTATCCGAGACGCCATGGTAGGTCATCGGCAAAACAGTCGTCCTCTGCTGCGCCAGCAGGGCATTTCCCAAAATTGCTGGGAGGAAGATCGTAAAGAGCAGTCGTTTTCTCATCGTTGTATTCAGTCCTTCTAGCGGCGATAAACCTATTTAGCAATGAAAGCAAGCGTGCAAGCAATCCCTCTTAAGCGTTAGTCCGAAGGGTTAGTCTTTAAGGAACACGCGCAAAACGGAGCTCCGGTGGCGAGAATCTTCGCGTGCTCCAGCAATAGTTGGCGGCCCTGCTACCGGGCCCTTTGCGCTTTTGAGTTAGTACGCCGCGCCAATCCAATGAGGATTAGCGCTATTCCACCGCATGCAAAAGTAGCCGGTTCCGGAGTTGCGGCGGAAGCGGTCCCATAGAGTTGGAAAGCCAATTCCTGTTCGTTGGTGGACCAGGCTGTGAGGGGGTTCAAGCCTCTTTCCTGGCCGGAAAATGCCGTGGAATTTGCATCGGCGCCGCTCCAGTAGTAATCGGTGAAGGTGTTTGCCGTTAACGCGCCATTGTGGAGCGTCAACCAATAGGAGCCGGCGGCCAAGCTGGTGATATTCACGGTAAGATCATTTTGAAACTGATTGAAATTGGCGCCCGGGACGGAAACTGTTCCCGCAGTGGTGCGCGTAGGGCTGGAAGTTCCCGAGGCTACGACGTTCGTACCGGGTACGCCGGCGGCATTGCTTCGGATCTCCCAGAAAATGCTGCTTAGATAATCAGCCGGGGATTGTTCTAATGTCCAGAACCGTATATTCGTGAGGCTGGTAATAGATGCCAACAGAAAGTCTTGCGCCTGTTGCGTATCGGAAAGGTTGCTGCCGGTGGGGTTCGCCGTGCTAGGAATCCCGTTGTCGACAATTAGGGCGGCATGGGCTGGAGTAAATGAGCCAAGAGCTAATACAGCAAGCCCCAGACCCGCCATAAGGCGTGATTTGTTCATAACTAACAATCCTCCGAAATAAGACTTCACCTAACCCTTGGTTGGTTACAAGGATTCGATTTCCTAGCGCTTTGGGCAATAACTGACAACCCACGCTTTTTAGATATCGAACGAGTTCAGATTAGCACAAAAGTTTGGGTTTTAATAGGAATGGAGGAGTGAAACAGACCTAATATGGAGTACAGAGAGTACTATCGGCAGTACTGGGAGAAGAGTAACTTAAATGGTTTGGAATTATATGCGGTGTAAGTTGAGGCTAGCCGAAGCTAGCCCCGTTTCAGTTACTACTGGAAGGTGATTGTCTTCAAGAATCCGACTAAGCCAGAGAAGAGCGCGGTATCCACCGTGCCGCCTTTAACAAGGGGTGCGTTGAACGAGCCCTTAGTAGGATCGGTAATCATTTCCACGCCTGCAAATGAGATTCCGGAGCCGTCAATGATACTACCTGACGATGCGGGCATTTGCGAGAGGACGGAGGAGGGCACGGTGAATGTTCCGTCAGCCGCGTTGGCAAGGCAAGCAAAAGTAGCCGAATCATAGACCGGAGCTGCAGCGGTTCCACCGGAGTGGACACCGGAGACACCCACGATGGCGACGATGTTGTTTCCGCCGCCCGTTCCACCCGACCAAGTGAATGTTTGTCCGGACGCGCGATTGATGGTGTTGATAACGGCTCTATTGGTCCAATCAATTGGGGTGGGCATTGCGAGGGTAGCGGTGAATGCCCCGACATCGGGTCCACCGGGTCCGGTAACAGTGTATGTGCCGGCGGCAATAATCGGCGTGGGCGGTGGTCCTCCGAACCCTCCGCCGATGCCAGGGGTGCTGAGAAGTTTCAGATACGATTTATCGGCGGCACGCAGTATAGCCACATTCGAGGCATTGGGACCGTTGAGTGTAAGTTGAGCCCCGGCGTCAAGGAAGAGGGCCAGAACGGTAGGCGTGATGAGCTGATCCTGCGTGGCAAGCTGCTTATTGACTATACATTGGCCAAGTCCGCTGGTTCCCTGCGTGCCGCCGAATCCGGCAAGGTTACCCGTTCCGTATTGAGCGAAGTTAGCCGAGACGGTTTCGCTCGTCGTATCCAAATTCCCGAGTACTGGAACGCCTGTAATGGTGATCGTGGCCTTGTTTAGCAAGATCGAGCCTAAGGTTAAAGTGCCGCCTTGTGAAATGGAACGTAATTGACCTTCGGTAAGCGAAGGATGAGAACAACCGTTTTGACCATCCGGAGCAATGGCGAGAGTAACCGTGTTGCTGACGGTTGAACCAACCTTCACACTCGTCGGTACAAAACATCCTTGCGCGACATTGGTGGGCAAGGTGAAGTTCACCTGATCGGTTCCAGGCAACGCCGATGCGCGGCCCGCATACGCAGGAATAATTTCCTGTCCGCCAACGACCACTTTAATGTTGGATGAAGCGGTTTTGTCTCCGGAGGTTCCTCCGGTGGAATCCGATTGAGCATCGGCGCCGAGGCCAGTCCCATAAAGGACAATTACCTGGCCGGGACGCGCTGGGGCCACACTAAAGGAGCCCAATGCGCCGGTTGTGAAACGGTTCAAATCGAAAGCGGTGGAGGAGCGAAATTCCTGCGCCTGGGCCTGTCCCGAGCCGGAACTATCGGCGGTAACAATGCCAAATCCTTGGGCGTTGACGGTGACGCGGCCAGGTGCTGAGGTGGAGCCGTTGTAGGTGACGGTGAGGTTGTAATCGCCAATTGGGGTGCTGGAGGGCAGCAGGCCCGCCAGTTGGTTCTTGGTTGTGTAAATCATAAATGCGTCCACGGCGGCTCCGCCTGAAACCGGGGTTAGGCGGATGGATGCGTTGCCAAGGTTCGTCTTAATGGGCAGGGCGGAGTTTAGAACAACCGTATCTCCGCCGAGGTTGGTACCCAGCACGACAAAGATGGAGCCTTGGGCGATTTTGGTGTCATAACTGCCGGCATTGCCGACGGGGTTGGAAGGTCTCAGAACGGGTTGCGCCATCATGGCGGAACTCGCAAGCAGAAAGGTAATGGATAAGAATTTCATATTTTTGTTTGGTTCTCCTAAAGAAGTTGGGGGGACACAGGAGCATCTAACCACATCATAGCAGCGGATTAGCCGGGATTAGCCAACAACCCGGAATGATCCACGGCATTAAAAAAGCTGCATCTTATTGATGGGATTATGTTTTGGCGAAATACAGAGCGCAGGCCCGCTCTAAATCGGCGGCGTTCGCGGTGATCTCACGGGTCTCGTAACTGGCGATTGACGTAAGAAGGTTGCAAATGTCGTTAGGGTAGCAAGCCCGCAATTCCGTGCGGCCTTCGCGAAGGCATAGGCTGCGAACGAACTCAGGGGTATCGGGAGTGAAAGGCACGCCGCGTCCATAGAAAACCCGTTCAAAGATCTGATCGAACTGCAGCGGGCTTACCGCTTCGACGTAGATTTTGTTTTGGATGCGGCGGAGGAAGGCCTCATCGGCCAAATCACTCGGTTCAAGGTTGGTGGAAAAGACGACCATTAACTCAAAGGGGATTTGGAATTTGACGCCATAGCGAAGAGAGAGATAATCGACGCGGCGGTCAAGCGGCACGATCCAGCGATTGAGCAGGTCGCGCGGACTGATCAATTGTCGGCCAAAATCATCAATGATGAATATGCCGTTGTTGGCTTTCATCTGCAATGGCGCTGAATAAATGCCGGAGGCTTCGTCAAGGCGCAATTCTAGCATTGCCGGAACCAGTTCGCCGCCCACCACTATGCAGGGCCGTTTGCAGTACACCCAACGCTGATCGATCCTGTCGTTTTCGTTGGGCAGCAGTTCGTGAACCACCGGATCGTACAGGCTGATGACTTGATTATCGACTTCGACGGCGTAAGGGATTAGAATTCCATCATCGTAGATGCGCAGCATGCGCTCGGCAAGGCTGGTCTTGCCGTTCCCCGTTGGGCCATAAACGAAGATAGAATTTTGGGAAATCAAAGCCGGGCCTAGCTGATCGAGCATAGCATCGGTAATGATTAGATCGCTGAAGCATTGGCGCAAGCTTTCGCGGTCAACACAAACCTGGGCGGTTTGGGTTTTGGTGGCTTGGTAATAATCGTCCAACGAGACGGGACAGGCACCCGCATATTGATTCAGTTGCCATCGCTCGGAGGCGTACTGCCGACCGGCTTGGGAAAGGATGAAATGGTAATCGTTCCCCTTCATTCCCTTTACCTCGATGAGTTGCTGCGCGCGTAGCTGGCGGAAGGCGATATCAACGATGGCCATCGAAAGGCGTAGCTTCTTACAAAGGTTTTCGAGGGTACTCTGCCCTTCGATGAGCATGCGGCGGAGCAGAAGGTCGGTAACTGAATGTTCGGAAATTCCGAGTTGCTCGAACGTTTCCGGAACTGTTGGGGTGAAGTATTTCGGGCCTTTTGAGTACATGCTGTGCTAACGAGGAGATCGGCGGAAAGGGAAAGAAAGTTTAGGGGGTGCGCGGGTCCGCCCTTTGGGCAAGATGTCTTAGACCTTAGCCTTCTTGAAACGCCGGCATCCTGTGAAGGATAAAAATGCCGCAATCCAATTGGCGGCGAGCACAACAGATAAAGAAGCGCGTCCTCCACTGCAACCGATGGACAGGCGGCGGTCTCCAATAATGGTCATCCTATGCTCGCCGAATGCTAATGCGTTGGCCCACATTCCCCCGCTGAAGATTTTTCGCACCACGCGAGTTTTACTTCAAGGGGGCTTGCGGTATTATATGGCGGGCAAGAAAAATGGACTCCTTGCAGGAAAGGCGAAGCGTTCGCGTGGCGCTGCTCATGGTAGCGGTGTATTTAGTCGTAGGATTGGGATCCGCTAAATTGGCGAAGGATGCCAAGGCGCAAGGTATTCCGTGGAGACGGTTGGCATGGTTTGTTTCCGCCGTTGCATTCACGGGTCACATAGGCTACGAACAGTTTCGTTTGCGGAGTTCAGGGCGCACGGTAGCGACACATGCTAGTATTGCGGCCGCCCTTGGCGCATTGGGTTTGGCGGTTGCAGCTAATGTCCATGGTTGGTTTGTTTCGCCGGATCATCGAGGCAGACTTGCCGTGGCGCTGGTGGCGTGGCCGGTTCTTATCGCCATTCCAGCATTTGTTGTGGCGATTGTTGCTACAGCGGTTTTGAAACGGTGGAGCCGCGGTTACCGCGGTAATACGGGGTAGCCGCGGGCTCCAACATTGCCAGGGCGCTGGGTTGATGCGATGGCTTGCAAACTGCGCCAGAAATTGGGAAGTAAGTCCAAGTGAAGAGCGTTTGCTCCGTCGGATTTGGCGCGCGCCGGCTCTTCGTGTACCTCAACAAACACCCCGGCTACGCCTACCGCTACTGCCGCTCGCGCCAGAGGCTCGATAAATTCGGGCTGCCCGCCCGACACGGAGCCTAGCCCACTAGGAGTTTGCACGCTGTGAGTGGCATCGAAGATAACGGGATAACCAAGTTCGCGCATGATCACCAGGCCACGCATATCCACCACCAGATTGTTGTAGCCGAACGTGGTTCCGCGCTCAGTGAGGATGATCTGGTTATTGCCGGTGCTGGCCACTTTCTCCGCGGCATGACGCATATCTTGCGGTGACACGAATTGCCCCTTCTTGATGTTTACGGTGCATCCGGTGCGTCCCGCCTCAACCAACAAATCTGTTTGGCGGCAAAGAAAGGCGGGGATTTGGATGATGTCCACAACCTCGGCCACGGCTTCCACTTGTGAGGTTTCATGCACATCGGTCAAGACGCGAAAGCCCGCGTGCCTCAGTCCAGCCAGAATGCGCAGACCTTCGTTCATCCCCGGGCCACGGTAAGATTTTAGGCTAGACCGGTTCGCCTTATCGAACGAAGCTTTAAATATGAAATCACCCACATGTTTGCGGATTTGCTGGGCCAGAAAGTGAACGTGCTCCTCGCTTTCAATTACGCACGGACCGGCAATTAGCGTTAGGCCCGTTTCATTCAACATGGGTCAGCTGCTGGGGCTCAAACAAATTGCCGGTGCGCTTCTGGCGCTCCTTGTAGGAGGCGCCGATGAAATCCACAAACAGGGGATGCGGTTCAAGCGGCTTGGATTTGAACTCCGGATGGAATTGGCAGCCTAGGAACCAGGGATGATCCCCTATTTCGCAGATTTCGACGTACAAACCATCGGGCGTTTGTCCGGTTAAACGCAAGCCGTGGGCCACTAACGTTTTTTCAAATTCACGGTTGAATTCGTAGCGGTGGCGATGCCGTTCGCTGATCACTTCCTTGCGATACGCCGCGCGGGCGATGCTGTTTTCCGCCAAATGGCAAGGGTAGGCGCCAAGGCGCATGGTGCCGCCCAGTTCATCCACGCCTTTCAATTCGCGCAGTTTGTAGATGACGCGTTCGGGCGTTGCCGGTTCGAATTCGGTGGAATCGGCTTGGGCCATGCCACACACATTGCGGGCGAATTCGATGACCAGGGTCTGCATACCCAAGCAGATGCCGAAGTAAGGCACCTTGTTTTCGCGGGCATAACGAATAGCTTGCAACATACCATCAACGCCACGCTTGCCGAAGCCGCCGGGCACCAGAATGCCATCATAAATATTTAACTTTTCCACGCATTCCGGCCACTGCAAATTTTCGGCTTCAATCCAGCGGATGTTCACTTTCAACTGATGGGCCAGGCCAGCAATCAAAAGCGATTCCTTAAGGCTTTTGTAGGAATCTTCATATTCGACATACTTGCCGACAACGCCGATATCCACTTCATCGACGGGATTCATCAAGCGGTGCAGCATGTCCTTCCACTTGGAAAGGTCGCGGGGAGCGGTCTCAAGCTTCAGTTGCCGCAGGATGATTTCATCCACGCATTGTTCAGCGAAACCAACCGGCACTTCGTAAACGCTTTTGACGTCACAGGCGGCGATGACCGAATCGGTGGCAACATCGCAGAACAGCGCGATCTTTTCCTTCATGTCCTCGGGAATTTCGCGTTCCGTGCGGCACAGCAGAATATCGGGTTGAATACCAATGGCGCGCAGTTCTTTCACGCTATGCTGCGTGGGCTTGGTTTTTAATTCGTGGGCGGCGGCAATCCAGGGGACTAGCGTGACGTGAACGAAAACAACATTATCGCGCCCTTTTTCGTGGCGCACCTGGCGAATGGCTTCAAGGAATGGCAGGCTTTCAATGTCGCCGACGGTGCCGCCGATTTCCACGATCACTACGTCCACGCCTTGCGACACCTTGGCGATGCCGGCTTTAATTTCGTTGGTTACGTGGGGGATCACCTGAACGGTTTTGCCAAGGTAATCTCCGCGGCGTTCGCGCTGAATGATCGATTCGTAGATGCGGCCGCTGGTCAAGTTGTTGGCCTGGGTTAGTGGCGCGTGTGTGAAGCGTTCGTAGTGGCCGAGGTCAAGATCGGTTTCCGCGCCGTCATCGGTAACGAACACTTCGCCGTGCTGGAAGGGGCTCATGGTGCCGGGATCGACATTAAGGTAAGGATCGAATTTCTGCAGGGTGACTTTGAGGCCGCGGCTTTCAAGTAGACAACCGATCGACGCGGCGGCAATTCCTTTGCCTAAGGAACTGACCACTCCGCCCGTTACAAAGATGTATTTAGCCATTTTGCCCTTTAGTCTCTCCAGCTAGCAGTAATGCGATTTGCCTGGAAACCAGTTCCAGATCCTCTGGCGTATCGACGCCGAGGCTTTCATAATTCGTTTCTACTACGTGAATCTTGTGGCCGTTTTCAAGGGCGCGGAGTTGCTCTAGGCGCTCGGCGGCTTCAAGAGGGCCGACGGGCATAGTGGAATAGCCAAGCAGGAAGTCGCGGCGGTAAACGTAGAGGCCGATATGCTTGAAAGTATCCGCGAGGTCGCCGCTGCGATTGAAGGGCATGCGGGAGCGCGAGAAATAGAGCGCGGAACCGCTGCGATCGGTGACCACTTTCACCACATTTGGATTATCCAGTTCGACGACGATTTCAATCTTCTTTTTGAGAGTCCCAATGGGGGCGGTTGAAAAGCGCAGTCCATGAACGGCGGCGTCGATGCCTGCAGGATCGATGAGCGGTTCGTCACCCTGAATGTTGACGATTAGCGGGTATTGAGGATAAGCAAATGAGACTTCAGCAACGCGATCCGTTCCGGAAAGGTGGTCTTCGCGAGTCATCATTGGCTGGGCGCCAAATTTACAAGCTGCATCGAAGATTAATTGGGAGTCGGTGGCGATAATAATTCGGTCGACGGTTTGAGCCCCTAGTACCCGCTCCCATACATGTTGAATCATGGGTTTACCGGCAAGGATGGCTAGGGCTTTGTTTGGGAATCGGGTGGAGGCGAGCCGGGCAGGAATGACGCCCAGTACTTCGTTCGGCACGTTTGATCTTACCACGAGTTCACACCAAAACCCACAATTGGTATACTGATTTCGTCCACTGATTTTTCCGAGAAAGTGGATTGGCGAGGTGCCCAGTGCGATCGTACTTAATCTACCTCGTGCCTCTGTTCGTAGCGGTGGGAATCGCCGGCGACGAAGACACACCTAAAGCGAAGTCAGACAAGCAGTTTACCTCTTCTCAACCTAAGGTGGCTATCGAGCCCCGGTTGAAGAACACAACGCCCGATCTGGATAGGGAAGCCTCTAGGGCGTCGAACATTCGGGTGGATACGAACCTGGTGTTGATCAATGTGACGGTCACCGACCCTATGAACCGTTTTGTGACGGGGCTTGAAACGGAACACTTCAAACTTTTGGAAGATAAGGTAGAGCAAAAACTTACTCACTTCGCGAGCGAAGATGCGCCGCTGAGTATTGGCCTTGTTTTCGATACCAGCCATAGCATGGGCAACAAGCTGCAGAAAGCGCGGGTGGCAGTGGCGCAGTTTTTCAAGACAGCCAATCCCGAGGACGAATTTTTTCTGGTGCAATTCAATACGCGTCCGGAATTGATTGTTCCCTTTACGAGTAACACAGAAGAGATTCAAAACCGGCTGACGTTTACCCAAGCCAAGGGACGCACGGCGCTACTGGATGGCGTTTACATGGCAATGCATGAGATGAAGAAGGCTAAGAATACCCGCAAGGCGATTTTGATCCTCTCCGATGGCGGCGATAACTCCAGCCGCTATACGGAAACTGAGGTTAGAAACTTAGTGCGCGAAGCGGACGTGCAAATCTACGCAATCGGCATTTTTGAGCCGGTTCATGCCCGCGGACGTTCGGCCGAAGAGCTTTCCGGTCCGGGGTTATTAAGTGAATTATCCGAACAGACTGGTGGACGTCACTTCCCGGTGGAGAACTTGAACGATTTACCGGATGTGGCGGCGAAAATCGGCATGGAGTTGCGGAACCAATACGTGCTGGGATATTCCCCGACAAACCCGGATCGCAACGGGAAATACCGCAAGGTAGTTGTGAAGCTTGTACAACCTAAACAAATGCCGCCGCTGAAGCCATTTTGGCGGCAAGGATACTATGCACCTGCTCAATAAGGCCGCGTTGGCGATTTTGCCGGCGGTTCTTGCTTTGTCCGCTTTTTCCCAGGAAGATCCAATCTTCAAATCCAACACGAGGCTGGTAGTTTTGCACGCCACGGTGGTGGATCGCAAGGGGCAGTTGCTAACCGATCTGAAGAAAGAATCCTTTAAGGTTCTTGAAAACGGAGTTGAGCAGAAGCTTACGCTATTCAAGCGTGAGGACGTTCCGATTACGCTTGGCATTATTGTTGACAATAGCGGCAGCATGAAGATGAAGCGCAAGAAAGTTGAACTGGCGGCTCTGGCGCTGGTGAAAGCTTCGAACCCGCAAGACGAAGTTTTCATTGTGAATTTCAACGACGTTCCTTACTTGGATGTGCCGGTGACGAAGACTCTTTCCAAGATGGAAGAGGGGCTGGCGCGGATTGATTCCCGCGGCGGCACCGCTATGCGCGATGCGATTGCCTTGTCGATCGAATACATTAAGGAAAAAGGGAAGAACGACAAGAAGGTTTTGCTGATCATCACCGATGGCGACGATACGGCTTCGTCGCCGGAGAACACGGTGGAAAAGACGCTGATTAAAGCGCAGAAAAGCGAAGTGCTGATGTTTGCTATCGGGCTGCTGAACGAGGAATCGAAACGCGATGCGAAGCGGGCTGAGCGTGTTTTGAACGCGCTGTCGAAGCAATCGGGAGGCGTGGCCCATTTCCCTAGCGCGGTGGATGACGTTGAGCAAGTGGCGTTGCAAGTGGCGCACGAGATTCGCAATCAGTACATTTTGGCTTACAATCCGGCAAAGGAAGATGACGGGACTTTCCGTAAAATTCTGGTGCAGGCCAAGGGGGCTGGTGCGCCGGTGGTGCGCACGCGCAGCGGCTATTTTGCCGGGAAGGTTGAGGCGGATAAACCAGCGACTGCGGCGACCGGGAACTCGGCTGTGCAGCGCTTGCGCTGAATGACTAGCCCCCGATGGTAATCGAGGGATGAGATCCATGTCAGGAAATTCTGCTATGTTCCAATACCTATGGAAGACTACGCGCGGGTACCGTTTGCATCCGTGGGATAGTCCATATCTGAAATGGCGGATTGAGACTTACTGGGGAACCCATGCGGAGAGCATTGGGTTTCATGAGTTTTGGTCCTTTGTGTGGGAACATCGCGGGGAGTTGATGCGGTTTCTGCGGTGGCGGAGGACTTTTGGCGGCTGAATTGGATTCCGAGTTTCGTCAGCTTACCCATCGGGAACGAGGACTGA
>JAYVXT010000636.1:0-35096 GCA_043785065.1 Bryobacterales bacterium | reverse complement strand
GGGCGCGTTGAGGAATTGAGGCAGTCGCCGCAGGTAGGCGATCTGATCGGACTCAAAGCGCAGGTTTAGGATGTAATCAACAGCCTGTTCCAATCCCGCGACCAGGAAGAAATTCCGGTTGTAGGGCATACGCCGCACGAACATTTCAAACGTGGCCCGATCCTTGGTCTTGCCCGCCGTCCAGTATCCGGCGGCCATTGTGAGCTGATAGAGATCGGTATGAAGAGCGTTCACTCAGTTATTTTTTCGCGGCCGGCTTGGCGGCGGAAGCGTCCTTAACGGCGGATGCGGCGTTGAGGATTTCCTCCACTTTCAATCCATCCAGTTCGTAAACGGTAGACTCGCCCGAGCGGGTTGCCAACAAGCTATCTCCGGACTTGGTCACGATTACCTTCTCCACTGTTTTACCATCTTGCGTGCTAACGGTGAATTCCGAATGCGCGTTTCCGCCCCCGGCCGTCTTGAACTTCACGGCGCTGAGGTCGCGCAGCTTATCAATCAAGGCCTGGATCTGGTCTGGCTGCATCACTTTTCCATTGAGCTTCCAATCATTCTTGGTTTTTTCAAAAACGAAGGTGCGCGCGGGGCCCTTCACTTCAATCCGAGTAGGTTCCTGGAAGGCGAAGTCGAAAACTTTCTTGTTCCGGTAATCATCCAGCCCCTTGGCCACGGCTTCGCCTAACTCATTGGCTACTTTGTACACGCCGGCAACAGCGGTGGACTTGGCATAGTAAACGCCGTCCTTATCCTTACGCACTTCCAATTCTTGAGTTCCCGAGGAGTCCGCGGTGCGAGCTTTGCCAATCAACGCCGAGCCATTGAACTTCTTGGCAACCTCGGCAGCGGCGGCGTCATCGGGGGTATCTTCCATTTTGGCGTCGTTCAATTTTCGGACCAGTTCCTCAACCGCAAAGTTATCCCCGCGCATGGGTGAGGGCTTCAAAATGGTCCAGCTATCGGCCCCGCTCTTACCAAATTCGACGGTCCGTTTCCCGTTCGAAACCTCAAGACGGGATAGCTTTCCGGAATCGAAAGTCAGCAAGCGCTTGTCGCGCAGATCCTTCCAATCTTTGTCGATGCCGGCTTTGGAAGTAATCGTGTAGATGCGGGGTTCGCTGCCCATCTTGACGTAGGTCCCAGAACCAAAGGCTATATCATCGCCAAGAAGAATGTTAATCGTCTTGCCATCCTTCTTCACAACGGTGATTTCCGCGGAGGGTTGAGCCAGGCCAAAGTTGGCAAGGTTATCGGTCTTTTCTTCCACCAACTTGTCGGAATTAAGCGGAGCCAGAGCGCTCAGGACACCGCCTACCATAGACTGATCGGCTGGTAAGGGCTTCGGGGCTGTGATCTCCCAGCGTCCATCCTTACCGCGCTTCACTATGGTGGATTCGCCGATTTTGCGCTGAAAGCGGAGTTCTGCTATGTCAGCATCGGCGACTGTGATTATCTTGGGCGGGGCGTCCTTGGCAGGCTGGCCCTTCTTCGCTTCCTCATCCTTGTTCGACCACCAAACGGCTCCGCCGAGCGCCGCAAGTAAAGCAGCGGCAATTACCAATCCATTCACTTTCATGGCCGCACTATCTCCTACGCAACCACATCATAATGCCACTGGCAATTACAACTAGCGGCAGAATGAGCACACTAAAGAAAAACAGCATATTCATCTGAGCCTGGCTCATGGTCAAGCGGCGGTCTTCAGGATCTTTCGGACGAATCGAAATCAAATCCTCGTCGGCCGATAGCCAATTGATCATGTTCAGGAACAGATCCTTGTTTTGCAGCCCGCGGATGGAAAGGAAATCGTTCGAGATCCAAGCGCTAGAACCAACCACAATATAACGGCCCTTGCCATCGCCAATTTTCTTATCTTCCGGAGCCTTATGCTCTCCGGCGACTGCCAAATTCAGCGGGCCTTTTTTGTCGCGTCCTTCCTTAAAGGCGACTTCCTTGGGGCTCATGTCGGTGACCGCAAAACTGGAATCGGAGGTGGAAAACAGTTTTGTTGCCTTACCGGCGCCTTCAGCCTTAGCGTCAACCGTCCGGGCATACGGGAAACCTGTGGGAGCCCTCATGTCATTTACGATCGGATGTTGATCATAAGCCGCCGCGAAGGAAACAGCCGCCCCAAGCGGGCTTCTTGGATCGATAGCTAAATTCTTGCCAAGGATTACCCCCCAGCTTTCTAGCATTTTCGCTAAGTCGGCGTTTTCCGCAATTTGCATCTTTGCCATTTTCAACGGAGCATCGAGCAGGATTAGTGCATCTCCACCTGCTTCGACGTATTCCTTAACTGCTTGTATGCTGGGCGCGAAGTAGTCCACTTGCGGGCCGGCCAAAAGCAGCACCGAACAATCGGCAGGTAACTTCGGATCGGATGCAAGATTGATCGACTTCGTAACGTAGTTGCTATTGGTGAGCTCAGTCTTGGCGTTGCTTAACCCTTCGCCCTTGCTGTCTTCGAACGATTTTTCGCCCGCGCCGGTTGCGGAGCATACCGTCTTTTGCCCGGTTTTGATAGCCCGAATGATGGCCCCGGTGATGGCTTCTTCGGACAAGCTACGCGCATCTTCTTTCTTTAGTCCGGATTGAATCTGGACAGTGCCCAAACTCTTGACGCCCGCTGCTCTGGTTTCAAGCGGCTTCTTCTTGACGTCAACAAAATCAACCGTCACTTTCGGAGAAAGATTTTTGTAGCGGTCCAGCAAATCACGCGATCGTTCCAAGCTCTGCGCTTCGTCGAAATAGCTGATTTTGACATCTTGCGTCAAATTCTTCACGATCTTTTCGGTCTGCCCGGACAGGCTAAAAGTCTTGTTGGCCGTCGAATCAAATGACTTGTTATAACGGTTGGCGAGAAAGTTGATCGCTCCTAAAACGCCCACAATGATGAGAACGTAAACAGATGCGTAAGCCGTATATTTTGTTTGCCGGTTCATTCGTTATGACCTCCACCGCAATGATTCCATGGAGCGGGCTGTTAGGAACAACCCGATGAAGATCAAGGAAAGATAGAAAATCGCGTCCTTCGAGTCCACCACACCTTTAGAGAATGGCTCAAAATGCGCCACCACCGACATGTAGGAGACCACCTTGGCCCATGCCGCCGATTCAAACGAACTGATCCAATCGAGCACCCAAAGGAGCAGGCAAATGGCGAAGGTGGAAACACCCGCCACGATTTGGTTCTTCGTAGTGTTGGAAATAAATGTTCCGATGGCAAGCAGCGCCCCGCCCTGAAGGATGAGGCCAAGAATACCGATCAGCATTGGCTTCCAATCCGGCTTTCCGTATGCGAACAAAATCAACATATCAAGAACAGGCAGCGCCAAAATCGCGCAGTACATAAGCAGCGCGGAGATCCATTTGGCGAGAATAATCTGAATGTCGGTGACGGGCGAAGTCAGCAAAAGTTCGATGGTTCCCGACCTCTTTTCTTCAGCGAAGAGACGCATGGTGATCATGGGAATAATGAAAAGCCCGATGACGCTGACATTCATCAACATCGGACGGATTACATATTCATTGACACTCATCGGACCGCCGCCGCCTTGCATGGCCGAGCGCATCGTGGCTTGCATGAAGAAGGCCACCGCTACATAAAAAAACCATCCAGTAATCAACCCAAAAAACGCCATTAAACCATAAGCGATGGGCGACCGGAAATAGCTATTCATTTCTCGTTGAATAATCGCGAGGATGTTGTTCATTTTGCGTCTCCCTTAGAAGGCTGCTCAGCGCTAGTCAACTGAAGGAAGATATCTTCCAGGCTCACATTCACGCCGCGAAGCTCGTTCAAATTCCAACCCGATTCAATTACCGCGCGAGCAAGTTCCGCGCGAACCGACCGGCCCTGCAGGCTCTCCACTTCAAAATGCGAGCGGCCAACTTTCGAGTCTTTCAGCACAACCCTGCTAACGCCCGCCACTTGTTCCAGCTTGGCCTGCACGGCGGCTGAATCCAACTCGCCGCTGCGCGGCTCAACTTCAACGGCAACGGTTTCGGCGCCACGAAGGCGGCTGGTCAAGTTTTCCACCGAATCACGCGCCACCACTTTGCCATTTGCGATGATGATCACCGACTCACAAGTCTGCTCCACTTCGGGCAGAATATGGGTAGAAAGGATGATCGTATGGTCGCCGGCAAGGCTCTTGATCAAATCGCGGGTTTCAATGATTTGCTTAGGATCCAGACCTGAGGTGGGCTCGTCAAGAATCAGAACTTCCGGATTATGAATGATGGCCTGAGCCAACCCAACCCGCTGTTTGTAACCTTTGGAAAGCTTACTGATCAACTTGTTTTTGACGTCAGCGACATTGCACCGCTCCGCCACTTCCTGGACGCGTTTGGTTAGATCGGCGCCCGAAAGTCCTTTCAGCTTGCCTACGAAGGTGAGGTATTCACCAACTTCCATTTCCGGATAAAGGGGAGGCGTTTCCGGCAGGTAGCCGATTCGCCTTTTCACCTCCATGGGAGCGTCCATAACATTGAATCCGGCTACTTCCGCAAACCCTTCGGAGGGCGGCATGAAGCAGGTCAAGATGCGCATGGTGGTTGTCTTCCCTGCCCCGTTCGGCCCCAGGAAGCCGACAATCTTTCCCTTTTCAACTTCGAAGGAAATGTTGTCGACAGCGATGTGACGCGCGTATCTCTTTGAGAGACCTTCGACTTTAATCATAAATTCACTCGAATGAGATTAGACGTAATATTGCGTCCCAACAGTTGACGCCCGGCGAATAGTGCAAGATTTGGGCGTAAGAGTGGGTGCAACAACCCATGATAGTGATGCCGGCGGCGGGTGTCAATTGAATTCAGGTAAATTGCGAGCGCAAACACGATACAATTGCCCTCAATGACAACATTGAATCGCCGTCAATTGCTGGGAGGAGCGCTGGCCCTATTTGGACCGGCCTCGGGTTGGGGAGCCACCAACCGCAACGAAATGCTTTATGGCGTCGCCGGAGCTCCAAAGGCTCCGATTGAACTCATGGCGGGCCCTTGGAGCGCCCTTTTTGAACCCGACCTGGGATTCTTGCGCTTCATCAAGTTCAATGGAGCGGAAGTGTTGCGCGGAATCTACGTGGCGGTGCGCGATAAATCCTGGGGCACGGTGGCTCCAAAGGTTTCAAACCTGGTGATGGAAAAGACTTCGGACCGGTTTATGGTCACCTTCGATGTTCTGTGCGCGGAAGGCGATATTGATTTTAGATGGAAGGGCCGCATAACGGGGGAGGCCCCTGGCATTCTTCGATTTGAATTCGCGGGCAAGGCGCGTACTCCCTTTATGAAAAATCGCATCGGCTTCGCGGTGCTGCATCCGCTGGAAGGGTGCGTTGGTCAGAAAGCAGTGTTAGAGAAAAGCGGCGGCCAGACGGAGACAGGCACATTCCCAAGTCTGGTATCGCCGGCCCAGCCATTCGTCGACTTGCGGGCGATCACGCATACCGTTGCGCCAGGGGTTCAAGCCGAGGTGCGCTTCGAAGGCGATACGTTTGAGACCGAAGACCATCGCAACTGGACCGACGGAAATTTCAAAACCTACTGCACTCCTCTGGCTCTTCCCTTCCCTGTGCAAGTGCGGCAAGGGGATTTAATTGAGCAGTCCGTGACGGTGAAGATAGTGGCGGAGCAGATGCAGCCAGCGGTAACTGGCGCCAGCAAGGAAATACTCTTTACGAACGGTTCGTCAAAGACAAAACTGCCTTCGATCGGCTTAGGCTATTCCCCCTCAATGCCTGCACTGGGAGCATTGAATGCCGCGCATCTCCGTGTTGATTTAAAGCTGAATGACGCGGACTATCCCGAGCTACTGCGGCGCGCGGCTGCAAGCGCAACGGCGAATCGGGCAAGTTTGGAATTGGCTCTTTTTGTATCGAATGATGCGGAAGCGGAGTTAAAGCCTCTCGCTAAATCAACCGCGGGCCTGCGTGTTGCGCGTTATCTGGTCTTTCACAACGATGAGCCGGCCACGGGCGAAAAGTGGCTCCGCATAGCTCGCCAGCATTTGAAAGGCGCACCGGTGGGCGGTGGCACAAATCAATACTTTGCCGAATTGAACCGCGCAAGGCCAGTGCTGGAGACGATTGATCTGGCCGCCTACTCAATCAACCCGCAAGTGCATGCCTTCGATAACCTGAGTTTGGTGGAGAATCTCTCGTCGCAGGGCGACACGGTCCGGTCCGCAAGGCAATTCTTGGGAACAAAGCCAATCGCGATTTCGCCCGTAACTTTGCGGCCGCGCTTCAATCAAGTCTCCAAGCAGCCGACGAGCCCCGACCCGAGAATGAGCAGCCTGTTTGGCGCGGCCTGGACGCTGGGGAGCATCAAGTATTTGAGCGAAGCCTCGGCGGCTTCGGTGACATATTACGAGGCGTTTGGCAAAGCTGGAGTGATGACTTCGCCCGATGCCGTGTTCCCGATCTATCATGTGCTGGCCGATGTGTCGGAGTTTGCCGGCGGCGAGGTGACGGAGGTGGCGTCGAGCGATAAGTTCAAGGCTGCGGGGCTGTCGCTGAGCAAGGGGAGCAAGCGTTGCTGTATCGCTGCGAATTTCAGCGCTGAGGTGCAGGTGGTGAGGTGGAGCAAGGCGGGCATGGGCGGCAGAGTGCGAGTGAAGTCACTTGATGAGCATAGCTATGCCGATGCGACAGGCAAGCCCAAGGAGTGGCGGGCGCGGCCGGGCCGATTGGTGGAGATGGGCCAGGATTTGGAGATCACGCTGCTGCCCTATGCGGTAGTGCGAGTGGATCCGGCATAACTTTTTGCTAAAAAAGAGGAGTTTCGAAAGTGTTAAAATTTGATTGGGAGTTGTTGGCGTATGGCGATTATTAATAGTCAGACGGGCTTTTACACCAGCAGGATTGGTTCGACCGATTCCGGCGTTCCCGTTTATCTCTATTTCGATCCCACTCTAAACGAGTTTCGCGCAGTCATTGTGCCTCAAACCGGCATTCCCTATTTCGCCCCCGCCGGCATTAATATTCGCCACGATTCAGACCATATTTCCCCTCTGGCATCGACTGTAGTTGGAGGCGCCATCGGAGTAATGCTTGGTGGAGCCCCTGGGGCTGCAATTGGCGCGGCAATCGGGGCCTTCATCAGTCAATTGAGCGAAAATCCCTCGAAGAGTAGCATGGCATAGTGCCCGATACCATAGGGCGCTGGATTGCGGTCACTTTCGATTTTCGCTTCACTGGATTGGCTAGTCTAGCCGTTGTTGCAATATTTGTTCTCTTGAAGTTCCGGAGTGATCCGACCGCGGTATCGACAACCGGTTGCCTGAGTCTGGCATTTTCTGTTTTCACGATAATCAGCGCAACAAATGCTGGTGCGGTATTTCTCTTGACAACCCCACCCGCATTAGACCTTCTATCGAAGGATAGTTTGTCCTTGGTCGCGGTAGTGACGATTATCGCCGTTTACCGGCAAGCGGGAGGGGATATAATCAGTCGCTTTTCTCGTGCACCCCAGAGGCCGCAGGAACCACCAGGCAAATAGTCGGTCGCAAGTCAGTTCACTCCCCCACCAGTGCCCGCAGCGACTGGTCAAACGGCGCCGATCCGTAATAATGCCAGTCCGGGGCTGAAGTTTAGCAAAGGGGCGAAGCGTTGCTGTATCGTTGCGAATTTCAGCGAGGAGGTGCAAGTGCTGATGGAACAAGCGGGCATGGGCGGCAAGGTGCGGGTGAAGTCGCTCGATGAGCATAGCAGCTAGCTACGCGGTTGCGACAGGGAAGCCCGAGGAGTGGCGGGCGGCAGGGCCGTTTTGTGGAGATGAGTGAGGATTTGGAGATCACGCTGCCCTATGCGGTTATGCGAGTGGATCCGGCGTAAGTCAGGGACATTTACACGGGCAGGTATTCGATGCGACCCATCCATTCGTCAGTTGTAGTCAAGGCAGTTATTAGCTCGATATCCTTAACCAATTGGCCAATCGTAATCTGAAGTTGGTGTGAATAAATTATCCCAGCGAACCTGCGGCCTTCAGCCTGCCAAGACGCTCCAATCCCCAGCAGGTCATCATCTTGAGTAACGAGAATGCGCACTAGTTCCGTAGCGCGACAGCGCCACATCATCAAATTCCGAGCAGCCGTCTTGCTGTGCTGTCAACACTTCAATTCCGCGCAACTTGAGCGCGGCCGTGACTGCAAAATGGACGTGAACGTCCATGTAGAAAGACGGCTTCAAACTGATGATTTAAAGGCGACGAGCTTATTGCGAAAGACGGAATCCGAGGATTTGCGCGCCAATGAACTTGCAGCCGTCATCCGCTGATCGATTTGCCCATCGAGTAACGCTTGATTTTCGTAGTAGTACGTCAAGGCCACATGAATTTGAGCCATGGAAAGATGGGGGTGTTGAAAATGGATTTCTTCGGGGCTCCAGCCATGCGCCAATTTATCCAAAACGATCTCCACAACCTTGACTTGTGTACCGGCAAGCCAAGCGACGCCATGGCTATCGATCTCGATTTGAGTAGTAAGCGTTGCGGTCATCTCGCCCCAATTCAATTATAGGACGATTATTTTCCCACCAGGCCGTTGCAAGGGCGTCTGGACGAAAGCCATGGCGGGAGTGTGGAGAAAGGTGTGTATAATACGCATAGATGGACAGCAGTTCAGTAATTCGAAAGCTGAATAACGCTGGATGGAAATTGGTTCGTGTAACGGGGAGCCACCATCACTTTCGCCATTCCAAAAAGAAGGGGCTAGTAACGGTCCCTCATCCGAAGAAGGATTTACCATTGGGTACTGTTCGCAGCATCTTCAAACAGGCAGGTCTACAAAACTAACATGCTTTTCCCATTGGCCATTCATAAAGAGAAGAATTCCTGTTACGGAGTCACCGTTCCGGATCTGAAGGGTTGCTTTTCAGCGGGAGATACTCTAGACGAAGCGGCAACCAATGCCTCGGAAGCAATAAGAGGACACTTGGAGTTGTTAATTGAAGATGGCTTTGCGATCCAAGAACCTAAGCCTATTGAAACGCACAAACGGAAAAGCGAGTTCAAGTCGGCCATCTGGATGCTTGTTTCCGTCGATCTCACTACCCTCTCCGGGCGAGCCAAACGAATCAACATTACCTTGCCTGAGAAACTGCTGACAGCCATTGATGATTCAGCAAAAAAACATGGGGAGACGAGGTCAGGATTTATCGCTCGCGCAAGTATGGAAGCTTTGGCTAGATAGGATGGTTATTTCCGACCAACGCGCGCAGCGACTCTTCAAACGGCGCCATCGCCACGCCTCGCTCCGTAATAATCCCCGTCACATAACGGTTCGGCGTCACGTCGAACGCCGGGTTCTCCACACCCACACCCTTCGGAGCAATTTCCACGCCGAACACATGCGTCACTTCCGACGCGCTTCGTTCTTCAATCGGGATCAAATCGCCGGTTGCCAAAGTTAGATCAAGCGTCGAAATCGGGGCCGCCACATAAAAAGGAACGCCGTTTTCCTTGGCCAGCACCGCCACAGTATACGTTCCTACTTTGTTGGCCACATCCCCATTGGCGGCGATACGGTCAGCGCCAACAACCACACATCCAATGCGCCCAGCCTTCATGAAATGCCCAGCCATATTGTCGGTGATCAACGTTGTAGGAATGCCGTCTTCCATCAATTCCCAAGCCGTCAGGCGAGCGCCTTGCAGAAAGGGCCGGGTCTCATCGGCAAACACATCAATCTTCTTCCCTGCCTCAACTGCGGCGCGGATCACTCCGAGCGCCGTGCCATAACCGGCCGTCGCAAGGGCTCCGGCATTGCAATGGGTCAAGACAGTCTTGCCGTCCGGCACCAGCGCCGCCCCATGCGCGCCGATGCGCTTACAGATGGCGATATCTTCGTGATAAACGGCCTGCGCCTCAGCCGTAAGCACCGCGCGAATTTCCGCAATCGGCTTGCCTCGATGGACTGCGTAAATCCGCTTCATGCGGTCTATCGCCCAGAACAGATTCACCGCCGTGGGACGAGTCCCCGCCAGCGTGTTACAGATCACTTCAAACTCCGCATCCGGATTCGCTTCGCTAGCTTGCTCCATACCGATCGCCACACCCATCGCAGCCGCCACGCCAATGGCCGGCGCACCGCGGATGATCATCGAACGAATCGCCTCGGCAACTTCTTCGTAGTTCTTGCACGTGACAAAAACCGTCTCGCGCGGCAGCTTCGTCTGATCGATCATTACAACGCCAGCGGGCGTCCACTGTATGGTTTCTACCATGTTCCGGAAAGTTCCTTTTGATTGGCGATATATCCCAACATGAACGTCATGTTGTAGGCGGCGTGCATCAAACTGGCTGATATTGTAGAGCCGGTCCAGGCTCGCATCCAGCCAAAGGCGCAGCCGGCCATTGTTAGCAATAGCATGTGTTGCCAGTGCCATTCATACTGCGGACCGTGCAGCAGCGCGAATGGCAATGCGGTGAAAAGTATGCCCAGCGCCGGGCCGAAGCTACGGGCGAACAACGGCAGGATGAAGCCCCGAAAAGCCAGTTCCTCGCACACCGGCATAACAGTAGTGGCGGCGATGCCGACCACGATTACAGCCAAATCGCCCTCCAGTAATTCCTTCATCGGATCGGTCATTTGCGGCGTGCGTAGCAGGACTCCCAATCCGGAAAGGCCGAAGGCCAACGCAATGCCGAAGGCCACCGCTTTCCACTGGGCGGCTTGCGAACTGATCCACCCCAGACCTTCCCACACAGGCTCGCTGTATCTGTTCTTCAACACCAGATAGAGGCCAAGGAAAAGCACCAAGTACATCGCGGATTGCGCCGAGATCAGAGCCACGACCTTGGGAGCGCCGCGAAGCAACCCCATGATCAAACCCGTGACCAGCAGTGAGGGCAGAATCAGGCCCAGAAAAATGGCTAGGTCCGAATAATTCCAGAAGGGTTCCTTAATCCGCATGCTATCTCGATAGTTCCGCATGCTATCTCTATAATTCAGGATGATCCGCAATCGAAATGAGCGATGGAATCAAGTTATAACTGGCGTGCATCACGCCGGCGGAAATAGTGGATTGGCAGGCAACTCGCATGCAACCGAATGCGGTCCCAGTAATTAACAGAACCAAGATAGGTTGCCAGGCCCATGAATATTGCCACCCATGGAGCAAGGCGAATGGAAGAGCGGTGACAACAATAGCCGGCCAAATGCCCAGCGTCTTAGCGAACAAAGGAAGCAGAAACCCGCGAAAAGTAATTTCCTCGCATAGTGGCATGACCGTTGTGGAAGCAAGTAGAACAAGCATCAAGCCCAACTCTGATTCCAAATACCCTGACATTGGTGTTAACGGATCAGCACTGGGTAACAGGGCTCCCAAGGCCGAAACTGCAATGGCTAGAACAACACCCGCCAGCGCGGCTTTCCAAATGGAAACAGGCCCCAACGTCAACGCCAACCCATTCTTCAAAGAATTAGAATATTTCCGGCTCAGCACAAAGTACATGGCGCCGGACAGAACAACGTAAAACACCAGCGTTCCCAAATTCGCTTTCACGATCTTCGGAGCGTTCCCCATCAACAGCAACACCAATGCATTGGCCGCATAGGCGGGCGCCATCAGCCCAATCGCTATCAGCAGATCCCAATAATTCCAAAAAGGTTCGCTCAGTCGCATTGCTCTATCAACGCCGCCGCCAGTAAAGGAATCATGATCTCATGATGCCCGGTCAACGAATAGCCCTTGCCGCCACTTCCCGCGTGAGGACGGTCCACAACATTCACCTTGGGCCGGTAATGCTGCAGAAAGTCCAGGTTCACGGTGGTGAAGTTTTTCAGTTCGTGGCCAAGGTTACGGACGGAAGATACTGCTTTCAGGAAAACCTCGGGCATGACCACGGCCGAACCCAAGTTGATATACGCCCCGCCGCCGTTCATCTCCTTCACCATGGAGCAAAACAAACGAAAATCCTGATGGGTTGCCGCCCCAATCGCCGCGCCAGCCGCTGCTGGGTGCGTGTGTGGAGTATCCGTGCCAATCGCCACATGCACTGTCACCGGAATATTGGAACGGTAGGCGCTTAACAGAATGCACTTCGATGCGAATTCCGGCTTGGAGCAGCTTTCCAGCTTGCGGCCCAAAGCTTCGCCCATACCCAAACCATCGGCTGACCCTTCGCTAATCGCCTCGTTCATCCAACGCCCCGTCTCCTCGGCCGAACCGAATGTTCCATCGGGCAACACAGCCTCTACATCTTCGCTGGTCCAACCGGCAATGCCGATCTCGAAATCGTGGATCGAACCCGAACCATTCGTGGAAAAGCCATGGCCCAACCCACGGCGCGCCAGATCCAACAGAATGGGGGCCATGCCACACTTAATCACGTGACCGCCATACCCCCACAACACCGGTTTGCCCTTGGCTTTGGCTTCCAGAATACGGTCCACCACGGCTCGAAACGAATCGCCTGCAAGGATAGCCGGCAGCGAATCAACCAGTGATTTCAATCCACCGCCCTTCTCATAGGTGCGGGCGAAATCTTCCACGCGAACTTTGCCGCCTCGCGAAAAAACGGAGATCGTTTTCAGACCCGCGAAGTCTATCGGCTGCTGTTTGTACTTGCTCATTTCTTGTGCAAAACCTTTGCCAAAGCCTTGGCCGTGAAGCTTTCTTTGTTAAGCACCACGTCTTCCGGAGTGCCCGTAACAATAATATGCCCGCCGCGGTCCCCGCCTTCCGGACCCAGATCGATGATCCAATCGGCGCATTTCATCACGTCCAGGTTGTGCTCAATGACTATCACGGTATTTCCCAAATCCACAAGCCGCGCAAGCACATCCAGCAGCTTACGCACGTCTTCAAAGTGCAGGCCGGTTGTGGGTTCATCCAGAATATACAGCGTCTTTCCGGTTTGCCGTTTGCTCAGTTCCTTCGCCAGTTTGATGCGCTGTGCTTCGCCGCCGGAAAGAGTCGTCGAAGATTGCCCAAGGTGGATGTAGCCCAAACCGACATCAACCAGCGTTCGAAGCTTGTTTTCGATGTTGGGAATATTTTCAAGAATGCCAACAGCCTGCTCCACGGTTGCTTCCAGAACGTCGGCGATGGAGTTGCCCTTGTACTTCGCCTGTAGCGTTTCATGGCTGTAACGGCGGCCGCGGCAGGCATCGCAGGTGACGTAAACATCGGGCAGGAAGTTCATCTCGATGCGCTTCAAGCCGTCGCCTTGACAAGCTTCGCACCGCCCGCCCTTGACGTTGAAACTAAACCTGCCAGGTTTGTAGCCGCGTTCCCGCGATTCCGGCAGCATTGCGAACAGGTCGCGAATTGGCGAGAACACCCCGGTATAAGTCGCCGGATTCGAACGAGGTGTGCGCCCAATGGGCGACTGGTCGATCTCAATCACCTTGTCGATCTCTTCAATGCCGGTTATCTTCTCGTGCTTACCCGGCTCGGCGCGGGATCTCCAAATCTCGCGAGCCAATGCCCGGTAAAGAATGTCGTTCACCAAGGTCGATTTGCCGCTGCCACTTACACCGGTCACCACCGTCAAAGTGCCTAGCGGAAACTCCACGTAAACGTTGCGCAGATTATGTTCCGTTGCCCCTTCCACGGTGATCTTCTTGCCGTTGCCAGTGCGCCGCACCGGAGGCACGGGTATAGAAAGGGCGCCCGACATATATTGCCCTGTCAGCGATTTCTTGTTCTTGCGAATCTGCGCCGGCGTGCCTTCGGCAACAAGATAGCCGCCCAAACGGCCCGCCCCCGGACCCAGGTCAACCACGTAATCCGCCCGCCCGATCGTTTCCTCATCATGCTCCACAACCAACACCGTGTTCCCCAAATCGCGCAGATGCGTGAGGGTTTCAAGGAGCCGGTCGTTGTCACGCGGGTGCAAGCCGATGGACGGTTCATCCAGCACATAAAGAACGCCACGCAGCTTCGACCCGATTTGAGTCGCCAGCCGGATGCGTTGTGCCTCGCCGCCTGAAAGGGAAATCGACGAACGATCCAAGCTCAAGTAATCCAGGCCAACCGCCAACAGGAATTCCAAACGGTTTTGAATCTCCTCTCGAATGCGGCCCGCAATCTGTTCCTCGCGTTCCGCCAGTTGCCAGCCGCGCGCCTCCGCCAGCGCTCGCAGAAGCGACATTCCCGTGAAATCGGCAATAGTCGTGCTCTTAACTTTAACCGCCAAGCTCGAAGGCTTCAGCCGCTTGCCGCCACAATCGGCGCAAGTAATGGGCGACATGTACGACATCACCCAATCGCCCAAAAATTCGCTATCTTGCGATTCGCGGTAAAGGCTGTCAAGCAGCTTCAGAATGCCGGGAAATCCCACCCCACCATCCATCAACTGATCCTGCTGCGCCTTTGAAAGCTTGTCGAACGGTTTTGTAATTGGAATCTTGGTCCGGCGGGCAAACTCGTCCGTTCGGTTCCACACCGAGCCGGAATTCCCCCCGGGACCGAGACCACCATCAAACAGCGGCTTCGAGGGATCAACGACGATTTTCGCTTGATCGAACGACCAGCGGCTACCCAGGCCATTGCAAGTAGAGCAGGCGCCGAACGGACTATTGAAGGAGAACGAACGAGGCTCAAGCTGCGGCACGCCTTCGCCGCAGTTGGGGCATGCAAGTTTCTGCGAAAAAAACTTTTCTTCGCCGTCAACCACGGCAATAATCACCAGCCCGTTGGCCAACTGCGTCGCTGTTTGCAGCGAAGCTTCCAGCCGCTTTTCTATACCTGCTTTCAAGAGCAGCCGGTCCACCACCACATCAATGGTGTGATTCTTGCGCTTATCCAATTGGATGTCTTCGTCTAGTGAACGAAGCTCGCCATCGATCCTTGCTTTGACAAAGCCCTGCCGGGCCAGCTTCTCCAGTTCCTTCTTGTACTCGCCCTTACGTCCGCGCACGATCGGAGCCAGAATCATAATGCGCTCATCCTGCTTCATCGCCAGGACTTGCTCTAAAATCTGTTCGCTGGACTGTTGCCTGATCTCGATGTGGCAGTTCGGGCAATGGGGCACACCGATGGCCGAATAGAGCAGCCGCAGATAGTCATAGATTTCCGTTACCGTGCCGACCGTCGAACGAGGGCTCCGGTTAGTGGTCTTCTGCTCAATTGAAATGGCAGGCGAGAGCCCTTCAATCGAATCCACCTCAGGCCGCTCCATCTGATCCAAAAACTGCCTCGCGTAAGGGGAAAGAGTTTCGACATACCTTCGCTGCCCTTCCGCGTAAATTGTGTCGAAGGCCAAGGAAGACTTACCCGATCCGCTTAAACCAGTAACTACCGTCAGGGAATTTCGCGGGATGGAAACGTCAATGTTCTTGAGGTTATGCTGCCGTGCGCCATGCACGGTAATCCTTTTGAGCAAGATTTTATTGTACCGTCATTCCGTTTGAGTGGCCTAAATAGGGCAAATTGGTTTACCAGGTCCTAGTACTTTTAAACAGGAATCGGGGTCATCTATTGCGGTTCGGTTCATCCAACAGTTGAGGATCACATGGGTTGGCCATTCGTCATCTAATTTCCTTTCAACCGTTTAGGTTACGCTAAATTAATCCTTTAACCCTGTTTGCTGAAATCGTTAGGCTAGGGTCAAAATCATGCAAACCGTCAAAAAAGCGAACTCCAAGGCCGGAAGAAAGTTAAGATTTCTTTGCCATTGGTTCTACCGTCAGGACCGGCAACTAGAGGTCAAGGTGCTATACGAAGTAAGCGTTTCCGGAGGATGTAAACTATTCACAATAAATAAGATAATAGAGCGCTGAGGCGCAAATTCCGCAGGGCTAATTCGCCTGTGTACCGGCAAGAGCTTGAAAGAATTCATGCAAAGTACTGAAGAGATGGATTTAGCTTTGGTACCATCGCTATTGACGTATTAAGTCGTTCACATTACATTGGACGTGTTGTGTCGGAACAAAGAAGAACAAAACGCTTTCAGCTGAACCTGCCAGTCGAACTGGTGAAGACGGGCTCAATCCCTGTCCACTTAACAGGTGAAACTCATAACATGAGCTCCGGCGGGGTGTTGTTTACCTCTCAAAGCCTCATGGAGGTCGGGGATCCCATAGAGTACTTGGTCACCCTTCCCTCCACTGTAAGCGGCGCCGGAACCCAGGTTCGCATTCGATGTATGGGGAAGGTGACTCGAACGGAGACTCGCGAAGAAGCCGTCGAACTAGTCTCGGAACGCCCTTACCGCATCGCAGCGACTCTGGAAAGGTACGAATTTATACGAAATAAATCAAACTAACTTCCGATTCCCCCTGGGGGCCGCAAATTCGTGTACCATAGCAAAGAAAAGGCGAAGGAACATGAATCTCTCTTTAGGCTTCCCAGATGTGTCCAGTGATCCTGATCCCTCTACTGGGCTCGATTCCTCCGGCTCAACCTCTCCCCAAGCATTATCCGACGCGGCAATTTCCGGCGCCGCAATAGCAGACAAAGTAAAACAAGCTTTAGGCCGCCCAGCGGGTGTGGAAGGCGCTCTCAATCGTTTTCGCGAATGGATGGGCGACGGCAATTCCCCGATTCGTTCGATCCACCATCAACCCGCGAGGATTGGCCAAACCGCACCCATTCCACCTCAGGTTCCGGAGAAATTGGCTCAAGCGTTGACCAAGCGCAATATTGGACATCTCTATTCGCATCAAGCGGAATCGTTTGATTTGGCCACGGCGGGCAAGAATTTGGTAATAGTTACGCCAACCGCCAGTGGCAAAACGCTCTGCTACAACTTGCCGGTGCTGACGCACTTAATGAAAGATCCCGGAGCGCGCGCCATGTACTTATTCCCCACCAAAGCGTTGGCCGAAGATCAATTGCAGGAGTTCAATGGTTTGGTGGAGTCGATGGGCTCTGATATCCGGGCTTTCACCTACGATGGCGATACGCCGCAAGATGCCCGCCGCGCCATTCGCGAAAGAGCCAATGTCGTATTCACCAACCCCGACATGCTGCATAGCGGCGTGCTGCCGCACCACACCAAATGGGCCAAAGCATTTGAGAATTTGCGCTACTTCATCATTGATGAACTGCACTACTACAGAGGCGTTTACGGCAGCCATCTGGCCAATTTGATCCGGCGTTTGAAGCGCATCTGCGAATTCTACGGATCGAAGCCACAGTTCATTTGCTGTTCGGCAACCATCGCCAACCCCAAGCAGTTGGCCGAGGCTTTGGTGGAACAGCCTTTCTCACTTGTGGACAACAATGGCGCGCCCGCCGGCGAGAAATACTTTGTCTTCTATAATCCGCCCGTAATTAATCGCCAGCTTGGCATTCGGCGCAGCTATTTGCACGAGGCGCGGCGGTTGGCCATTGAGTTTGTCGAACGGGGCCAGCAAACGCTTATCTTCGCCAATAACCGCTTGGCGACAGAGGTGCTGACGACGTACCTCAAGGATGCTTTGGACAAGCCACCGCGCGGCCCAGGCGCGGTGCGGGGCTATCGTGGCGGCTACCTGCCGCGAGAGCGCCGCGAGATTGAGAAGAACTTACGCGAAGGCAAAATTCGCGCCGTAATCTCGACGAATGCTTTGGAGTTGGGCGTGGATATCGGCTCGCTCGATGCGGTGGTCATGGCCGGCTATCCGGGAACGGTGGCCTCCACCTGGCAGCGGTCGGGCCGGGCCGGAAGACGGCAGAACACCTCGCTAGCCGTGCTCGTGGCTTCCAGCGCGCCGCTGGATCAATACATCATCGAGCATCCCGAGTACTTCTTCAACCGCAGCCCGGAGAGCGCCTTTATTAACGCCGATAATTTGGAGATCCTGCTGAGCCACATGAAGTGCGCCGCCTTTGAATTGCCGATCCGCGATAGCGAAAAGTTCGGGCCTCACGATGTTGGAGATATGTGCCGGTTTTTGCAGGAACTGGGAGTGCTTCATCAGGCTGGCGAACAATGGCACTGGACTAGCGATTCCTACCCCGCCGATGCTGTCAGTCTACGCGCTGTAACCAGCGATAATTTCGTGGTGATCGATACCACGGGTGAACCCAAAGTGATCGCTGAAGTTTCCTTTCCGGTGGCTTTGACGTCGCTACACGAAAAAGCGATTTACCTGCACGACGCGCGGCAATACCAAGTGGAGAAGTTTGATTACGACAACCGCAAAGCCTATGTGCGAAAGGTGGAGTGCGATTATTTCACCGACGCGATCGACTACACACAGGTGAAAATTCTCAACGAATTCGCCACTAAGCCAGTGTGCAAGGCTGCGGCCTTGCACGGAGAAGTCCGGGTAAACACACAGATCGTGGGCTTTAAGAAAGTGAAGTTTTATACGCTTGAAAACGTCGGCGCCGGGCACCTGTCTTTGCCTGAACAGGAGATGCATACCACGTCTTTCTGGCTGCATTTCCCAGAAGCATTCCTATCGGATTTCACCGATTTGACGCCGGCGGAAAAGCAAAACGGATTAGTGGGGCTGGGTAATGGTTTGCGGGCCGTGGCCGCGCTGCTGCTAATGTGCGATCCGCGCGACCTTTCCGTGGCAATCACCGAAAACCCGTCGGAACTTATCCGCGGATTTGAGCCCAATCTTTATCTTTACGACAACTACCCCGGTGGCATCGGGGGCAGCGCTCCGTTGTGGGAGATGACTGAAAAGTTGTTGCAAGGGACGTCGGAGCTGCTAGCGCAATGCCCCTGCGAATCAGGTTGTCCCAGTTGCGTTGGTCCCATAGGTGAAGTCGGCGAACGGGGCAAGATTATCGCGAAGAGAATCGTCGCCTCTCTGATCGCCGCACCGCTTAGCGCCGTGAAACTGGAGCAAGACAACCGCCTCACTTCAAATTCATAGTGATCCCCGGCTGACTTGTGCCCGCTCCGATTCGAAGCACCACCGGAGCGGCTTTGCCCGAGGTAGCGCTGCCGGGAATTTTCGCGTTTATCTGAAGGATTCCGTTTACCAGGCCAGGCGATGGACCGGCATATAGGATCTCCGCTGGAGCCCCCCCTATATCGACAGCTACAGCGGGATTGATCACCGGGGCGGGCGTCGTAGCTATCTGTCCGTCGATCGGAATTATGGAGCCGCTGATACCTTCTCCCGTAGCATAAAAAACTAAAATCTGCCCTTTGGCTCCGGAATTCTTGTCATTATTTAGGAACATCTTGCCGGTAGTTGGATCTACAATGAAAGCGGCCAGTTGACCAGTGCCAATGCCGGAAGTCGAAAAAATAGCCGGAGCGGTAGCCGTTGGCTGAATTACGACTGGAGGCGAGGTCACCGCGTTGTACTCTACTACTACCGGCATGGGATTGCCAGCGGGAATCCCATAGGGCACGATTACGCTGACTTGGGTAGCCGATGTGTAAAGAACCGGCGCCGCTATGTTCTGAAAAATCACCCTCGTTCCGGCAAGTATGTTGGCAATAATGGGCTGCGTGTTGTCAAACTCAGTGAGCGCCGCCGGTCCTAAGGACTTTCCGAAAATGGTGAGCACCGAACCAGGGGATATGGAAGCAGGCGAATAACTGGCGGCATTTGTAATGGCCGCAATCAAAGGCCCGCTACTACTCACCGGTAGTTGCCATGCCGCGGAATCTCCCCCTCCCGGATTCAGGTTTGAAGCCACGATGCTTAAGTTTCCAGCCGTTGTGAAAAGAGCGGCCGGCAAAAGAATTGTCGCCGCCGTGGCGCCAAGCACGTTGGCCTTTACCGCTGCTCCATTTGCCCTAAATGTAGTGTCCTTGGAGAAACGGATTCCGTTAATCGTCACATTCACGTCTGAAGATCCGACCGCGATTTGGGCCGGGAAAGTGGAGATGACCACGGGTAGCCCAGGCTGAATAACAAGCGTTACCGCTATGCTTTTTTGCTTGGTCAGCGCATCCGGCGTGCTGATTTGAATGGTTGATTTATAACTGCCTGGGGCAAGATCGGTTGTGACAACACTGGCCGAAAGAGAAGCCGTGAAGCCGGGAAATATCACGCCCGAAGTTACCGGCATAGTCAGCCATGGAGCGCCTGTCACAAGAGCCGACCAACTTAATAAGCCGCCCGTGGTTCCCAAATTTACCTGTTGAGAGGAAGGCGCGGGGTCCCCTAACTTGTAAATGAATGCCAGCGTGGCGGAAGCCACCGTCAGATCGGATGGGGGCGAAAGCACTTGCAGCGCAACTGGGATATTAAAGGGAACGGGATTGGCTCCGTCGGGCGTCACCACCAGAGTTTCCGTGTAGGAGCCAACGGGAAGTGTAGTAGGGTTTACGGCCACTTTAATCGAAACCGGCAAGTGCCCACTGAGTGGAGTAACGGTAAGCCATTGGCTGACCGGCGCGGAAACAGTTACTGAATTCACAACCGAAGTAACTCCGGTTGTCGTCGCAATTGCAATGGTTTGCGCCGCGGGCAACGTTGTCGCATTAGATAGTTGCGTAAAACTAAGACTGACCGGAGAGACCTTAAATCCCCCACTTCCCGTGATCTGACTCAAAAGACTAAATTGATAAAGGAGGATGAGAATTGCGATGCGGCTCACATTTGCTCTTATCGGCAGGCCTCGTCTTCATGATAGGCTTTCCAAATGTGGAAAAGAAGCTTAGTAATAATTCTGGCTGTCATTGTAGGCATCTACGGGATTGCCACTAGCCTCCTTTACTTGGCAATGTTACAGCCGCCAGATACCTTTGGCGCCATCATGGCTAAGGTCCCTGGGATTTCAATGAGGATCCTACCTTTCCGCCCTTTGTGGATGTCTGCCAGAAGTGGCCATTTAGCGGTGGGGGATGCAGCCCCGGATTTCGAGCTGCCAATCCTTGGCGAGGGAAGAATCATGAAGCTTTCCAACGAGTATCGGGAAAAACCAGTAGTCCTGGTTTTCGGGAGCTATACATGACCGCCCTTTCGCCGGGAGGTTCCCGCGCTCAACCAGCTTTATGATGAGTACAAGGACCGGGTTGCCTTCTACATTGTGTATATTACGGAGGCCCATCCAACCGACCTTTGGCAAATGCAAGCAAATGTCCGCGACGGTGTGCTATTCCCGGCTGCTCACACAGAGGAAGAACGAACCCAAACCGCGTCCGCATGCGTGCGCAAGTTGGGGATCCGCATCCCCGCATTGGTGGATCGTGCTTCTAACGGGACCGAACAGAACTATTCAGGCTGGCCTGATCGCCTGTATTTAATAGGCCGTGACGGGAAGATTCAATTTAAGAGCGCGCCTGGTCCATTTGGGTTCGTTCCGCAAAATTTGAGAGAGGCGCTTGGGCTGATTCATTAACGATTAGGTTTGCTCTTGACCAAATACTCGCGATATGCGAACATCATCGGTGAATGTAATCAGCTTGGCTACAATCAGGCGATTTGCAGACAACCATGCGGACGCGGCCAGAGAGTTGGTGCTCTGGCACAAGGCAGCACAAGGTTGTCCTTGGCGGGACATTCACGAAGTCCGTGTGATATTTCCGAATGCCGATCAATGGGGCAATTTACTGATCTTCAATATCCGGCATAATTCGTACCGATTGATAGTCAAGGTGGACTTTTCGGCCAATTTGCTGATGATGAAAGAGTTTCTCACCCAGACAGAATATATGAGAGGAGGATGGAAAAAATGGGCGCACTAGCGATTGATGACAAGAAATACTCCAGAGTCTTGGCGCGGACTCTTCCGCGCATCATCGAAACGCCGGGAGAGCATGAGCGAGCCTTGTCCGCGGTGGAAGCACTGATGGACGTAGGAAGTCGCCGAACTCTTGAAGAGAATGCCGCTTTGGAATTGATGGTTCGACTCATTCAGGATTATGAAGCGAAACATCATCCTCTCCCAAATCCAACTCCTCATGAAATGCTGGTTTACCTCATGGAAAAGCGAAGTCTGAAACAGGCGGATTTATTGGAGATTTTTGCCTCTAGAGGCTACGTCTCGGATGTGGTCAATGGGAAGCGCGCCATCAGTCGCACTCACACAAGGAAACTGGCCGATTTTTTTCAAGTTTCGGTGGACGTATTCGTTTGAACCAGCCATTAGCGGCCCAGAGTTTTAGCAACTTCCGCGGCAACGGCCTCCATCCCGCTGTTGCCCTGCAAAATCAGTAACCGCTCCGCTGTCAAGTGAGCAAGCATCGGATTTCGGAACTCATTGTTAAACTGAGCCACATTCCCAGCATCGAAGCCAAACTTGCCGGCCAGTTTCTTCAAAGTCTGGTCGACCATTGAGGCCGCAGGGCCTGTCCACACAAAATCCGCGTCCGACAAATTATGAAGCATGTACTCCACCAATAATTGGCCAGGCTCGTTCCACCCTCGAACGGCGGGAAGCCGCAATCGTCCTTGCGGATCTTTACCGAGATATCCCGCACTCACCGCATCCACGCCCGCCACAACAGCCGCGGTGCGAATCCAGTTCACCACTTTGTACTCATTGCCGCTGGCCGGGGCGGCATGGGCTGAGGCGACTGTCACCAGGAACTCTGCCGGCAACCCGCGCTTCATGATTTCGGCCAAACCCAGAATGTGATGCGCACCGGTGCGGGAATCGCCCGGCTCGCCCCAGGCGTCCGTCCTGCCATTGCCGCCGAAATTGTATTCGGCGAATTCCGTGCCATCAGCGTTCCATTGAAACACCATCGTCTTGGCCCAATCATGCCAGATGGGCGCGGCAATCATCAGGTCTTCGCTGATAAACACATCGGGTCCGTAAACTTTCCGGTAGCCTTGGGCTAGACTCAAGGCATTTGTCAGATTGAAAAAAGCGTGCACCGCAAGACCACCGGGATGGGAATGATGGCCGCCAAATGCACTGCCTGGAGCGGAACCATAAGGCTGCGGAGGCTTCGGACAATCGCTCGTTTCATCGCGGAGAGGAGGAAACACTCCGCTCATCATTCGTTCGTCGATGAGCGGCGCGAGTAAAGCTTCGCTTAGCAATTTTCGTAGAATCGACTCCTTCTTCAGGAGCGTGAGTCCTGATTTCGAGACGACGCAAACTTCAGGATCCACGAGAATGGAGGTGGTATTTGTCCGAAGCTTCCCATCCTGGATCCTGGTAAGTTGGCTTCGCAAGTTCGCCCGCGCCTGTTGAATTATAGGGGAGCCGGCCGCGATCTGAACCGCGCGTGCGTTGCCATCGCCCAACTTTGATTGATCGGCGGCCAACGCAAAACCGTACATGGCTAGCAAGCCGGGAGCCCATCGGCATGATGTCATTTGTTCCCCGAATAATAGAAGTTCGAGACGGCAAAAGAATCGTCGCCCGGCAAGTACAAACCGAACTGTCCCACTGAGAAATCCCGCCCGGCGGCGTTCACCGAGTCAATTTTCCTCCAAGCCGGGCCTTCCAGCAATTCATTGACAATCTGGCCTTGCGAAATCCGAAGTTGCACGGTCACGCTTCCCTTGATGTTTAATTCATAGGGTGTCTTAACTTCATTCGATTTGCCGTCCACATGTTCCTTGCGAATGAAGTCCTTGCCATCCATTTGGTAGAGTACGAAGTTGTTGGAGTCACGGAAACCGGCAAACCATTGCAACCGCTTCCCTTTCACCAGCGACAAGCTGAACCGCAACAAACCAGTTACAGGCCGCTTGGCGAGGAATACAAAATTGCCTCCTTTCTTCACGCGCCAGCCGCGCTGTTCGGCCCAATTGGTCTGGTCCTCCCATTGCGATAAGAACGGATCCCCTCGCTGCGTGACTATCACCCCTGGTGGAGTAACCGGGGGCATCGGCAAAGGCTTTGGATTTTCCCGCAATGGCGGAGGCAATTCGATTTTTGAAGGGTTGGGCGGGGCGGCGACGGCGTTGCGGGTTAGTTGAAAGGTGAGCTCCGTTTGTTCCCCTTTCTTTATTTCCGTCTTCACCACCAGAGGCGAGGCCGTGAATTGCCACTTGGCAAGGCGCACTCGAATTGGCCCCGCGGCAAGATTCTTAAGCTCCACCTTGCCCTTCTTTGTCTTCTGCCAGTATTCGTTATCATTCAGAAACAGCGTCGCATCGTCTTCGTTCGATTTCACCAATAGGCTGCCGAGGTTTGGATCGAACCGCACAAACAGCAGCAGAACGGGTTGCGACCCAAGGGAGGCCTTTAGTGTTTTCTGCCGCTGCCCTTCCTCCAATACGAAAGAATGATCGCCGGACTGGAGGTTGAGCATTTGCAGGCCACGAAGTCCGATTTCCCCCATCGGATTTCCGTCCATTTGCACGGTGACGGGCGGTTCGTTGGCGTAAATATAAGCTTTGCCGTCGGAATATCCCAGGGCCGAAGCGAATAGGGAAACGGCGGTTATCGGAGAAGTAAGTTGCGGAGCCGCGCCCGGACTTGATTCAAATTCAAACTCGGCCGAGCCCTTGGCGGAACGCAATTCTATTTTATGCGTCCCCGCAGAGATGCGGTCGACGCCTAATTGTCCATCCTGTAAAAGGCCCACCCCTTCCCCATCAAGGGTCATTTTTCCGGAGGGCAAATCGCTAAGGACGCGCAAGCCCATTGTTTGAGGCTCCATCGTTAGGTCAATGGAAATGGGCACGCCGGCGGAAAGATTTACAGTGGATACGCGAGGCTCATGACCAGGCAGGAACGCTTGAATTTGATGTTCGCCCTCCACCAATTCAAGAGTGCAATCAGAAGTACACTTTACTTCATTGTTGATTCGGATGGATGCGCCAGGCGGCGTCGTGCGGACTTCCAACGAGGCAGTCATCAACGCGCGCGGCTTCTTCTTCTCATCCTTGGTGTGTACGGGAAAAAGACCGGCCGCGAGGATCAACAGGCCTACGGCGGCGCCCGTAGCCAATTGCCAATTGAACTTCGACGTGGCGGGCGGAGGTGTCCGGGGCGCTTCGTTAGTTTCAGGATTTGTGGGTTGATCCATTATTCGGAAAAGGACTTCTCCAGTCTAGTTTACCCGTAGTGGACCTAAATCTGTTTCAATATAGGATTGTCCGCCAAAGAATGAGAGTCGCCATCGACAGTACACCCCTAACCGTTTCAAGTGGCGGCATCCCCAGATACACTTCGGCGCTCTCAAAAGCGCTGGCGGCGAATTTTCCCGAGGATGAGTTTCTTTATTTGACGGATCAAGGAAACCCCGCGCTGAACAAATTGGAACGGCGCTGGTGGGCTTACGGATTGCCGAAGCAATTGCGAAAACTTAAGATTGACGTTTTCCACGGTACCGATTTTGCCGTACCTTACCTTCCCGTCTGCCCAGCGGTGATGACGGTTCATGATCTTTCCCCGTGGATGAACCCAGCCTGGCACGACGGCGCGGGGCGCGTCCGCCGCCGCACGCCGGTCTTGCTGAAATTAGGCTTAGCCACTATGGTTATCACCGATTGCGAAGCTGTGCGGCGGGAAGTAATCGAGCGTTTCAGACTTCCGGCCGAGCGTGTAGTAGCCATTCCGCTGGCCGCGGATGAAAACTTTCAACCAGTAGACTCGCCGGGAAGCGATCCCTATTTCCTCTTTGTTGGGACGCTTGAACCGCGAAAGAACATTCCGTTTGTGATTGAGGCTTGGCGGCGGCTGTACCAGGAAATTCCGGTGAAGTTGGTGTTGGCGGGTAGGCGGCGCACGGATTGCCCGTCCATCGAATCGCACCCTGGCCTTGAAATTTTAGGAGAAGTACCGGACACCGCGTTGCCTGGTCTTTATTCTGGGGCATTGGCGGTTGTGTATCCATCACTGTACGAAGGCTTCGGTCTTCCGGTGTTGGAGGCGATGGCCTGTGGAGCTCCTGTTATCGCGTCGCGCGATGCGGCATTGATGGAGTTGGCGGGTGGGGCGGTAATGCATTGCGATGCGGAGGATGCCGGCCAGTGGGTTGATGCCATGCGAACCATGATCTTGGACAAGAACCACAGGCTCCACTTACAGCAAGCCGGCCTTAGGCGGGCCAGCGAATTTTCGTGGCGGCGCACGGCCATCTTGACGCACGAAGTTTATGCCGAGGCGATGGCGCGCTTCCGGAGGCGCGGAGCGTGAGAGCTTTGATGATATCGCCTGAAGCCCCTTATCCCGCTATCGGGGGCGGAGCACTTCGGACTGCTTCCTTGCTTGAGTTTCTGGCCCCGCGCTACGAACTGGATGTGATCGTTTTTGCTCAGCCTGAAAATCCCAATCCGGCATCGCATTTTCCAAAAGGCTTAGTAAGACAAGTGCATACGATTCCCCTGATCCATCATCGGCGGGATGTTGCTTCCAAGATTGTAAGAAATACATTACGGCTGGTTCGAAACATTCCACCCTTGGTAGACCGGTTCCAAGGATATGAAGAGCAAATCGTCCGGGCGATGGGAGGGGTGCAATATGAAATGGCGGTGTTTGAGCACTTGTGGAGCGCACCACTGTTGAACGTGGTGAAGCCTCAGGCGAAGAGAACTTGCCTGAATCTGCACAATATCGAATCCAATTTATTCGAAAGCTACGCACGTTCGGACCGGTGGCCGGTTTCTATTGCGCACCGCCGTTGGGCTGCGGCGTGCAGAGTCATGGAAAGCGGCCTTCTGCCACGGTTCGATTTGTTGTTAACCTGTTCGGAGAAGGATGCCGCTAACGTTGCGAAACTTTCCAAGCAGACTTTTGCGTTTCCCAATTCCATCCCGCTTGTTCCGTTGCCTATAGCCGCAAAGTCAGCGGACCTGGTCTTTTCCGGCAATATGGAATATCCTCCGAACAAGAAGGCCGTGGCTTGGTTTGTGAATGAGATTTGGCCCATTGTAATTGCCGCCAGGCCAGAGACAACGTGGAGGATCGTAGGGTTGCATCCGGATTCGATTCAACCCTTAGTTGCTGGAGACTCAAGGATAGAAGTTACCGGCCCGGTGGAAAATGCGGTGCAAACTTTGGCCTCGGCGCGAATGGCGATTGTTCCGCTGGTATCGGGAAGCGGCACTCGGATCAAGATACTGGAGGCTTGGGCGGCGGGTCTCCCTGTTATTTCGACTTCTCTCGGAGCGGAAGGGCTGGATTGCGTCCCTTCAAAACAGATTATTCTGGAAGATACGGCTGTTAAATTTGCCGAATCGATATTAAACCTACTCCACGATTCGAGTTTCATGGCGGAACTTGGCAAGGCCGGAAGGTGTTTATACGAAAGGGAATACACGTGGCAAGCCGCGTGGGACAAACTGGAATCGGCAAGTTGTTTCCCGCCGGGGGCTAGTAGTTCCACCCCGCAATCTTAATCAAAGGCTATACTAAAGTGAACGCATGCGTTTTTGTGTGGATGCACACGCCATCGGGCGCCATTTAACGGGGAATGAAGCATATGTTCGGAATCTCCTCAATGGGTTCGCGGCGTTAGAAGACAATTCGGAATTCCTTGCCTATGTTTCGGTCCCTGGGGCGGAAGCTTATGTTCCGCCCTCGATAGAGACGCGGAAAACGTCGGGCAATCCCTTCATCCGATTAGGCTATGATTTGTCGCGGCAAGTGCGGCGTGATGGCGCGGACTTACTGCATGTGCAGTTTACGGCTCCCCTAGCCTGTCCGGTGCCGGTGGTTGTCAGCGTGCACGACGTCAGTTTTCTTGAGCATCCGGAGTTCTTTACGAGTGCGAGGCGACTGCAGCTTCAATATACAGTTAAGCGGACGGTCTTGAACGCTTCGCGAGTGCTAACCTTGAGCGAGTTTTCAAGGCAAGGCATAGCGCGGGCTTATGACATGGACCCGTCTCGGATTGCAGTGGTGCCTGCTGGTGTTTCGTCAGCGTTCCACCCTCAACCGCGACAATCGTCCAAGGCCTTTGTTGAAGGGCGCTTCAAGGTTCCAGGACCGTTTATCCTGACGGTTGGCGACTTACAGCCCCGCAAGAATCAAATCGGCCTGATCCACGCTTTTGAAGAGTTATTGGGAGCCTATCCTGAATTGCCACATCATCTGATGCTGGTGGGCAAGGAAACTTGGTTCGCTCCCCATGTGCATCAAGCCGCCAAGAGATCGTCAGCGAGGGACCGGATTCACTTCACCGATTATGTGAGCGAAAAAGAGCTGATGGAGCTCTATAGCGCCTGCGAGATTTTCGTATTCCCGAGCTTTTACGAAGGCTTTGGGCTACCCATTCTGGAAGCAATGGCGTGCGGACGGGCAGTGGCTTGTTCAAATACTTCCGCCATGCCGGAAGTTGCCGATTCCGCGGGGTTGCTGTTCAATCCGGAATCAACCGAGGAGATTGTAAGGGCTATGCGCGACCTGCTTTTGAATCCTGAGCTTAGGCAGCGGATGGAGCGGCTGGGCCAGAAGAATGCGGCGCAATTTTCCTGGGCGCGAACCGCGCAAATGACGCTTGAGGTCTATCACGAAGCGGTGGGTGAAGGCCGGGGAACGCGGGCAAAAAAAGCAGCAGCGGTACGATCATGAAAACTCTAGTTGCACTCCTTTCGTTAACTGTTGCGCCCTTGAGCGCCGCCACCGCGAAGACCGGCATTGAGGTGCTGCGTTACCAACTGAACTGGCCCGGCGGTGTACCTCTGGGCGAGGCGCAGTTGAAAACAATTCCAGTGGGTGGCCAATGGAAACTGGAATTGACCCTTGACGCGTCTATTCCGGCATTTCAAGTGATCGACCGATTTAATTCATCGGTTAATGAGAAGTATTGCAGTCTTGAATTTTCGCGAGATACGGTGCATGGCGCAAAGAAATCGAAGGAGACAACTACTTTTGATTTGGCCGCGGCCAGCGCTAATCGGAAAACGGAAGGTGGGGGAACCAAGGATTTCAACACGGTAGCCTGCCCTCATGACGCTCTTGGCTTTTTATTCTTCGCGCGGCAGGAACTAATAAAAGGCCGCGTTCCGGGAGCGCAAACAATTTATTACGGTGGGCCGTACGACTTGCAATTTGAAATGTTGGGAAGCCAAGCAATCGCCATTGGAGGCTCCGAGACACAGGCCGACAGGTTTCGAGTGAGCTTCAAAGGACCAGTAGCCAACTCAACTTTCGAGATATTCTTTTCAAAGAATGCATCGCGCACGCCTTTGTTAATTAAAGTGCCATTCACGTTAGGTACCTTTTCCATGGAGTTGATGCCCTGAAGATCGCGTTCTTTTCCCCCATGCCGCCCACCAAGAGTGGCATTGCGGACTATTCCGCCGTCCTGGCCGATCATCTGAAGCAAATCGCCGAAGTGGATATATTCATTTCTAAACCTGCTTCGTTTGACGCGCGAACGTACGACGCCTTGCTCTACCAGATCGGTAACAACCCGCATCATGAGTTTGTTTACGAGATGGCGATGGAATACCCTGGCACGGTGGTGATGCATGAATCGAATTTGCATCATTTGATTGCCGGGCTGACCATCAAGCGCAATGATTGGGATGCCTATGTTCGCGAATGCGAGCATGACGGCGGGCCTGGGGCTCTGGCATTTGCCGAGCGTGTTCGCAAGTTGGACATCGGGCCGGACTACGAAGGCGTGCCCATGATGCGCCGGGTTCTGCAACGATCAAAAGCGGCTATCGTGCATAGCAAGGCGGTGGAAGCCGATCTACGCAAGGCGGGCTTCACAGGGCCTGTGGCGCGCATTCCGCACGGGGCGTGGCTACCGGATTCCGAGCGCATGAAGTACCGCGACAAGCTTGGATTGGACGAGGCTGCTCCGCTGATTGGAGTGTTCGGGTTCCTGAAGCCTTACAAACGCATTGCCGAATCGTTGCGGGCATTCCGGCGTTTGGTGCGTTTACGGGACGACGCCAAAATGATTCTGGTGGGTGAACCGCATCCTGAATTTCCTCTGGCGGATATCATTCGCGGGTTGGGATTGTCGCGCCATGTGCGCATGATGGGATTCACCGCTCCGGAAGATTTCGCCGGTTATATTTCAGCGGTGGATATCGTGTTGAACCTGCGCTTCCCAACAGTCGGCGAAAGTTCAGGCACGCTTTTGCGGTCGCTTGGATTGGGTCAACCAGTGCTGGTGAGCAATGTCGGCAGCTTCGCCGAGTTTCCGGATTCGGTGTGCCTGAAAGTCCCCGTGGATGCTCGGGAAGAGGACACTATTTTCGAGTATCTGAATCTTCTTGTCTCGCAACCGCAACTGGGTCGCGAGTTGGGGGCAAGAGCGCGGGAATGGGTGGCGCGGGAATGCCACTGGGGGTTAGCCGCGCGCCGTTACGTGGATTTTCTGGCGACCGTGAGAGATGGCGCACAGTGGCGGCAACCGGAAGAGCAGTTGCCCGAACAATTGGAAGAAGCGTTGGCCGAAATCGACTCGAAGATGGAAGCGCCGAAACAGCCGGCCAAAGTTGATCCGGATTATATATTGGGCTGGAGTGACGAGTCGCGTAACTATGCCGAAACGCATATCACACGGCTTGCCAAAACGTTGGACATTACCCCGCCAGGCGGCCCCGCGGATCGCATACTGGAGATGGGCGCTTACCTGCAGATCACGCCGTCACTGAAAACAAAGCTGGGATATGGCGAAGTTCGAGGCTGCTATTACGGCGAGGCTGGGCACACGGATCCGAAGACCGTGACGAGCGATTCCGGTGAAGTTTTTTCCTGCGATGTGGATCTGTTCGATGCCGAAAAGGACCGCTTTCCCTACCCCGACGAATATTTTTCGACCGTGCTGTGCGGCGAACTCATCGAACACCTGCCGTCCGACCCGATGCATATGATGAGTGAAGTGAACCGCATCCTGAAGCCCGGTGGGCACTTCGTTGTGACGACCCCAAACATTGGGTCCATGCGAGCCATAAAGGCGATTTTGGAAGGCTACCATCCGGGTTTCTTCCCCGCCTACATTCGCCCGTCGAAGCCAGGCGAGGAAGTGGAGGCGCGGCACAATCGGGAATATACGCCGCGAGAAATTCACCGTCTGTTGGCGGACGCCGGTTTCGACGTCACTTTGCTTGAGACCGGACCTTTTCTGGATGAACCTCAACCAGGCCATGGTTGGGTGAGGCATCTGCTTGAGCGCTACCAGCTTTCAACGGATCTGCGTGGAGACGGGATCTATGCGGTAGGACGGAAGAGTGGTCCTATCAAGGTGCGCTACCCCGCCTGGCTTTACGAGGGGGGCGAATAGATTTATGGCTTGGCTTGGAAAAGGCTCCTGCGTCGCAAAAAGCAATTCGCTGCAAGTGGACGTGGAGTTGCTTCCGGCTTGGCGCAAAATCTTTCGCGGCACAGGGCAAGCCGCTTTTGCTTACCAAGCTTATGAACCTGGGACTGGGACATTTTTGTTTGAAGGGGATTGGGAGCCGGTTAACGATGCCGGATCGCGAACCTTGACGATCCCCACGCCTGACGAGGATGGACAGTATCAGTTTTGGGTCAGCCTGGTGCACGAAACCGACGGTTGGGCTTATGAACGAGGGCAACAATTCCTATTGATTGACGCCGAGGTTTCCGGTGGATCGATTCGCGTGGTGAGGCAGCGGCTTACATCACTAAAAGGCTTACGCCTGCGCCTGTTACCGTGGACATTATTGCGAGCCTTGACGGCCCCTTTCACAACGATCTGGCGGAACTGGAGCCTGATACAAGCCATGGTGGAGCGGGATATCTACTCGCGCTACAAAGGTTCGTTTGGCGACATTTTCTGGACGATGCTGCAGCCAATCTTGCTGATGGCCACTTATTTTTTTGTCTTCAGCGTGGTGTTGAACTCGAAGTATGACGGCGATCCCGGCCGGGCTGGTTACGCTTTGTTTTTCCTGTGCGGCATGATGCCGTGGCTGGCCTTCGCCGAATCGATGGCAAGAGCCCCTTTCATTGTTTGGGAACATCGCAATTTTGTGAAGAAGCTGCTGTTTCCGGTGGAAATCCTGCCGGTGAACATTACTCTCTCCGGCCTGATTACGGGTGGCTTGGCGTTCATTGTCTACCTGTTTTTCATGATGGCTGCCAAAGGGCATTTGCAATGGTCGATGGCTTGGCTTCCGGTGGTGATCATTCCGCAAATCCTGTTCACGATGGGGATGTGCTGGCTGATGGCCGTGGCAGGGGTGTTTATCCGGGACCTAACGCAGATCAACGGATTTATTCTGACTTTATGGTTTTTTCTGACGCCAATTTGCTACTCCGACAAATCGCTGCCGCAGCAGGCGATGCCTTTGTTCCGGCGCAATCCGATGTACGCTTTCGTCCGCGGTTACCGTTTGATTCTGCTGGAGGGCCGCCCCCCTGAGTTTGAACCGATGCTGAAGATGACAATTTTTTCGATCTTTCTTTTCTTCTTTGGGCATTGGCTGTTTAAACGGATGAAGCGTCAGTTCCCGGATATTGTATAAGCTCCCGGTTTCAAACGAAACGAACCACAGGGGCCGCCTTGGATTGATACGAATGCTTTTCAAATTCCTTCGACCTTTCCGGATAATCGGAACGGTAGTGGCCTCCACGCGATTCTTTGCGGGCCAAAGCGCCTTGAGCGATTAAACTTGCGACCAGATCTATATTGCGCAGTTCGTAATCGGCGCGGCAGGCTGGAGATTTTGGTTTCATGGGAACCGCCAATTTGGACAAGGCCGATTGCAAGCCATCTTGATTTCTGACAAGACCGCATTGACGCCAGGCGATAGTGCGGGTTTCCAGTTCGGAAATCTCCGGGAACAATTCCTGTTCCGGCTCAACGCCGGCAAGGTTTAAGGGCTTGGCTTCAGCCGCCATTCGTCTTGCGGCGCGTGCTCCATAAACCAGTCCTTCGAGGAGGGAGTTGGACGCCAAGCGATTGGCTCCGTGGACACCATTACTGGCTACTTCACCAGCGGCGTAAAGAGCGGCAAGAGTGGTTCTGCCTTCCAAGTCGGTAGTAATGCCGCCCATGGCGTAGTGGGCCGCTGGATGGACAGGAATGGGCTGTATAGCCATATCGAGACCATAAGCCTTGCATGTTTGAAAAATTCTTGGGAAATGGGTTTCGGCGAATCCCGCTGGCCAATGGCGCATGTCGAGAAATACCTGGGACTCATTGCGTTTTTCCAGTTCGGCGACAATAGCGCGCGAAACTTGATCGCGGGAATTCAACTCATTGGTGAACCGTTCTCCGGCTCCGTTGATCAGGTAAGCTCCGTCGCCACGCAAAGCTTCCGAGAGCAAGAAGCGAGGGGCGCCTTCGACATGCAGCGCCGTGGGGTGGAACTGAACAAATTCGATATCGCGGATTTCGGCGCCGGCTCTCCACCCGATAGCGACTCCATCGCCGGTGGCGACATCGGGGTTGGTGGTTTCCAGATACACGCGTCCCAATCCGCCGGTGGCAAGCAAGGTGGCGCGGGCGTGGACGGCGATAGGGCTATCGCTCAAGGCAACGGCGCCGGTAACGCTGCCTTGATGCACCAGCAAATCGGTGACGGCTGAAAAACTGCGAAAGGTGATGTTGGGTTGCTTGACGGCATGGAAGTACAAAGCCCGTGCTATTTCGCGACCGGTGGAATCGCCGTGGGCGTGCAGGATACGATTGCGGCTGTGAGCCCCCTCGCGGCCGAACATGAGTTCGCCATCCTTGCGGTCGAATTCGGCTCCCCACTCAATCAGTTCTTCAATGGCCGATGGCGCTTCGGCAACCAGCGCACGGACGGCTTCCGGGTCGCAAAGCCCGTCACCGGCGGAGAGCGTGTCTTGTTCGTGAAGCCAGATTTCGTCATCGTCGCTTAAGGCCGCGGCGATGCCGCCTTGGGCGTATTCGCTGGCCGATTCCTTCAGGCTATCCTTGGCGACGACGAGGACTTCGCCGTGGGTAGATAATTCGATTGCCGCGCGAAGGCCCGCGACGCCGGCTCCGATGACCAGAAAATCGGTCTGGATGGTTTCTTGATAGTTTCTCGTACTCAATTCATTAACATGGTACAAAAAAAGATATGCCCTCCCACGCGGTAAGAACCAGTACTGCATCTTATCAATGTCATGTTGAACGCGGAATTCTTTCAAGATTGCACGAATTTTTGCCGGCTAAGCACGGTAAGTTGTTTATTGTCACAACAGAGGATGTTTGGAAGTTGCATGGCGGTAAGCTGACCGGGCAATTCCCTTTTGACGTGCTCTTTTTCCCAGGAGGGGAAAGCCGGAAGCGGCTGTCGGAAGTGGAAGCATTGGCCGAACAGATGCTGGCGAAGGGGGCTGATCGATCTTCGGTGGTGATCGCTTTCGGAGGCGGGATTGTAGGCGATCTTGCCGGATTCCTTGCCGCAAGTTTCATGCGCGGCGTTCCGGTGATTCAGGTTCCGACAACGCTGCTGGCGCAAGTGGATGCCTCGATTGGCGGAAAGACGGGCGCGAATCTGGTGGGCGGCAAGAATCTTTTTGGAGCGTTCCATCAACCCGTCGCAGTACTGGCGGACCCCGACGTGCTGCGCACATTGCCTGTGAGGGAATATAGATCTGGCTTGTTTGAGGTAGTTAAGACCGGCATCATTCGCAGCGCTGAGCTTTTTGATTTGCTAACCAAACATCGCGATGAGGTGTTGGCGCAGGAACCAAAAGCGGTTGACCAAATGATCAGTGAATCGGTGCGGATTAAGTGCGAGGTAGTGACCGCCGATGAAAAGGAAAGCGACCTACGCCGCATCTTAAATTTTGGTCACACGATTGGACATGCGCTTGAGGCGGAGACGCAATACACGCGATTCCTTCATGGAGAGGCGGTTAGCTTTGGTATGACGGCGGCCACGCATTTGGCGCAATCGAGCGGACTGCTTGCGGGAACTACGGCGGATCGTGTGCATGAGGCGATCAATATGTATGGGCCTATTCCTTCAACAAGGGGAATCGCCGCGACGAACCTGCTGGCCCGCCTTGCCAAGGATAAGAAAACCATTCAGGGTTCGGTGCATTTCGTGTTGCCGACGGGAATTGGGAGCGTCAAGATCACTTCGGACCTTTCCGAGGACAAGGTATTGGAAGCGATCACGGCGGCGCTGGCATGAGCATTTCGAGCGGCACAACGCCCGAGGGGACACAAACCGAAGAGCAGGCCTCGCGATGGGTTCGTGGAATGTTTTCCGAAGTGGCGCCGAGGTATGATCTGCTGAACCATCTGCTATCGGCCAACATCGACAAGTATTGGCGGAACCAGACAGTGGCCCGCCTGAAGCCTTACCTTAACAGGCCCGGAGTGAAGGCTTTGGATATTTGTTGCGGCACGGGCGATATGACGATGCTGCTTGAAAGAGCGACTGGCGTGGCGGCGTTGGGCAGTGACTTCTGCCACCCTATGCTGATTGAGGCGGGAAGGAAGTTCAG
>JAYVXT010000635.1:0-4175 GCA_043785065.1 Bryobacterales bacterium | reverse complement strand
TTGGCTACAAAGCGATAGCGCGCGCACTGAGCGATATCGCCGCTGTTGGGGCCTCGCCGCGATTTTCATTGCTTTCGCTCGCCCTCAGTGCGAAGACGGATCAAGCCTGGGTGGAGCAATTTTATAAAGGATATTTGAGCCTGGCGATGGCGCATGGGGCTCCGTTGATTGGCGGCGATACGGCCAAGGCGGACGTTATAAGTTGTGACGTGATTGTTTGCGGCGGCGTGCCTCGCGGCAAAGCTATGTTGCGTTCGGGCGCGAAGGCCGGCGATGGCGTCTTTGTTAGTGGCCAGTTAGGTGGGTCCGCGCTTGGGTTGCGCACTCGCACAGGGGCCGCGTGGAAGCGGCATGTGCGGCCCAAGCCGCGGCTTGAATTGGGTGCCCACTTGCGCGTGAATAAGTTGGCTTCCGCCTGCATGGATCTAAGCGACGGACTTTCCACCGATCTGCATCGGCTGGTGAAAGCTTCCGGCGTTTCGGCGAACCTTGAAGGGCCGCTGCCAATCTTCGATGGGGCGTCGCTCGAAGAGGCGTTGCATGGCGGCGAGGATTACGAGTTGCTGTTCACCACGCCGCGCAAGGTTCGCGTAGGCGAGGAGTTTGGCGGGCTGCGGCTGACTCGCATAGGCACAATAGTAAAGGAAGGCCGGACGGCAGTAACCTGGCGAGGCCAACCGCTGCCGCCCTTGGGCTGGGATCATTTTTGTAAGTAAGTCTAGGAGAGCAAGTGAGTACTGAAGCCAACCCAACTATAGTTCTGGATCTGATCGAATCGTTCCGGCGTTCAAAGGCGATGTTCGCCGGATGCGAGTTACGCATTTTCGACCACCTTGAGGCGCAGCCCGCCACTTTGGCGGAGCTCGCCCAGACGATCAGGGCGGTCCATGCTAACCTGGAGCGGCTACTCGACGCGCTGGTTGGGTTAGGGCTGCTGACGAAGGAAGAAGGCGTTTACCGCAACACCGCCGATGCAAGCGCCTACCTTGTGCGCACCAGTCCGCGCACTATGACAGGCTACATTCTGTATTCGAACTCCGTGTTGTGGAAGTTGTGGGACCACTTGGAAGGCGCGGTGCTGGAAGGTTCGCACCGGTGGAAGCAGACGTTTGGGCTGGATGGCCCGTTATTCAGCAACTTCTTCAGTACCGGGGAGAGCATGCGCACCTTCATCGCAGGCATGCACGGGTTTGGTGTAATTTCGTCGCCATCGGTAGTGGCTGCGTTCGATTTGAGTAAGTACAAAAAGTTAGTCGATTTGGGCGGCGCAACTGGCCATTTACCCATTGCCGCGGCGGCTAAGTATCCGCAGATGGAAGCGGTTGTGTTTGACCTTCCGAACGTGGTGAAGGTGGCTGCGGAGCATTGCGCCGGTACGCGAGTGCAGTGTGTGGCCGGCGACTTTTTCACCGATGAGTTGCCGCCCGCCGATCTTTACGCGCTAGGCCGGATTCTCCATGATTGGAGCGAGCCGAAGATTGCGGTGCTCTTGAAGAAGATTGTAGCGGCGCTGCCGAAGGGTGGCGGGTTGCTGATTGCCGAGAAGTTGCTGAACGAGGACAAAACAAAGCCAGTGAGCGCGACTATGCAATCACTCAATATGATGATCTGCACTGAAGGCCGCGAACGGAGTTTGCCGGAGTATGAGCAGTTGTGTTTAGCCGCCGGATTTAAACGCGTGGAGGGGCGGCGGACCGGGCAGCCGGTGGACGCGATTTTAGCGGTGAAGTAGGTTGCTCATGCGCTGGCTTATGGGGATACTGAATTTGTTGTTGGCGAGTGTGGCTTTCACGCAAACAGTGTAAGCCGATAGTAGCTAGCGTACAGTAGCCGGCGCTACTGGCATCAGCCGGAGAGTTTGGATAAGAATCGATGCTTCATATAGGTCCTTGGTCCCTATCCCCTTCAATGGATGGAGATAGAAGTTACAAGAATCGAAGACGTTCCTACCCTCCCAAGGCGATTAACCCATTGGAATAGTACAAAGCTAGAGTAGACTAAGTGCAACATCGGCATTGTCTTATGGTGATACTTACTGCTTATACCAACAGACTTAAGTTGCATTTGTAATTTTATGATTGTACTAGAACCCGTGGATCATTTCACGGAATAACGGCGGAAGTACCATTGGGTATTGATCGCAAGGAAAATGCCCGCAAACAAGTAAATCACGGACGCTGAGCTGATGGACGCGCTCATGCCATAGACTTCCGAAGCATAGGCAATCGCCACTGGAGCAATGGCGCCGCCCAGCCACGCCAGTGAATTCATGATTCCCGACGCGCTTGATCGCCATTGGGGCTGCACTACATCGTAAAGCGAGGCCCAAATGTTGGCGTCATACATGCCTTTGAAAAAACCGAAGCAAACCATGGCCAGAATCAGAACCGGCACATCCAATGTCCAACCGGTGAGGAAGATAAATGGAGCTCCTAGCATCAGCCCGGCCGATTGGATTAGCATGCGGCCGCCCGGATAATGCCTCGCGGATCGATCAGCCAGATAGCCCGAAGTAAGCACACCCAACACTGATGCCAGTTGCTGATAGGCGGTGGCGCTGAAGCCCGCCAGCGAAAGGCTCATGTGGAATTTGCTGTAGAGGAACGAGGGCATCCAGCTCAAGAAAATAGAAGCCACGAAGTTAGCGCCCATGAACGTGAAGATCAGCACCGGGACCATGCGGCTTTGAAAAACGCCCCGCAGAATTTCGCCGAGGCCGCCTTGGCCGATGAGCGTTCCGTGACCGGGCTCATGCGGTTCCGAAGCTCCACGCACGGGCTCTTTCAGCAGGATCCACAACACCAGCGCAAGACCAATTCCGAGGCCGCCGAAGCAATAGAAACTTGACCGCCAACCGTAGTGTTCACCCATGTAGCCGGAGACCGCGCCGCCTGCGATTGTGCCTGCGTAGACGCTCGATTGATGCAGCGCGAGGGCGCGGGATCTCGTTTCCTTGCCGTGGTAATCGGCAACCAATGAGAGGGCGGCTGGGAAGTAGAACGCCTCGCCGAATCCTTCCACCGCGCGGATGATCACCAAGTGCCAGTAGTTTTGTGCGAATGCCGTACAAAGGGTGATGGCGGACCAGAACAGCAGTCCGCCGAGGATCAGAGTTTTACGTGAGAACTTGTCGCCCGTGATGCCAGCGAAGGGGCCGGAAAGGGCATAGATGTACATGAACGCCGATCCGACAATACCTAGTTGCATGTCGCTGAGCGCCATCTCTTTCTTCAGCAGCGGAAAGACGGAGAAGATAGCTTGGCGGTCGGCATAGTTGAAAAAACAGACGAACCACAGCATGCCGACGACGGCCCATTTATAGGTGGAGTTCATTGAGGACGTGGTTCATTATTTCACAACAGTACATTTGGCAACACCCCCGGTCCATTCGCTGCGTGGAGTGAACCCCAAAAGTGAGACAGACCGAATAGACGCACTTTTCATCGAATGGAGAGAGAATGAGAATCATGAAAAAGTGGCGACGTCACACAGTGGAGTTCAAGAGGCAAGTAGTCGAGCGGATGAAAACATCTGAAAACATAGGACAACTGGCGCGGGAACTGGATCTGCAACGCAAGTTGCTCTACAGCTGGATCTCAATTCAATGCAGCAATTGCCCATATATATTGACGGCGCCGATGAAATCAATGAGCAATTGGAGATGATCAAGGGCGGCGGAGGCTCGCTGACACGGGAAAAAATCATTGCGGCGGTGGCCAAAACGTTCTTATGTATTGCCGATGAATCTAAATGGGTTGCAAGCCTTGGGCGCGTTCCGTTGCCGGTGGAAGTAATTCCGATGGCAGCGGAATATGTCGCCAGGCAGATGAAAGCCAAAGGAGGCGAACCAGTCCTACGAAGAGATTTTGTGACCGACAATGGTAACGTGATTTTAGATATTGAAGGCCTACGGATTTCCGATCCCATCGCCTTGGAAGAGGAAATCAATCAAATCGTGGGCGTTGTCACCTGCGGAATTTTCGCGCGGAGGCACGCCGATATCTTATTGCTGGCGCGTCAAGCAGGCGTCGAACAGCATTACTCCTTCAATCGCTCTTAAGCTATGCCGGCAATTCGTCGATGGAGCGCGGTTCGCTGGCCGGGTTTCCGTTTGTTGCATGCCGGAATTGAGAAGAAGCGGCGTATGATTTCTTGCGAGCCCGCATGATGTTTCC
>JAYVXT010000634.1:0-4181 GCA_043785065.1 Bryobacterales bacterium | reverse complement strand
CCTGTGTCGGTACAGCTTGCGAACCTCGCCGACGGTATTCCAAAAACGATCATGGTTCACGTACAGAGCGGGCTATGGTCGGACTATAATGGGCAGTTCGACGCTGCGGGTTTCGACGCCGCCGCCAAAGACGTTCAGACAATCGGCCTTTCTTTTGGCGGGGGTTGCTTCTTTGAAAATGGTGTTGGCATCGTGCCGGGCACCGGTAGCGGATCGTTTCAGTTGCTGAATATCTCAGCGAATTAACCGCTCGGGTTCCTCAGAAGCGCAAAGGCCGCTTCGGCGCGGCCCCAAATGTTGTAGGAACTAGCTGATTCAATTAGCCGAAGTGAGTCCGTTTTGCGCGAGTTCCTCGGAAGAAACGCGGTCGTAGATTTCGCTGAGCGGAATTGAGACGCTGGCCGATGCGATAGTCAAGGTTGCGTCTTTACCCCGGATCGACGTTAGCGCCCATTGGTCACTGGCGGTGCGGCGGAAATGGTCTATAGCGTATTCATCTATAGCGTATTCATCTTGCGCTGCGAGTATGTATTCTTTTAGGCTAGAGATCGTCCGGTATTGAGCAAATTTCTTGCCGCGGTCATAGCGTTCGGTGGATGGGGAAAGCACTTCAATCAGAACCGTTGGATTTAAGAACGTGTGTTTCAGCTTTTTCGCTGGAATCGGCGGACCACAAAAAATGGAAAGATCGGGGTAAGTCATGGTTCCTGATGTTTCAATCAACAAGCGCAGGTCTCCATCAAATGTTCTGCACGGCGAATTTTTGAGCCGGGATTGAACCGCGACGACGAGATTCACCTTGAGCTGCGAATGAATCATTGAGCCACCACTCATGGCGAACATCTGGCCATTGTGATACTCGTGTCTTTCGTTAGTCAAGCTATCAATTTTAATATATTCTTCGGGAGAGATCGAAGGCAGCCGTAGCGTCGACATTCTTCTATCTTAGCCCGGACGGTACAATGAAAGAAGTGCTAGTAACAATCGAACCGAAGCAGGCGCGTCCCAAATGGCTGAAGGCTCCGGCCCCTGTAGGCGACAATTACCGTCAGCTAAAAGGCCTTGTCGAGCGGCTGCGGTTGCATACCGTCTGCGAGAGCGCGGCATGTCCTAACGTTGGGGAATGTTGGAACCAGCGCACCGCCACCTTCATGATTCTGGGCAACGTTTGCACGCGCCGCTGTGGGTTTTGCGCGGTGCAAAAAGGCGCCCCCTTGGAGATGGATTTCGACGAGCCTCGCCGTGTGGCGGAAGCCGTGGAATCGCTGGGCTTGCGCTATGCCGTGGTGACCAGCGTCAACCGTGACGACCAGAAAGATGGCGGTGCGGAGATTTTTGCGATGGTGATCCGCCAGATCCGCGAACGCGTGCCGGGGTGCAAGGTGGAAGTGCTGGTCCCCGATTTTCAAGGATCGCATCCGGCGATGCGAACGGTGATGGAGGCGCGGCCGGATGTGGTGAATCACAACATCGAGACTGTACCGCGGCTCTATCGCATGGTGCGGCTGGGCGCGCGATATGAGCGGTCGCTCGAGATGCTGGCCTATGCCAAGAGCGTGGATCCGTCCATTCCAACTAAATCAGGATTAATGATGGGGCTGGGCGAGACAAGCGATGAAGTGCTGGAAGTGATGCGGGATTTACGAGCCCACGGCGTAAGAATTTTCACGCTGGGTCAGTACTTGCGGCCGTCGCCGAAGCATTTGCCGATCATGCGATATGTGGCTCCGGAGGAGTTTGCGGAGTTGAAGGCGGCGGGCAAGGTTATGGGATTTGAGCACGTGGAAGCCGGGCCATTGGTGCGGAGTTCCTATCATGCCAGTGAGCAGGTGTGAGATGTCCGTGCCTACACGATTGCCCCACTTTCTTGAATTCCCCCACTTACGTTTCTGAAACAAGCGTAAGCCGCGATAAAAGCAAAAACGTCAAACCCCGGCGTGTTGCGAGACCGGGGCCGCCCGGTGATCGTTACGTGGCATGATGGCCCAGGCAAGGATGTAGAAGACGACAGGCAGACCGGTGAATAGCGTCAATATTACGAACAAGAGACGGAATAAGGTCACGTCCATGGATAAGTAGTTGGCGAAACCGGCGCATACGCCTCCCAATTTGTTGCGAAACATGTCGCGTTCGAGAGGCCGTGGCGGCTGCTGGTAGCTGGCCGAGGTGGCCGTCGCTGGTTTGCCGCATTGGGCGCAAAAACGATCCTGATCAAGCATGCGATTACCGCAAGTAGTGCAGAACATGGTGCCTCCTAAGTTTTTTCGAGCTTGTTGATTGATGTAACGATGTTGCGGGTGGAATCGTTCCAAGAATTTGTAATAAGCCGGAAAACGGGAATGGAACATCCGATCGAGAGATAGATACGTTAGGATAATCAAAGAGAAAGAAAGACAACACCATGTTAATTCGAATTCCTAAAGGGTGGGAAATCCCAGAGCGTGACGCCACTCCTGAAAGCGTCTACATGAACCGTCGCGAGCTTGTTAAAGCCGCCGGTTTGGTTGCGATTTCTTCGATTGGAGGCTTTGGCGCCACGACCGCGCCTTTCTATCCCGCGAAAGCGAATACGAAGTATAAGCTGGACGTTCCGGTGACCGAGGAATGGGCCGCCACGGGATATAACAATTACTACGAATTCCATCCGACCGATAAGCAGGCGGTGAAGGATCGTGTAGGCAAGTTTGTAACTGAGCCTTGGTCGATTAAAGTGAGTGGGCTGGTGAACAAGCCTGGCACATGGGATTTGGACAAGATTCTATCGACGTTCACCCTGGAAGAACGGCTGTACCGTTTCCGTTGCGTGGAGCGTTGGGCGATGGCTGTGCCGTGGACCGGATTTCCGTTGGCTGACTTGGTGAAGGCCGTTGAGCCGAAGGGCGAGGCAAAATTCATTCGCTTTGAGACGGCCAATCTGCCGGCGCAGATGCCGGGGATGAAGGAGGCTCCTTATTATCCCTGGCCGTATTACGAAGGTCTGCGGATGGATGAGGCCATGCATCCCTTAGCAATGCTGGTGACTGGGCTGTATGGGAAGAAATTGCCGAAGCAGAACGGCGCGCCGATTCGGGTGATTGTCCCTTGGAAGTATGGCTACAAGAGCCCGAAATCGATCGTCAGGATTGAGTTTTTGGCGAAGGAGCCGGGGACGTTTTGGAATAAGTTGAATTCTTCGGAATATGGTTTTTATTCGAACGTAAATCCGAAGAAACCGCACCCGCGGTGGTCGCAGGCGATTGAGCAAGTGATTCCGAATATGGAGCGGCGTAAGACGCTAATGTATAACGGGTATGAGGAGTGGGTGGCGGGGTTGTATAACGGCAAGGAAGATTAGGCTTCTTTATTGTTGAATCGGTCTTCAGTTTATTGGGCTAGTTTTAAGTTCTGGCGCAACAGGGTAACTGTTTGCGGTTTCACGACGCCTTTTTCGCCCGCCGAAGCGCGGTTAAGAGGCGCTTAGCGTTCTTGTTAGAACGCATCGATGTGCAGTTTCCGTAAGTTCTCGCAACTCGCCGCTTGGTTGTTTCATCGGAGTCTTAGGCTTTCCACTTATAGAAGTAAAACGTCAGCGAGGTCTTTCCGCTATTAGTAATCCCATGCAGTTTGTTGCCGGCGCAATACATCATCGAGCCGGGCCCGACCTTCGCCGTCTTGCCGTCCACCAGCAGGTCGCCCGTGCCTTCGGTGATCACCATGAATTCTTCTTCCGGATGCTGATGCGGGGCGTGTGGGCTCATGCCTGCTTTCAGCTTCAGGCTGCCCGCCGTCATGGCGGTCAGTTGATCGGTAGAGCCGTCGAAATAGATCCGCAGGTCGCCGAAAGGCTCTTTGGTCAGCGTAGCTTTGGCCTCGTCGATGGTCACATTTTTCAGGCCTGGCGCCTTGGCGGCCATAAGGGCGGCGGCGGGAGCCAGTAGGACGGGCATCTTAAGAAGATCACGGCGTTTGGACATATTGAGGATGATTTGGTTGTTGAAGTAGTGGTGCGAATGGGGAGGGTCGAACTCCCACGAGTTGCCCCGCCAGATCCTAAGTCTGGTGCGTCTGCCAATTCCGCCACATTCGCACGTTTCGATTGGCTGCTTTTATTTTAACATCTCTTGGCTGGTTAAGTGTTCCGCAACAGTTCAACATCGTCGCGGCTCAAGGCGGAAATCCGCTTATCCATGAGACCCACCGGC
>JAYVXT010000633.1:0-13178 GCA_043785065.1 Bryobacterales bacterium | reverse complement strand
CTACAGCGCTACTTCCTGGAACACTGTTCGTTGGAAGACTCCGCGCCGGCGGGCAAGGATCCCAATCGCGTAGCCGATCCATCCACGCTCAGGCGGTGCTTTCGATGCCTGGATAACTCCCATCCGCCGCTAGGCCACAAAGATATCCGCATGACCTTGCGATATGTGCAAGTCACCCAGCAGGATTTACAGCGTGAGTTCGACGCCGCCCGTCAGCACGCGGCCCATCCACATCAGACACCAGTTCTCTCCGTTCCCAACTGCGCCGCCAGCGCCGACCTCCCCGGCATACATCAGGCGCTGACCGTTACACGCCATCTTCTTGAAATGTACCGTCGTGGACTCTCCGATGAGAAGAGCCGCCGCAGGCTCCAACGCTTCGACCGGCTCCTTGACGTCGCCGCTCAACTGGATAGCATCACCTCAGCAGAAAAATGAGGAAAGATTGGCCGGTCAAGTCGCGCACCCGTGGGACAAGAAAAGTCTGGATGCATTCTACGCGGAAGAATTGAACGCGGTGCGCGGCGGGGATAACGTTCCCCGGTTGGAGTTGGCGTTGAAGCGGGCGCATGGCGGGAGGCTTTTCCAGGCATTTCTTGCTGGCCATAGCTATAGCTATTGTGGCAAGACCACAGAGCTGGCCAGATTGTCGCAACGGATCAAGGCCACCTGCCGGACAGTGCGCTTTTCGGCTAGCAATGAGTTAAAGCACAGGACGGCTTGGATTGGGCTCCACCGGACCGGTTGATTCAAAAAGTATTGGATTGGTTTGCGAAAGATGTAAGCACAACCACAACGAAGACGGATATTTCAGCCTCCGCGTCGGCTGGGGCGGGAGTGGACGGCGACTCTCTTTGGGCGAAGGCGTTGGGTGTGTTCGCGAAAGTGAAGGCCGAAGCGAAGTTTGCCTCAGAACGAAAACATGAGTTTGTTGAGTACCGTATTTCCCGGTTGCCCGAATTGATTGAACTGGCGAACGAGGTTTTCGACGCGTGCAACCTTCAGTTGAAGCAACGGGACGGCCAGGAGTGGTTTTTTCTGGGCGAAGATTTTGAAAAGCTGCTGGACGGCGGCATGCCGGAAGTCTTTTTCGTTAAGGAAAAGGCGGTTTTCAAGGGACTTAGCACCCATCTGATTTTCACGATCCCGATCAAGCTTGCTTATTCGAGCGACGGGCTGGGACTACCTTTCGAGGTTTATAAAATTTACGACACCGCCGTGTATACGGCCAGGGACATTAGCCCAAGGTGGCCTAGTATGGCTCGCATAGGGACCTCCAAAGGATATCGAACATGCTGATTATGCGCCCGATGCGGGAAAAAGGGAAGCCCGGGATTGTGGAAAGTTTTCGGAGCAATTTTTATTGCTGGAGTACCGTTTGGCAGGACAGGGAGGTTGGATTAGGGCCGCAAGGGAAAGTGAGCATGTGACTTTCGCGGCGCCCGGACCCAAAAGCGGCAAAAGGGAAACAAGGGCCGATGCTCCGTCAATCGAACGCCAAATCATTGCTGGCACCTGTTACCCCCGCCCGAAACTTCCAAAAACAATGCAAAAATGCAATTTGGTTCCGAGAAGCCGCCAATGTTGAGGTGGCGGCGCAAACAGAGGCATCCACGAAGCGGTAGCCCACTTATCGAGCCGCGGACGAATTTGTCACAACGGAGAATCCACCCACCGGTCTTTCCTCGACTGGAATGGCGGGGTTCGCGTCAAATCGCCGAACCGTAAGCCGCCCTTGCGAACTACTTCCATCCGCTTGGCAGTATCCATGATCGGGATTGAAGTTCTTGGCCAACAAACGGAATGTGCTCTATGAATCGTTGCTGAAAGTCTTCCTTGCCGAACGATTATCCCAAGCAAGCCGAACAGGAAGCATCGAGAACCACGGCCTACAGTCCAATAACCGTTATGTCGCGCTTGGCGTCCCCCAACTCCACGTGAATCACATTAGGACCCGGCGTTGATCCCAGCCGCACATTGATTTCCCAAATGCCAGGAAACATCGGCTCAAGGGAGTTAATCATTCGCAAACTACCGCCGCCAGAGACAATCTTTATATCAGGTTGCACTCCGCCGATAAGGGGCATTCCAGCCGGGTCCGTCAATACAAAGTCGATGGTTGTCGTGGTGCTCGCTGCTGCCGAAAAGCTCTGTTTGATTAGGGTCACTTTCGTTGGCTCGCCATTGGTCGAGCCGTACCAATAAGCCATACGCGCATCTACCGGAGCATTGTCGCCCTTTACTTTCACGAACCCTTGAAATTCGCCGACGGCAAGAGCCTTGCCGCGGAAACTCAAATTGAACACCTTGGTCTGTCCAGGTGCTATTTCAAGCGCCTGTACATCGGTAATGGCAGGGGTTGCATCGTTAGTGGAAATGGAGATCCTGAAAGTGTCTGTTGCGCTGCCCAGATTGGTTACAGTAATGGATTTTGAACGGTCCGGATTTCCATCGCCGATGCCAAAACTGGAACTCACGGGGGACAGCGCCGTGGTGCTTTGCACCGCCGCGTCAACGTTTAATAACCCGGCTCCGGCTGACATGACGGACGCGGTTGATCCATCCGCCAAGATCAGCGGGGAGGCGCTGTTTACCAGCAGAGAACGATACTGCAATGGAGTCAATCCTGGGCGGCCGGCCTTCAAAAGCGCCATCGCCCCCACCGTCGCCGGAGAAGAAAAGCTGGTTCCGGCCACAACAATGTAGCCACTCTTGTCGTAAACGTCTCCGTCCGTGTACCTGCTCTCGGTCGCAGTAGAGACGTCGGTGCCGACAGTTATCAGGTCCGGTTTGATATTGGCATCCACCGATGGTCCACGGGAACTGAATTCGGCAAGGCGATTGGAAGACTGGGCGAATGCGATGGCTGTGAACTGCAAAGTGCCCGTCAACTGTCCCGCTTTCAGGCGATCCTTCATCTTGAGCCCATCGCTATAGTCAACCATTAGCGCCGGCAACATTGCCGATCCGACGTTCATTTTCATACGGATAGGGGAAGCTTGGCTCGAATAAACAATTGCGCCAACTGCCCCCACGGACAGCGCATTGTTCAGCTTGATCTCAAAAGTGCAATCGCCGCGATAGATCAAAACAATCTGATCCTTGAGCGGTGCGTTCGGGGCCGCGTTGCAAAGTTTTCCATCGGGATCGGCGGTAGTGGCTCCGTCAAGTATCGTCGCTGTGATTGGCTTGTCGGAATTTGGGCCGCTTCCCGGTATGCCAATCACGGTTTGATCCCCCAACAAAATGCCGGCCGCAAATTGGCGGGCGTTGTAGGAAGCACCGGCGGTAATGGCTGAAGTCGAATCGGCCGGGGTTCCCGTTGTATAGGAATCCGGCCCGCTGTTTCCGCCTGCAACCACTACGATCACCCCGGCTGCCGAGGCGCGCTCCACAGCGTCCACCATCACGTCCAAATCGGATCGAACCGCAAAGGGCGAACTGAAGCTCATGTTCACGATATCCATTCCATCGGAGACGGCGTCGTCCAGCGCCTTCAGAACGACGCTATTCCGCAGCGTCGAGCCGCTGAAAACGCGATAAACGCCTAGGTAGGCTTTCGGGGCAAACCCCGTAATTGGGCCATATGGGCCAATATTGGTGACCCCTGCCGCAATCATCGCCACGGCCGTGCCATGGCCCTCACGATCTTCGATATCGAGATTCACCTGCTGCGCCCGGTTCAAACTGTCGTAAGCCCGGCCGGCAATGATCTTTTTCGACATCGCGCCGCGCATCTGCTCGTCGCCAACTATTGGGTAACCGTCCAACGCCGGCAAGGTATTGTCTTGAAAACCTGCATGACTTCCGTCGATTCCCGTATCGAGAATGCCGATCTTGATGCCCGCCCCAGCCTTATCCATGCCCCCAAGGCGGGCCATCGCTTCCGGCACATGGTGCACAACGCTCATCACGTCAAGCACCGCATGCAGTTCGTATACGGGCAGCACACGGGTGACGCCAGGAATAGCTCGCAGGGCATCGGCATCGTTGCCTTCGACGATGAAAGCGTTGGCTACCAATTCAACCGAATCAAGCACCTTGGCGACCCGCGCCACCGATTGACGCATCTTGGCTTGCTGTGCGCGTACGGAAACCCGGCGCGTTACCATTTCCGTTTGAACGCGCCGGTGATCAGCTACAGAAGCGGAATTGGTTATGGCAGGATCTCCGGACAATTCGACGATGAGCTGGCCAGGTACAATCTGCGCCTTTAGGGCAAATATGAGTGCGAATTGTAAAACGAAATACTTAAAACGGAACATTTAGTACTATCCTCGACCGCTGATTTCACCGGCAATTACCCACCGACTCAAACAGTCGAGGGCTAGTTACAAGATCGGCAGCAAGGACGATTTACTTTCTATCCCATTGCTGTTGATCACCACAGGCTGCACTCCCGTTGGGGCATCGGCGGGGACAACCACATTCAATTGATACAACCCGACAAAGCCCGGGGCCAAGCCACAGAACAGAACCTGCGCCGGACGCCCTCCAATTGTCACATTAGGTTGAACACGGCATGCTGCCAAACGTTCCGTGGAGGCCGGATCGCCCGAAGGCGGGGCGTTGTCCACCGGGCCGATTCCGTTGGCATATAGCTGCGCCACGCCCTTACGGGCTACGGGATTCGATCCGCTGATGAGCTTGAAATTAGCGTCAAGTGCGGCTATCACGTTGCGGCCTCCACTGGCAGCGTCGCTATACTCAAACAACGCCGGTGAATAGTCGTTTAATTTAAGACTGTAAATATCGCTGGAAAATTCCCCTACCGATACCTTCATGTTCACGCTGGTCTGGCCTTGCAGTTCCCACGGCACTTGCACGTTCACTTGCGTGGGGCTGACAAAGTGCAGTCGGCCGGGATAACTTGCTCTTCCGCCAGGTAGGTCGAAACCAACACTGACATTGGCCAGCGAATAAGGAAGACTTGTTGTCGAGTAGACGCGCAGGGATTCGCTCAAGCCCGAACCGAAAATGGATATGTAGGAGCCCGGCGCCACTCCGCTTTCCTCGCGGCCACTGGCGGCATTCACAACTCCTGCTGCCCGAATCACAGGCCTTTGGTAGGTCCGGCCGGGAAATTCAAGGCTGTAGCTCTTGTCTTGCGTTTCCACCACGAACGATTGTTCGCCCAGTTGCGTTCCGGCTACAACGTCGGCCGAGGCGATGCCTTGGTCGGTGGAATCGTTAGCTCTTGTGATTTTTCCATCACCTAGCGCCACCCGAAAGGCTACTTTAAGGTTGTTGACCGGTACGCCATATTGATCGAGGAATTTGGCTTGAATCGTGAATTGGCCGGTTGGAATAGAAGTCCAAGTTCCGTTTTCGATGGGATAAATGTGGAAGGGTTTTCCATCACCGATCAAGTAAAGGAAAGGTATCCGTAAGTCCGCCGCGCCGCCGGATACGGTGACGACACCGTCGTATTGGCCGGGGTTGGGAATTTGGCCACTTAGCGTAAGTGTCACGTTAGCCGAGCCGCCGACCGGCAGTGTTACCGTCGCGGAACTCAATGTAAGAGTGGCCCTCAGGTCCTGGCTGGCTTGGTTGCGGTTGATGGCAAGTCGCAAGGTTTGCGGCAAGTTGGAAACGTTAGTCAAACGGAACGTTTGCGCTTGAGGGACTTGAGTAATTACTCCAAACGAAAGCGTGGCCGGTTCGGAGGCTATATTGGAAGTAACTGCCTTACCGGCATCTAACTTACCCGCGCCAACAGCAGTTACCCGCGCGGTGATGGCCTTATTGTTGTAGTCGTAATCGATGAGGTTGCCGTTAGCCGTGTTCACCACAAGCGATTTGAGTTGGGCCGGTGTGGCCGAAGGATATTTTTGCTTGGCTAGCGCAACCGCCCCAGCTACCATGGGCGCCGCAAAGCTTGAGCCGCCAACGCTGGTGTAGCCGGATGGGTCGAACAGTTCGCCGTTGGAATCGAGTTTTTGGGTTGCCGTGTAAATTTCATACCCGACAGAGACCAGCTCCGGCTTGATAACCATATCGACAAGTGTGGGACCTTGAGAGGAGAAGTAAGCCACTTCGTCGGCGGTAACGGCGGATTCAAGCAATGCAGGGTCCAGAGTTGCATTGGCCTGGTTGCCGGACAAATAATTCTTCAGGGCCTTGCCTGCCGTATCACCAATAATAGCGACCGGAATGGCCGTGGTGTTGACGCCGGAAATCCGGTACAGAAAATCAGTGCCGCTTGACTGATTTACAAGCACCCCGACGGCCCCCGCGTTTTGGGCGTTTACGATCTTCGTGCTGAAGGCGCAGGTTCCACGATCAATTAGGGCAAAGGCTCCGGTGAGTGAACCCTTGGCGAGTGGGTCGCAGGCTTTGCCATCGTTTTGAAGCTTGGAAACATCTTTGACGGGCGCCGTGAGTGGTTGCGCCAGTTTTAATCCGTCCGCGGAGAGTAACGCGGGAACAGTGGTGAGGCTTGCAGGCACGCCGGCGCCGCCAATGCGAACCGAGTTCAAATACCGATGGGAGCTAGTGCTGGCGCCAACAGTGATGGCTTCCGGCGCGGTACCGGGACTGTTGATGGTGCCAAGTGTGGGAAGCTGGCTGCCGGAATCGCCATCGTTGCCGGCGCTGACTACTACCGCCATTCCTCGTTTGATAGCGGTGCGAACGCCGTCGGCAATCACGTCGCAAACTTTGTTTGGGTTATTGGTGCAAAAAGCTTCATTCACACCGTAAAGAGCCGACGAACCAACCGAGAGGCTGGCCACATCCATGCCATCGGCGAATGCATCGTTAAGAGCGGTGAGCACCACGTTCCCAAACGCTATGTCGTTGACGCCGGGCGAACCGAAAACTTTGTAATTTCCCAGGTAAGCCTTCGGAGCGATGCCGGAAATGGAGCCGGCGGGTGAGTTGATGCGCGCACCGGCGGCGATCATCGCGGCTGCCGTGCCATGGCCGCTGCGATCACGGGGAGTGAGGTCGTCCGGCCGCGAATCGCCGGGGACAAAGTTGACTAATTGGCCCACGTAGCTGCGCACGGCAATAATCTTGCGATTGGCATAAGGGCAATCGGCGGCAACGCATTTTGGAAAACCGGCGGGAACGGGCAGCGTGTTGTCCTGGAAGGCGGGGTGGGTGTTGTCGATGCCTGAATCAATGATGGCTATCTTGATGCCGGCCCCGGCATTTTGGCTGCCGCCGAAGGCGTTCCAGGCGGAAGATGCGTTGACCAGATCCAATGCTTTAGTCAGATGCTTTTTGAAACGCGGCATACGCTGGACATAGCGTACACCGGGGAGTTGGCGAAGTTCAGCGGCTTGGGCATCGGTGGCTACGACAAAAACAGCGTTGGCGATGACATCCACCGACCCCAGGATGGGAATTTTGCGCGAGACGAGAGTGGTCTTAATCCCAGCTTGCGAGGCGGTGGCTTGAGCGCGAGCAGTGCGGCCGCCGACCTGGGTGAGCTCGGCCCGGGAGTTTACGGCTTCCGCTGCTGATGCGGTGTCGAGCACTATGGCCCAGCGGTCGAGCCTTTGTGCGAAAGCGAGGGGCAGTGCTGCCGCCCATAGGGTAAGGATGCGAATTGTCTTCACGATGTTTCCGATGCGCCGCAAGGGGGCCTAGTTTCAATTGTTACCTGCCTATTATCGAAAGGTCCCAATAAATTGTGTAACTTTCTTTCTTGCAGGACTATTATTTGGAAAACTTTGGAAAAAGACGGGTGCCCGAACAGGGGGAGGCTTATTGAAATTGCCCGTTGCCGTAACCAGCGATATAAAGGTAGTTCCAGGCTGTTCGTATCGATCCGTCACGCGTGGGCCGAAGGACGCGTTCCAAACCACCGGCGTATCGGACACAGCAAGAATATCCTTGAAATTGCCCAGACTGATTCCGTTGATGGTGGCGTTGCGGATTAATTTTTCAGGGCCATCGGCAAAACGCCGGTCGCAAAGCTTGAAAAACCCCAAAAACGAGCCCATAAAGTTGGGCAAGCGATGTTATGGTTGACAGCGTTGAAGGGAAGAAAGCCGGGCAGCCGGAAACTTTCAAATTGCTGGTTCGCGGAACAAGCTTATTAAATTAACCTTAATTCAAGGCATCTGGAAATAGGAACGAACGCGCTCGCAATTAGAGTCTGCGGGCCACGAACGGCTGGCGGGAGATAGGAGAAGGTGCGATTTCCTGATAATACTTCTTCCCAACAACCGGCTTGCCCGGGGCGTATAACCCAAACTTCGCTCCGTTGACGCCGGAGATCCAACTGCCTTTCCGGTTAGACCTCAACATCCTCACCAACGTAGTAAACGTCGTTCGCCGCCGCATCAATGGCAAAATAATCCTTAGTCAACTCCGCTAGCTGTCCGTTCTTCATTTCGCGATCTTCCACAACCACTGTTTCCACCCCGTCGATTGTTTTTGTTCCACTGGTGATGATCCAGACACGGGTATCTTTGCCATGGGCGAATTCCAAATTATAGCCTGGCGCCAAAGGAAAGTAAGGATTACTTCCCTTCGTTCCCAAATTCTTCTTGTCGACTTTGAATTCCGATTGAAACTTTTGGGCGTTCAGCGAAAAAACCGTAAGCAGTCTAATGGCAAAGATACCCGCATGTTACTTCCCTCCATGCTTTCAGCAGTAACCAATACTTCCTTTTTTTTCCAACCTTAGTCATGCAAGCCGCTTCGTAATTCAGCGTGGAGCCTTTCTTTACGGTCTCCGCCAGTGTAATTTTGCCATCGGCGATCTTCTTCAAAATAGCGGCTTTCGCCGCAGCGGGAAAACTGTCCAGTTCCGCCTGTTCCTCAACGGCATCAAAGGTCAATCGGAGTCCACCACAAAATCGCGGCTCTTACCGTTCACCATCGTTTCCACCTAGTAAACGGTCTTGCCTTTTTCTTTTTCCTTCGCGATGCCCTTGATCGTCGCGCCCTTGGTCTGTTCTTCGACAGTCTTGCGTACGGCCGACGGCAAGTCTTTCAGTTCCAGCTTTCCCGCGGCTATTGCTAAGCCGGCAAGTCCCATAGCTAATAATAAGTTGCGAATCAGGAAATCTCCTTGAGCTAAGAATGTCCAATCGACATGCAAATTTCCTGAAAACAATTATCTTCTAAGGAACACGCGCAAAACGGACTCGCTTCGGCTAATGGAATCAGCGGGTTCCTCCAACATTTGGGGCCGCGCCGAAGCGGCCTTTGCGCTTCTAAGGAACACGCGCAAAACGAAGCTCCGGTGGCGAGAAACTTCGCGTGTTCCTCCAATATTTGGCGGCCCTGCCACCGGGCCCTTTGCGCTTTTGAGTAAACACGAAAATTTAGATCCCGCGCCTAGCGTGCTAAGGGCCTCTATCGCCGACCCATGCGCCTGTGCAATCGCCTGTGCAATAGACAAACCCAATCCATGCGAAGTTGCCTCGGAACGCGAAGCGCTGCCGCTGTAAAATCGTTCAAAGATATGAGGCAATGCTTCACTGCCGATACCTTCACCGTTATCGGCAACAGTCAGCATCACGCCGCCGCCGGCTTCCGCCAAACCGATGCCTACCCAACCTCCAGCCTTCGTATGGCGCAACGCGTTGTCCACCAGAATCAATAGCAGCCTGCGTAGCGCGGAGGCATTTCCGTTGACCATGATCGAAGCGTCTTCCCGCGCCTCCAACATCACGCGCTTTTCCGATGCAGCCGCCAAGCATTGAGTCGCAACTGAATTCACGATTTGAGACAAATCCGTGGCGCCCATTGGCAGGTCCAAACGGCCGGCGTCGCTCCGGGCCAGAGTCAACAGATCGTCCGTAAGCCCCGTCATTTCGCCTGCCACCTGTCCAATGCTGGCCAAAGCTTGCCGATATTCCGCAACAGTGCGTTCCCGGCGCCCGGCAAGTTCCGCTGTCGCACGAATCACCGCCAGCGGCGTTCGTAATTCATGCGATGCATCACCCGTGAATTGCCGCATCCTCTTTACGGATTCCTCTAAACGCGACAACACATCGTTCCAAGCCGAAGCCATGCGCCCCAGTTCATCGTTCGTCCCGGGAAGAGTAATTCGTTGCTCCAGGTTGTTCACGCTGATCGATTGCGCAACCATTGTGATGGCATCCACGGACCGTAGGGCGCGAAGGCTCATCCAATATCCGCCAAGCGAGGCAACCAACAAAACCGCCGGGATCAGCAGAAAAAGTATGGAGCGAAAGTCATGTAACACGTCCTCAATTTGAACCAACGATTGCGAAGCGGTCACCTCATAATTTTCGTTAAGAATGATTACAGCAGTTCCTGCTATTCGATGGGGTTTGCCGTTCAAGGGGAAAGTAAACGGTCTGGTGTTCGTGTACGCGGGCGGTAGAGCCACCTGATCGGCTGATGGCTTCATCAATTCGCCCCTCGGACTGAGCAGTTGGATCAAACCATCTTCGGGCATTTCCGCGGCATATTCGATCAACTCGTCTAAGAGTTTGGCTCGATTTGTGATCTCGGCCTGCCGTCCAAAGGCGATGGCTACTCCCCTTAAGCGCTGGGCAAGCCTTTCATCGACCGCCGAAACCAACCGCCGCTCCAATGCCGAATAAAGTAGTGTTCCAAACAGAACTAAGCCGAAAAGTAGCGCCAACGCATACCAATATGTAAGGCGCGTTCGTATTCTCATTCCGGCTCCACGCTCAGCATGTAGCCGACGCCCCGAACAGTCCTCACCAACCTCGGCTGTCCGGGCGTTTCCACCTTGGCCCGAAGAAATCGAACGAAGGAATCAATCGTGTTGCTCTCCACATCCGATTCGCCACCCCAAACATTTTCAATCATCAAATCGCGAGTCACCACACGGCCGGCATTCCGCATCAGCAATTCCAAAATTGCGTATTCCGTGCGTGTCAACTCAATCAACCTTCCTTCCCGGAAAACTTCCCTGGACGCTGGCTTCAAGGTAAGGCCGCCTGCTTCTAAATTCACCGGCTGAACCACCGGCCCCCGCCGGCGCACGGCTCGAACACGCGCCAGCAGCACTTCAAAACTAAATGGTTTGGTAAGGTAATCGTCGGCGCCCAAGTCCAGGCCCTGCACAATATCGGCGGTGGTATCGCGCGCGGTCAGCATCAGAATGGGCGTTTGATTGCGATTAGCCCGCAGCCGCTTAGCGATCTCAAGGCCGCTTATTCCAGGCAGCATGACGTCAAGAATGATCAGGTCGAAATCGCTTGCAGCGGCCATTGACAAGCCATCCGTTCCATTCAACGAAGCACTTACAACATGGCCGTCTTCCATGAGGCCTTGGCGAAGAAGCGCGGCCATGCGATGCTCGTCTTCCACAACCAAAATTCTCATATTTGCAGATACTATTTTAGGCCATAAGTCTGAAAATTCCCTGCAATGGTTACTCGCCTCGCAGGACGAAATACCGCAGGTACGGTCCGCGCTGCACCCGCATTACCAACGGCGCGCTATCGGGCACGGTGGACAAGATTTCTCTCATCACCTCAATGCTGCTGGCCAGTTTCCCGTTGATGCCATAGATCACGTCTCCCGGTTGCAGCTCTTCACGAAACCCATTGGTTTGCAGCTTCGCCACCACTATCACGCCACTTCTGTATCGTGGCTCAGTGATCAATTGCGCCGTCGCGGCGTTCAGCGGAATCGCCAAAATCCCCAGTTGTGGAATTGGAATTGACTCCTCCTTCATCCGCTCGGCAAGTTGTTCATTGGGGTCGATGTTCTCCGTAAACGGAACTTGAATTTTTAGCGTTTGCTGGCCCCGCACTACTTCAAGCGTCAATTCCCCACCCAAGTGCGAACGGAACATGCTGTTTGAAAACTGGCGAATATTGCGCACCGTGCGGCCCTCCACTCGCACCACAATGTCGTCCGCCATCAATCCGGCAGTCGCCGCCGCCTTGCCGGGAGTTACGTCCTGCACCAAGACGCCCTGATCACGCGAAAGGCCAAGGGCCATCACAAGCGCCGGCGTCACTGAGCGAATGATCACGCCCAACTCTCCGCGCCGCACCCGTCCATACTTCTTCAATTGGGCATATACGTCCAGTACAACATTGCTCGGTATAGCGAATCCCAACCCTTCACTGCCGCCCGATTCCGTGATGATGAACGTATTGATGCCCACCACCTCTCCCCGTGAATTGATCAGCGGACCGCCGCTGTTGCCTGGATTGATCGGCGCATCGGTTTGAATGAATACCTGATTTGCGTCGGGACTGATTTGCCGCGCGGCCGAACTGACGACGCCCATGGAAATAGAATTTTCAAGCCCCCGGGGACTGCCCACCGCGAACACAACTTGGCCCTGGCGCAATGCTGTAGAATCGGCCACTTTCAAGTAGTTCCATTTTGTCCCCGTCACCTTCAGTAACGCCAGATCCGTTTCCGAATCAATGCCAACAATGTCCGCATCCAGATACTTTACGCTAGGCGCGTCTTCACGGCTTCCCGGTTCGGTTAGACGCACACGCACTTTACGGGCGCCCTTTACAACGTGGGCGTTGGTGATCAGGTCGCCGTCGGCGGAAACAAAAACGCCGGTTCCAAGCGACGTCCTGCTTGCAACCATATTCGTTCCTCCGCCGACTTCGTCCGCAACTCCGCCAAAGCCCTCGGTGACAATTTCCAGCACCGCAGGGTTCACTTGACGGATCAGCCGCTCCACCGTTTCGCTGAATTCGTCGATTGCATTGCGCGGCTTGGAGGGCGTGGGAAATGAGGGCGTCGCGGGAGGTTGTTGAGCGGACACGCAATCCCCAGAGAGATAAGTGAGGAGTAACAATAGCAATGGCCGCATATCTCCAATGCTAACCTGCTCCGCGTATTGAAGTGTTGTTTACACCGATGGCGGTTCCCGGCAATCTGGGCAATCTATTGTCCTCGATCACGCTTGCGGCCCATTCCACAGTCCCAACACCCGATCCAAAATCCGGGGCAAGTTGAGGAGCGCCTCACACTTCTCCTGTGAGGGCATCGTTGTCCTGACCACGGGCGAAACGAATCCATGTCGCAGCAAAGTAGAAATGTCCTATTTTTGACAAGTAGTGATGCTTGGGAGGAAGCCCCCTTTCCCACTGAGTCGATTGTGCAGAACAGTGCTCGCCGTCAAGGGTTCGCATTCGCTGCGTCACGGCAAAATGATAATGTCCTAATTGAGCAAAGTAGAAATGTCCTATTGACGGGGTTGACTCTAGGAGTTGCCAAACGAAGGACAACTACTGATG
>JAYVXT010000632.1:0-4184 GCA_043785065.1 Bryobacterales bacterium | reverse complement strand
CGGCTATCCGCCTCAATTCGGGCCGTTGGAAAACCATTAAGAGCTTCGATGACCTGATGAAGGTGAAAGGCGACGAGCCGCCTTTGCCCGGATACAAGGAAGCCGACGCCATTCAATGGTGCGTGGACTCAATTAAGGAATGTATTCCTACCGCTGAAAAACACGGCGTAATCATGGCTCTTGAAAACCATTGGGGACTAACTACTAAGATAGACGTGCTGTTGAAGCTCCATAAGATGGTGAATTCTCCTTGGCTTGGCATCAACCTGGATACCGGGAATTACCCCGGCGATGCTTATACCGGCATCGAGCAATTAGCCCCTTACGCCAACATCATCCAAGCGAAGACATATTACGGTGGAGGAGAGTGGTATACCCTCGATCTCGACTACAAGCGCATTGCTAAAATCATCCGCAACGCAGGCTACACGGGGTATATCTCCCTTGAAATGGAAGGCAAAGAAGACCCTCAAACAGCGGTCGCTAAGAGTTACAAGGTACTTCGCGAAGCATTTGGAGCGTAGTAAGCACTCCATCCAATCTTACTCACAATTAATGTAAACACTTGAGCCGGAAGCAGGTAATTAATTTCTCTTGAGAGAACTTGCCCATTACTTCCGGCTCTAGTACTATTGGCATAACTTAGTATTTTCTTTCCGGCGATACTAATCAAACAAACATTAACGATTCGAAGCAGATGCATCACCGCTCTTAGTAACCGTTGTATATCAAAAGCGTTAACAACGCCCAGACACTTAACATAAATATGATTTCAAATGCATACCGTTTGTTTACTGTAGCGATGCTTCCCATAGGCTTTTTTGCCCCCGCAAATGCGGGGTATGGGCAGGCCATCTCCCATCAAGTTACTCTTCAAGCCGGCCAATCCTGGTGTTCCGACACCATGATTACCAGCGTTCTGTCGCAAATCAACGCGTTACGCGTGCAGCAGAGACTGTCCACCCTTCAAATGGACACTCTGGGCATGAAAGACGCTGAGCTTCGCGCCGGACAATTTATCAACTACATGTATACCCACACTTATGGGCCAGGCTTTAACCCACATGAGGGGTATGATACAACCGCGGCGAGTCTAGGTTATCCACTTATTAGCGAAAACCTGGCATACTCGATAAGCGATCCGGCTAACTTAGTTGCAACCTGGAGTACAGACAGCCTGCACTTAGGGGCCATGCTTGCATCGGATGCCAATGTTGCCGGCGTTTCTTGCGTTTATTCCGGCGGCATTCCTTTTTGGACTTTTGAGCCTGGTAATTGCCCCAGCGCCAAGTGCGGATCTTCCAGCGTTACGCCTCCCGGTAATTCCTCTCCGGATTCGGAAGAGTGGGGATTCCTAACTTTAATTAATAACTTCCGCGCGCAGAATGGTTCGGGGCCTTTGCAAGTATCAGTGACGCTTGAATCTTCGTCACGTTGGATGAGCAACGATTTGTCGTCGAAGAATTACTTCAGTCATACCGATAGCTTGGGGCGGAGCGCCGGAGCGCGCATTCAAGCATTTGGATATCCTTATTTTCCGTGGGGTGAAAACATTGCCGCGGGCTACAGCGATGCGCAGAATGCTTTCAATCAATGGTTGAATGCTTGTGATGCCGATGCGAATGGCCAATGCACCTATGCTCACAGAGTGAACATGTTGAATGGCTCGTTCAAGGTTATCGGCATTGCCCGCGCCTATGGTCCCAGTTCCACTTACGGTTGGTATTGGACGACTGACTTTGGCGGTGTGGTGGACCAAGTCATCACGCCTGGCGGAACATCGAAGCCCATGATCGCATCCTTCAATGCTAATCCCACTAACATCACCGCAGGCCAGTCCTCCTCTCTGGCTTGGAATGTTTCCGGGGCTACCAGCATTACCATCAGCAGTGCCGGCGATGTAACCGGATTATCCTCGAAATCCGTGTCTCCATCGGCGACAACAAGTTACACACTAACAGCAACTAATGCCGGGGGCAGTTCCACCGCATCGATAACGGTTACAGTTAGCGCGGCGGGCGACACGCAGCCGCCTTCAACGCCAACGGTAACTTCCATCAGCGCTTCCAGTTCCACGCAAGTTAATTTGAACTGGTCAGCCAGCACGGATAATGTTGGAGTAACGGGTTACCAAATTTTCCGCAACGGAGCATCGCTGACTTCAGTGAGCGGCGCAACGCTATCCTATTCGGATACGACCGTAACAGGTGGCGCTAACTACAGTTATTACGTCAAAGCCCGCGACGCGGCTGGGAATGTCTCCCCGCAAAGTAACACGGCAAGTGTAACCACACCGGTTGTGATCACCGGGTCGCCCTGCCCTGGTCCGGTATTCAATGCATTTACCGGATGTTATTACAACAATACGAGCCTTTCCGGGAATCCAATGCTTACCCGGACCGATGCCAGCATCGGTTTCAATTGGGGCGCCGGTTCTCCGGGTGGCTCGGTTCCTGGCGGTAGCTTCTCGGCCCGATGGCTGGGGACGTTCTTCTTCAATGCGGGAACTACAACGTTTACACTGACAGCATCGGACGGCGTGCGTCTCTACATTGACGGCGTTTTGATTCTGGACCGTTGGGTAGATCAGTCCCCGGCCAGTTACGTCGTGCGGCAGAATTTGACGCAAAGCAATCATTCGATCCAATTGGATTTTTATGAAAAGACAGGAACAGCCATGGCGGTTCTAATTTGGGGCGCGCCAGTTACCGCGCCGGGTCCGGCGATTAGTTCGTTCACTGCCTCACCAACTTCGGTTCTTCAAGGACAGTCAACGATGCTGGCCTGGACTGTAAGTGGCGCAACCAGCCTCAGTATTGCTGGTATTGGCGATGTTACGGGGATGTCGTCGAAGGTTGTGACGCCTATCGTAACCACCACATACTTGATGACGGCTACTAACAGCAACGGCAGCGCGACGGCGCAAGTTACGGTGAATGTAGCTAGTCCGTCTGGCGATTTTCAACCGCCATCGACCCCAACACTGACATTGGCGAATGCTGTTAGCATGACCCAAGTGAATCTAGGTTGGACGGCGAGTACGGATAACGTTGGAGTGACGGGTTACCAGATTATTCGCGATGGTTCGATTGTGGCGAATGTCGCGGGTAACCAGCTCAGCTTCAGCGATATGACCGTGAATTACAACACCAGTTATGGGTACCAGATAAGGGCCTTTGATGCTCGAGGTAATGGTTCTGGCCTGAGTAACACGGGGTATGTTGTAACGCCCGCGCCTTATCGTGGTGGGAGATAAATAAGGGAGACCGGCGCGCTCGCAGGCGCCGGTTTTTTCTTAGTATCTTTAACCCTGAAAACGGCGGTTGAGTTGACTTGAAAGACCCAGGCTGCTTGAGGCAAAGGCAGTTCCGCGTGCGGCGTATTTCCTCATTTGGGTGACACAACCACGCACCAGCCTCCGATGGCAATCGGGGGATTCCGCGATACCTGTCATTCGCTAATTTGTTGTTTAACCAAGGCTAGTGGCAGATTCCCCGATTATCATCGGGGGCTGGCCGGATGCTTGAACAAATTCTAGAGCATTATCCAACTGCCGTTTCCAGGTTAACGCATATCGTTATAGGTGCGGCTGTCGCCTTGCAGGATTTGGCGTGTATTCCGGGGAACCGATTTGAGCGTCTACAATCTGACCGGGCCGGCCGATACAGCATACGCGTAAATGCTTAATAAAGATTTGCTTTCGATGGGTCGACCGAGGAGGGGAGGATCCTGGCGTCACGCGTAAACAAGATTTTCTTGAACCGCTGGGAATGAGCATGAACCGCTTAGCAATGGAATTACGGGCGCCGGCAACGCGGGTGTCTGAGATCATTCATCAGCGACGCTCCGTTACGGCGGAAACGGCTTTGCGGCTTGGCCGGTTCTTCGGGACCAGGGCAAAATGCTGGGAAATCTACAGGCTAGTTACGATTTAGAAGTGGCCGAAGACAAATCGCGTGGACAGATTGAAAAACAAATCACCCCATGGAGCTCAGAAGTTCTCCAGGATTATCCCAAGGGCAGTATAAAACCAAGTCCGCTGCGGTCGGCGGATGAAGGATCGGCTTCGTATCGTACTTGATGATTTCAAGCAGGCACATCATCCCGGCGCTTCCCACGATAAGCATTACGGAGATCAGGCCTCCGTCGGAGTCTGTGCAAGTGGCCTTATTCGCTATGCCGTA
>JAYVXT010000631.1:0-4195 GCA_043785065.1 Bryobacterales bacterium | reverse complement strand
ACTCACGAATAAGGGTACACGAAACCGTGTCACCGCCATAGGTACAATCGCCCTGCGGGGTTAGTGGGCATTGTCCCGGAGATGTACCAATTCCGGGGCCACCCAATGAACTAAAATCCATTGCCATAAATTATTTCCTCGTTACCAGAATCAAAATTGTGATGCCCGCCAAACCAAGCAACAACATGTTGTTATTGCCGCCGCCGCCTGTTGTTGCGCGCTGCTGATACAAACTTGTCCCAGTTGGACAAGCCGATTTCAACGGAACACTCACGGTTACCGCTTGCCCGCTTGCGTCGAATCCACGGCAAGATTTCCTACTACCCTGAGCGCCGGAACGGACACCCCCCACTTGTCCCGCTACGCCACCGAATAACTTGCCAAGGAAATTACCAACGCTTGCCCACCCACCGCCGCTCTTTACCTTGACACCACTTCCAGCGGTACCAACGTAGTCGCCGCATTGGCCGTTATCATCCATTGAGCCCAAAGGGCAATCGCTACCACTGCCACCCAGCCACCCCGGGTCACAATTGCCGTTATCGTCGCAATTAGTGGGGTCGAAAATGCCGGTGTCATCCGGTGCAAGGTCGCCTAATCCAAACCCGTCGTCACATACCCCGTAATCGTCGCAACTAAACGCCATGAGCGTTACCCCCTTTCAAGTTTAACTACTTTACCATCGTCAAGACAACGCCCACAACTGCTACCATTTCGCCGGGTTTGAGCCCGCCCGGAAGCGCCGTATTAAACGAACTGAGCACGCCGCCGGTACCGTATAGCATACCGCCGCCGCCCTTCTGAGTCGTGAAAGCGTCAATTACATCGGCTGCTAAGCCGCCAACAACCATCCATTTTCCCCACTTTTCCATTGTCGTTATCTCCTAAGAATTATTACCGCTACTACTATCACTGCAATAGCGGTTAAGGACACCGCCGCCGTCGTGCCCGCCCCTGGAAGCTTACCACCCTCTTGCTTGATTGTGATATCGCCCACCGTGGGACTAAAGCAACCCGTACCACTCGAAACTGAAGCATCTTTCAGCGCTTGCACGATTTGAGATCTAAGCATCCCCACCGTTGCGCCGTCTGTCGGTTGCAAGTCCACCGACCAATAAGACATAACCGCAAGTTCGCGACTGACTGAGGAAACACCTTGTACCGTGTCTACTGATTGAATCGCCGTCTTGATATCTTCCGGGTCTGGACTCCACACGCAATTCGCCGCGATGTCCGCGACATTGATTGTCTGCCGGGAACTGAGTTGGTCTGTGTCCACCAGCGGAAGATATGAATCGAATAAACCCATTGTCTACACCCACGCCGAAAGCTTTTCATCAGGATCAGCGCCAACCCAGTTTGCCACAAAATTGGAATAGTTTTCCGGGTCGTTGTTATCGCTTGATGGCGCATAAGCATTGAGAAATTCCCGGAAGGAAACCCCCCGATCTGCATAGCTCTTAATTTGCCAGATAAGCGCCTTTCTTCCGTCCGCATAGGAATCGAACTTGCTAAAATTCTTAATCCCCATGCTCGTCTGAATCCCGCCAAACGCAACATGTCCGACATAGCGCAAATTCCCTGGGTTGTTATTCTGGTACGAAACTGAGCCCGGAAACCACCCTTCCATCTTTTGTATCGCGTCCGCGATGTCCTCAATACGCCCGCCGGGTTCGCCCGCCGTCGCTCCGGTTCCGGTTTCCTTGGTTGCGTTCCTGGATACCACGAATAAGCCACCCAAGCCAAGGATGATTTTTGCAATGCGGTCGCGTGGTATTAATCCCATAAGTCTATTTCCTCAATAGCAACACAACCACCGCGACTCCAAGAATAAGCATGGGGGCATTGATCCCGCTGCTATAGCCGTATCCAACGCCACGGCCGCCTCCGCATGAAGGGCATGAGTAACGCGGAGATCCAACCCCGCCGTTTATCGTGGTGGACATTTCTCCATCACCGCTGATAACCACTCCAGCGCCGAAACCCCAATCAATACCGCTATCTGAGTTCTGAAACATCATTTCCCCTTTTGAAAGAATCGAGGGAAGCCGCCTACTATTTACGGCTTCCCTTTTGGCTGTCCTGAAGCGTCTACCGCGTGCCGATTTTGTAGGGTTTACCGCGAAGTTCTTCCACCGCAAACAAAGCCGCCGTAGCTGCGCCGCCCGTGATGTTAGCTTGCAAGTAAACATCCACGTCGCCGGTTGCACCCGCCACTAGTCCCGTGGTATCCAAACTCTCGCCCAGTTGCCAGTTGCGGACAAAGTCAATCATCGCATAGCCGGTTTGCGGGTACATCCCGTCAAACTGGTTTGCTTCCTTGATTGTCTTGAAGTCCACAAAGGAACGGATGACGCGGTTTGTACCACGGAAAACCTGAAGCGTGCTTAACACCGTATCACTGTAGGACAGATAGGCGTCGTTTCCGCCGGTGACTGTAGCCGCCTTGATGCCCGTCTTGACCATGACGCCACGGATATAGTTTCCGCGTGGAAGGTTGAACAGCCGGGAATTGGACGTAGAAGCCGCCACGATATCGCCCGTGGTGGACTCTTGGAAATAACGCCACGTGCGGGCCGGAACGAAACCAATCAGGTTGTTTCCGCCTAGCACGAATTCGCCCGTCACGTTGATGGAAGGACTTCCTGAGTTTGAGCCATACGCCGTGAATGTTGGTTGAACCGTTTGGCCGGTGAACACGCTTTTCGCGTCCGAAAACTGAACCGTTAGGGTTAAACGGTCATAATTTGGAGCATCCAGCATATAGCCGAATTGGCTATCAATGGGAATGTTCAATGGAGTGAAAGGAACATAAATCGAAAAACGGATGTCGTTCGTTGCGCTTGCGGTAACGCTCAACGAAGGGGTAAACGTTGGGTACCCAGTTGATGCCGGTTCCATGGCAGGAACGGACATGGAATAGATGCGGTTAAGGTTGTAAAGATCAACCCCGCGCATGTTGATGAAAACCTCATTCGCGCCGCGCAAGCGATGATATCCCGAAACTTGCACGTTTTGTATGAGTGAAAATGGAGCGTCAGCCAATACGCCCGTGGGTCCGTTTGCGCCGGGGTTTGTCATGCGTCCCGCGAAAGTTAACCAGAGACCCTTGTACCATCGGTCTGCTGGAAGTAACCCGCCGCCATTGTTCAACGTCGCCGCCGCGTTTGTGTTCGCTAGGCTGATATTGCCGATTAACTCTTGACGTGAAACCGTGGTTATCCCCGTCGAAATTCTTTGATTGTTTGGCATCTTACCGTCTTTACCTTTCCGCTCAAAAGCGGGTCTAAAGCAAACGTCATGTTTGCTTGGAGTTTCTGGTTTATTTGGATACGGGCATCATGCGGAGAATGTCGCCGCCGATACGCATACCAATAAAAATAGCTGAAAACGCGAGTGCTGTGTACAGGATTGGTTTCAAAGCTTAACCCCCTTGGCTTTCCACCACAGGAGTTTTGAGGATCTTCGACTCAAACCCCCGCAATGTTGGAGCGCCGTAAACATCATACACGTGTATAACCGCCGCCGCCACAGCGCCCGCTAGAATCAAGATAGCGAACGCCTTAATTGGATCGACATGCGGCAATTGGAAACCGTCCATAACTTACCTCCTACTTTGTCTTTCTTACCATACCCCCTAGGATCGTGTCAAGCATCCCCGGTTTTCGTTGAGCCGCCGGAGCCGCCGGAGCCGCCGGAGCCAGAGCCGGAATTTCCAATTGTGGTTCAGGTTCGGGTTCTGAGCCCTTCATTTTTCGGATAGCATTCAACGCTTTGTTGAAGCGCTTTGTACTCGCCTTGACTTGCTCTCTGAGCGCGTCGAATTCAGCGCGGGGTACGGTATCGCTTGCCGCTTCCAATTCAATTTGCGCTTGATCCAATTCATCGGCGGAATCCTGTAAGGATTGTTGAAGCTCCGCGTCTTCTCTGATTTTCTTTTCTTCCTCTGTTTCATTCATCGGTTGTCATTCTCCAGATTTATAAACCATTCTTCTGACTTGTCCCACACGGAAATCTGAGGGATACCGCCTACCGCTTTCCTCCAATGCAATACGTGATGTTCCTTCAGTTTGCAAATGTGCTGCGATACGCCCTTGGGACCAAAGCTCTCTTCAATCATTTTTAGCTCACGTGGAAGGTAAGCGTAGAAAATGAAAACGTCATCGGCGTGATAGCGGCTGTCAACGTGGCAATC
>JAYVXT010000630.1:0-4205 GCA_043785065.1 Bryobacterales bacterium | reverse complement strand
CTTCCAAAACCTTAGCTCCCTCCGCGCGCACATTCTTGCACTGCGCGCCGCCTGCCTGGCGAACTCCAAGAAAAGTCCCCACCTGCTTCAGTGAAAATCCGAATCGCAGAGCGTTCCGAACAAGCCACACTTTTCCGGCTGCGGCTTCGCCGTATTCGCGGTGACCACTTGGCGGCCTTGCAGCCTTGGGCAAAAGGCCGATCCGCTCATAGTATCGGATGGTGTCGGTGCTTACGCCCGACCGTTGGGCAAGTTGTCCAATTCTTAACCGCACCGGCTCTATTGCTTCATCCTATCGAGTTGGAAAGAGGATGCCACGGATGAATCGAAAAACCTCTTGACTTTCGGACTCGTTCGAGGGTTTACGCTCAAAGCATGGCATGCAAATTCGCAACAGCCCTCTCTCAGTAGCGCAGCAACATTCCTCCATGCCTGTCGGCATGTCGCACGAGGAGCACGGCAAGCATTTGGCTGAAATGAAGCAGCGTGGCGACGCGGCAATGGGCTTCGATCAGGACAAGGTCCGCCTTCCTTTCTTGCTCACGCCGAATGGTGGATCTATCGAAGTTAGCGCGAACCAGGAAGCCGGTACGGATACGCTCCGGCTGATTCGCGAACATTTGCAATCCATTTCCAAACAGTTCGCGGCCGGGGATTTTAAAAGCCCATTGGCAACTCATGCCGAGGAGCCTGACGGCGTCCCAACGATGCGCGCTCGCAAGGACCGGATTAAATATGCCTATGAGGAAACGCCCACGGGCGCCAGGGGCGTGATCACCTCAAACAACCGCACAGTCCGCTCCGCCGTGCATGATTTTCTGCGATATCAGATTTGCGAACACGCAACGGGCGATCCAATCACTCCACCTTCATCGCACGCAATGCCGCCAAAATAGCCGGGTCACGCTCCGCTTCTATTTCATCGCCCTTCTCCACACCCAGCGCTTGATTGAAAATCTCCTGGGTCAGCCGAACCTCAATCCAATCGCTATCCTCGGACCACTGTTTCAACCCGGGTTGAATACTTCGGTCTGAAAGCCACACTCGGAATCGATCCATCACCTGGCCTCGAGCCCGGAATTTCTCATTCACAACCGGCGCCGGACGCTGCTTCAAAAACTCCGTCGCGTAGTTGGGAAATGAACCCGATGCATCCAGCGCCATTCGCAGCCGCGTCATCCCCTCCGGCTGCGTTTCTATGTCCGGCTGTATACCGCCTCCGCCTTTCACCATCCGTCCCGCATCGGTTTTGTACTCGCCGCCGGCATGCGAAGTAGTCTGCTCCAGCGATGTGCCTGTTAGCGTCTTTTGAATCGACCGCCCGCTCGGAGTAAAGTAATAAGCGGTCGTCAACGCGATGCCGGTGTTCTGCGATAGCGGAAATACGTTCTGCACCAGCCCCTTGCCATAACTAGTCTCGCCGATCACCGTCCCGCGATCATGATCCTGCACCGCGCCCGCTACAATTTCCGAAGCACTCGCGCTTTTTGAGTTGATCAGGACGCTCAACGCAAATGCGTACGGAACGTTACCATCGGGTACGTTCAAATCCTGATCGGCAACCTTGCGTCCCCGCGCCGAAAGCACTTTCTGACCGGGCTTCAAGAACAGCGACGCGGTCTTAATCGCTTCTGGCAGCACGCCCCCAGGATTGTTGCGCAGGTCCAGCACCAGACCGCGCAATTTCTTGCCGCCCAGCTTCTCAATCGCTTCCTGAACATGCTTGCCCGTGTCCTCATCAAAGCTGCCCACGCGCACATACCCCACGCCCTGCTTCAATAAGAACGTCCGCTCCACCGCCGGGGATTGCATCTCTTGCGGCGTCAAAGTGAATTGCAGTAGGCGGGCGTTTCCTGGTCTGCGCACCACTAACTGCGCCGGACTGTTGCGGGATTGGCCTAGCACTTGAATCAACTGGTCCATTTCCAAATAATCCAGCCGAATATTGTTGACCGCCAGAATCTCATCACCCGCCGAAATACCGCTTCGCGCCGACGCCGAGCCAGGCTGCGTCTGCAACACAATCACGCGCCCCGGAAGCACGCTCACCACGCTGCCGAAGCCCTTGCTGGTGGACTTTTGCATCTGCTTCAACTGCTCAAACTGGTCGGGGTCGAAGAACACCGAATGCGGATCCAGCCGCTTCAACATGCCTGGTAGCGCTCCTTCGTAGAATGCTTTCTTCAAATCCACCGGGTCGGCCGCTTCCCGTTCCACCGTTGTGAATACGTCGATAAACGACTTCACCGGGCGGACAAAATCTTCCTCTTGGAAGAGTGCAAGCAATAATGGCAGGGTGGCTAGCATGGTTATTGTTTCGTATACTTGGTGGCTTTCTTCGCCCTATCGCGCTCCAGCGCCAATTCAATCAGACGGTCCACCAATTTCTCGATCGGCAATCCCATGTTCCCCCACATCTTCGGATACATGCTGATCGAAGTAAATCCCGGAATGGTGTTCACCTCATTCAAGTACAATGTGCCGGTGGCTTCTTCCAACAAGAAATCCACGCGCGCCATTCCCTCGCAACCAAGCGCCCCATACGCTTTCACGGCAATTTTCCGCAACTCGGCCGTCTTCTCATCGCCGATCGGCGCGGGCAGCACAATCCGCGCCTTGTCCAAAAGATACTTATCTTCGTAATCGTAGAATTCGCGCGAAGGAATAATCTGGCACGGAATCGTGGCCTCAGGCGCCGCGTTGCCCAATAAAGCTGTCTCCAACTCCATCCCGATGATGCCCCGTTCCACGATCACCTTGCGGTCGTACTGCGCCGCCTCGGCCAATCCCGCGCGCAACTCAGCTTCGTTCCGCACCTTCGTGATGCCCACCGACGAACCCAAATTCGCCGGCTTCACAAACATCGGAAACGGCAGTTCCCTTAGCGCCGCCGAAGGGTCCAGGTTCTCGCGAAACACCGTTATATATTCCGCCGTCGTCACTCCATGGCCGACCAACACACGCTTGGCCATTTCCTTATCCATCGCCAATGAGGAAGCCAGCACGCCGCAACCAACATACGGTAGCCCGGCCATCTCAAATAGTCCCTGAATGGTTCCATCCTCGCCAAAAGTTCCGTGCAATACCGGAAACACCACGTCGATCTCCGGATTCCCGTTCGGCTCGGGCGCAATCGCCTTGGGCTTCCACCGGCCTTCCTTATCGATGAAATAATGGATCACCTTGTACCGTTCAGGGTCCAGCGATTGAATCACCGTTTCAGCCGACCGCAGCGAAATCTCATGCTCGCCGCTGCGCCCGCCATACACCACTGCTACTCGTAACTTCACAAAATCCTCTTTCCTAATGCTGATGTCACCAGTTCGACGGCCAACTGCGCCGTCCGGTTGTGTTCATCCAGCACCGGGTTCACTTCCACCACTTCCATCGATTCCAACAATCCCGAATCGCAAGCCATCTCCATCGCCAAGTGGGCTTCCCGATAACTCAGCCCTCCGCGCACTGGCGTGCCCACTCCTGGCGCTTCACCCGGATCCAACGAATCCATGTCGAGCGACAAATGCACTCCCGCCGTTCCGTCACTCGCAATCGCCAGCGCTTGCCGCATCACACTCATCATGCCGTGTTCATCAATGTCACGCATTGTAAAGGCATGCATGCCCATTCGCTTCACTTGAGGGCGCTCATGAACGTCTACATCGCGAATGCCCACCAGCACCGTGTTCCGAGGGTCCACCATCGGCGAAATACCCGCCAGTTTTGTCAATTCCCTCGGCCCCATTCCCAGAATGGAAGCTAGCGGCATGCCATGCACATTGCCCGAAGGAGACGTCGCCGGCGTGTTCATATCGGCGTGCGCATCCACCCAAATCAAACCCAGCTTCTGGCCGCTCTTGGCAAAGTGAGACGACATCCCGGCCACCGTTCCAGCGCCTACCGAATGATCGCCGCCCAACACCAGCGGAAACATCCCTTGGCTGGCGATGCGCCCTACCTGGTCTCGAATCCTTTCGCAAGTCTGTGCAATCTCCGCCAAAAAACGCGCTCTTTTCGAGCCCACGCGCGAACCTTCCGGCTGCGGGACTTCAACATTGCCCCAATCCTCAATCTTGTAACCTAGTTCGCTTAATCGCGCCTGCAGCCCTGCCACGCGAATAGCCGATGGACCCATATCAACGCCTCTTCTCCCCGCGCCGAGGTCCATGGGAGCGCCTAACACCGCTATGGTTGTAGCTTTCATATAG
>JAYVXT010000629.1:0-4217 GCA_043785065.1 Bryobacterales bacterium | reverse complement strand
GCACTTTTGAAGCCTCGCCATGGAACGGCATGCCATTGGCTTTCTCAGCATCGGATGGCGCACCCCAACGATCCAGACAAAGGAAATGTCCCCGGGGGCGAGCCTCTTGCTCCCCGCCCTTCTGTTCCCAAGTAAAAGGATTCAGCGGCGCATCCTTGAATTCAAAGCCAACGATGCCCCCACCCAAAAGGTCGACCATCAGCCGCGCAACACCGGAGTCAAGGACAACCGTCGGTCTCTGGGCCAACAATGGCAGAGAAAGGAAACCAGCGAAAAATACTGTAGTGAATCGCATTAGGGAATTGTAGCAGTCCGTTTTTTATTCGCTCACTCGCGGCTAATAATCAAATTCCAGGAGTTTACGAATGTGTTAGAAGCAGTTAGAAGCGCAAAGGGCCCGGTGGTCCGCTCCGATTACTCGTGCTTCAAGAATGATGGAGGCCAACTCTTCCTAGCCGGTGAAGGCTCGGGCACCGTCGAATTGTCTACCCTTACCGCACCGAAGTCGCCGACGATTCTCGCCGGACGCGCCCCCTCGCGGCATGACCACTGTCACCACCCCCGAAGTCGATTACCTGTTTGTGCCAGCCCTCAATCCGGCGACGGCGCCATTATGAATATCGCCAACCACAAGGTAATCGCGGTGATGGCGGTCGGCAAGAATCCAGGCTTTTTGATGCCGACTCCGGACAACGAATTTGTGCTTGTGCTGAATCAGGATTCCGGAGACATGGCCGTCATTCGCGTAAAGTCCATCAGCAGAAACAGAGCCAAACTGGCCCCGCTATTCAACCTGATTCCAGTAGGGTCAAAGCCATTGGCGGCCGGGATGAACCGGGTGTAGGATTAGCCCATTAAGGGCCAACGTTCCGCTCTTGGGGTTGCTCAGAGGTTTAAAATAAACTCATGCTCTGTCCCATCTGCAAAAAGGAAGTTAAACCCGGCGGCCCATTCACGCCATTCTGCTCCGAGCGCTGCAAGCTAATCGACTTAGGAAACTGGTCCAGTGAGAAATATACAATCCCAGTAACCACCCAGCCCATGGACGATAGTGAAGACGACCAATAGCCTGCTTGCCACCGCTCTCGCCACTTGGTTCGGCTGCGGACTCTCGCCAAAGGCCCCAGGTACGGTCGGCACGCTCGGGGGCCTGCTAGTTGCCTGGCCCCTTGTAACCTATGCCCATGCCTCTCCCTGGCACTTCGCCGCCCTGACCGCGCTGTTCACACCCATCGGCATATGGGCGGCCCAGCAATTTATCGACGCCACCGGCAACAACGACCCCCAACAAGTCGTAATCGACGAAGTCCTGGGCGTCTGGCTCACACTTGTGGGTGCCGCTCACCTCAACTGGCAAAGCTTCGTACTCGCCTTCGCCCTCTTCCGCCTCTTCGACATTTGGAAGCCCTGGCCCATTCAAAACCTCGAAAAACTGCATGGCGGAACCGGCGTAATTGTCGACGACCTCGGGGCGGGGGTTTACGCGGCGGTTGTATTAGCGCTCATAGGATGGTTCAATCTTTATTAGGCATGCAATTATTTAAGGATTCAGAAGACAAGCCGGAAATCGCCCAGGTTCAGCCCGGCGCCGCCATCACCGGAGGAGAACTTGAGATTCGCGGTACAGGGTTCTTCCGCGACGCCCGCCCCAAAGTTCTCGTTGGGGACGTCCAAGCCCCGGTCATCATCGGGTCGCAGTCGTTCATTATCGCCAAAGTTCCCATCGGCGCCGACAACGGTAATCTACTGGTGGACAATGGCGAACGCCTCTCCAGCATTTGGACTTGCGACATCGGCATACAGATTGCCGACGAACTCCATCCAGTGTCAAGCCCGGCCGTCGACGCCCTCGGTAACATCTACACCACCTTCAGCGGAACACGCGGCCAAAAGACCCCCGTGTCCGTTCATAAAATCGATGCGCGCAAAGGGATCACGCCGTTTCTCAGCGGAATCACCAACGCCACCGGCCTCGCCTTCGACCGCCAAGGCCTGCTCTACATCTCCAGCCGCAATGACGAAAGCGTTTACCAATGCACGCCCGACGGGCAACTCTCCATCTTCGTCGAAGGAATGGGAACCGCCACCGGCCTGGCCTTCGATCACGATGGCAATCTTTACGTCGGCGACCGCAGCGGAACAATTTTCAAGGTTAGCCCCACCCGCCAAATTTATGTGTTCGCCACCGTCGAACCTTCTATCGCCGCATACCATATGGCCTTCGGGCCCGACAAGTGCCTTTACATTACCGGGCCCACAACTTCCAGCTACGACGTGGTTCACCGCGTCGCGCCCGATGGCGAAGTGGATGTGTTTTACCGGGGTTTGGGGCGTCCGCAAGGTCTCGCCTTCGACGCCGTCGGCAATTTATATGTCAGCTCCTCTCTGGCTGGCCGAAGGGGCGTTGTTCGTATCACCCCCGCCAAGGAAGCCAGCCTCTTTCTTTCCGGGCCTGGCATCGTCGGCATCGCCTTCACGCCATCAAAGGCCATGGCTGTCGCCACCACCAGCGCCCTGTTCCGCGTCGACGTCGGCATAGCCGGAAGGCCCATCTGGGGATGAACGCCGAAATCATTGCTGTAGGCTCTGAACTTCTAACCCCAACCAAGATCGATACCAATTCGCTTTGGTTGACCGACCAGCTCAACATGCTAGGCGTGGAAGTGATCCTAAAATCCATAGTGGCCGATGATCGAACGCGGCTCACCGGCCAAATCGCCGGAGCACTCACCCGCGCCGATATCGTTTTAATCACCGGCGGACTTGGCCCCACCGAGGATGACGTCACCCGCGACGCCGCCGCTGCCGCGCTCGGACTCGGTCAAACTTACCATCAGGAAATCGTCGATCAAATCGCCGCCATGTTCGTAAAGTTCGGTCGCAAGAACATGGCCGAAAACAACAAGCGCCAAGCGTTCGTGCTGGACGGAGCCGAAGTGCTTCACAACCCGCGCGGCACCGCTCCCGGCCAGTGGATCGCCAAGGATGGAAGAGTGGTGGTTCTCCTGCCAGGTCCGCCCCGCGAAATGAAGCCGCTGTTTGAGGAAGCCTGCGTGCCCCGCATCAAAAAGATGCTGCCGCCCATCGCCATCCGCACGCGTTTTTATCGCGTAGCCGGTATGGGCGAATCCGATCTCGATCAATTGATCGCCCCGGTCTACACAAAGTACACCAACCCCGCGACAACGATCCTAGCCTCTCCTGGCGACATTCATATTCACCTGCGCGCCCGCTGTGACAATGCCGGGGAAGCCGAAGCGTTACTCACCGAAGTGGCCGCGCCAATCCTGGAACTGCTAGGCGACCGCGTCTATTCCGACGACGGTGCCGATCTGGAAACTTCCGTCGGCCGAAAGCTGAAAGCTAAGGGTGCCTGGCTGGCGGTGGCCGAAAGTTGCACCGGCGGCTTGATCGGCGAACGCATCACCAGCGTATCCGGCAGTTCCGGCTACTTCAAAGGCGGCTTCATCCCGTACACCGCCCAAATGAAGCACGAAATGGTGGGGGTGCCACTGGATGTTCTAGCGAGCCACACGGCGGTCAGTGAACCGGTTGCCATAGCCATGGCCCAAGGAGCCAAAGCGGGAACAGGGGCCGATTACGCCCTGTCCGTCACCGGCTACGCGGGCCCGGATGCGGGAGAAGACGGCACACCCGCGGGCGTAGTTTGGATCGGCCTGGCATTTCCCGAAGGCGCCGAAGCGAAGCGGTTTCAGCTATGGGGTGATCGTGAACGCGTCCGTACCATCGCTTCAATCTATGCCCTAGATTGGCTCCGCAAGAAACTCTCTTAATTTTGGCGCGTGGCTCCCTCCACTCCCTTAAAATGAAAGCGGAAAGTGCGTTCAAAAGTGGGCCCCGTGGTCCGCGGCTGGCCCCTGGCCAGCCGGCTCGGCTTCAGGCCGGGCGTGTGTCTTTTTCCAGCATGCCGCCAGCGCCCGAACCTTGCGCCTAGAAGTTACTTCCTCAACTTGACGATACGCACCTCAGGGACCATCGTTACATCGGCAACACCGTTTTAGATATCGTTTAAGCCGCGTTCTTTTTTCTTCTAAACACAAAGAGCATAAGCAATCCGAAAGTAGCGCAGAGAAAACTGACGGCTCCAATCCGAACTGGTGTGCTTTGGTAGGTGAATTCCACTCTGTGCTTCCCTGCCCCGAGCACCACCCCACGAACCGCACCGTAAACTTCAAGCACCGGTTGGCTCTTTGCGT
>JAYVXT010000628.1:0-4226 GCA_043785065.1 Bryobacterales bacterium | reverse complement strand
GACCGTGATTTTGGTTTGCTGCAAAGAGGGGTCGAGCTTGGCTGACCGGTCAATCGTCAAGCCCGCGCCGGGTTTGGAGATGTTTACGGCCAGCAGGCCGACGAACAGGGCCAGAGTTGTGGCGGGAATGAAGTACGCAAATGCCTTGGCGCCAATTCTCCCCATGGCCTTTGGCGTCCCGGCGCCGGCGATGCCGTAAACCAGAGTGCCGAATAATAGTGGCGCGATGATGCTTTTGATCAGCCGCAAGAAAATGTTGCTAATGGGGGAAAGGTTCTTGGCGAAGTCGGGCGCAACAACACCCAGGATGATGCCGGCAACCATCGCAATGAAGACCCAGGTTGTCATGGAAATCTTTTTCATGTTTTAAGCTCTCTTTTATGGATCAGGAATTCCAATGCAACATGGCAAGTTCTGAAATTGGGGACTTTCGCGGCTAGCGCTCGCCCCAATGCAATTTAGCGCGTAGTACATCAAAGTACAACATCTTCGGGGGACGAATCAGATTGATGGTTTTGTGCGAACTCTTCGCCACCACCTTGTCGCCTTGTTGCAGCGGTTGGCCCACTTGGCCATCGACAGTTAACCAGATAGAATCATCATCGCCCCGCGCAATTACCTGGATGACGCTGGAATCGGAAACGATTACAGGCCGGTTGGTCAACATGTGCGGACAAATCGGCGTGATGGAAAGTGCGGCGACGGAGGGAAAAATGATTGGGCCGCCAGCGGAAAGGGAATAGGCGGTCGAGCCGGTCGGGGTGGCGATGATCAAGCCGTCGGCCTTATAGCGGCATATAAAATGATTATCCACATAGGTTTCAAGGTCGATCACGCGCGCCAGGGCTGCTTTGGTTAGCACCACATCGTTCAACGCTTCATAATGGGCGATCTCTTCGTCATTTCGAAGAATTTGACAGGAGAGCATGCGGCGCACGCCCATCCTTGATTCGCCTTGCAGCACGCGTTGCAGTTCCGGAAAAAGTGCATCAAGCGTGATGGCGGTAAGGAAACCGAGGCTACCCATATTGACTGAGAACACGGGGATGCCAGTGTCGCCAACGGCGCGCGCGGCTGCAAGCAAAGTGCCATCGCCACCAAGCACGACCATAAGCTGAATCCCCTCCGCGATTTCAGTTCTAGAAAAAGATTGGCCTATCCCCGCGTACCCCGCCGCATGTTCGTCAAGGCGAGTGAAAATACCTCTTTCCGACAGCCAAGCAATCAATTCCCGGACGATTTTTCTGCCGGTCGCAACACCTGGTTTAGCGATGATCGCGACGCAGCTAATGGTGGCCATAAAGTAGAAACTCCCGGTTGCCTTCCGTTCCCAGAATCGGACTAGGGATGATGGCTGTTTTCAACTTCAATTCCGATTCCACGAATTTAGTGATGCGCTCCACAACTTGTTGGTGAACTTCGGGGTCGCGAATGATCCCGCCTTTGCCTACTTGATCGCGGCCGGCCTCGAATTGCGGTTTGATCAGTATCACCATTTCCCCATCCCCGGTTAGCGCCGGCGCGACAGCCGGAAGGATTAAGGTAACGGATATGAAGCTCACATCGCAAACGATTAAAGAAACTTTTTCAGGCAAATCTTCAGGCCGCATGTGGCGAACATTGAAATTTTCGCGGGAAATTACTTGTGGATGACTGCGCAATTTCCAATCCAGTTGGGCCGTCCCCACGTCGAATGCATAAACTTTTTCGGCGCCGCGTTGCAGCAGGCAATCGGTAAACCCTCCGGTGGAGGATCCAACGTCGAAGCAAATTTTTCCCGCCGGGTTAATGGAGAATTCGTCGAGGGCTGCCGCCAATTTGTAGCCTCCCCGGCTGACGTAGGGGCAAGATTCCAGCAATTCAATCTTCACGTCATCGAAGAAGGATTTGCCGGGTTTATCCAGTTTTTGATTGCCAACCAGCACCATTCCGGCCATGATCAAACTCTGCGCTTTTTCGCGTGAGGATGCCAGGCCCCGCTCAAGCACTAATTGATCGAGTCTGAGTTTCCTTGGCTTCATGCCCTACGATGAACGATAAGTTCGGCAATGCCGCGTAACCTTTCGGCGTGATCGCCAAAAGAGGAGAGCGTTTCGTGGGCCAAGGTTAATTCTTGGGCCGCCATTTGACGGGACGCTTCCAAGCCATAGACGGCGGGGAAAGTGATTTTTTGTTGCGCGGCGTCTTTGCCGGCGGTCTTACCCAGTTCTTCGGAAGATTGCTCCACATCCAGAATGTCGTCCACAATTTGGAAGGCCAGGCCAATGTGTTCGCCATAATTTGAAAGGGCTGTCAGTTGGGCGCTGGTGGCGCCTGCGTAGATAGCCCCCATGCGGACACTGGCGCGCAGCAGGGCTCCGGTCTTGGCGCGGTGAATACGTTCCAGCAGTTCAACCGTGGGAGGCTGGCCTTCGCCTTCGAGGTCCTCCACCTGGCCGCCGATCATTCCACCCACAGTGCCGGATGCCGTGGCCAATTCCGCAACCAAATGAATGGCTTTCTCAGGAGTTGTGTTGAGTCTTCCCAATACTTCAAACGCCAAGGTCAGCAGGGAATCCCCGGCGAGGATGGCCATGGCCTCGCCAAACACTTTATGGTTGGTGGGTTGACCGCGGCGCAGGTCGTCGTTATCCAAAGCGGGAAGGTCGTCGTGAATCAGCGAATAGGTGTGAATCATTTCGAGCGCGGCGGCGACATTTTCGATGCCCGCCATTTGACCCGCTACCGCTTCGCATGCTGCAAAGCACAGAACAGGACGAATGCGTTTGCCTCCGGCGAAAAGGCTGTAGCGCATGGCCTTATGAATAGTTACCGGCAGCGCGGATTCCGCCGGAACCAATAGGTGAAGGGCGCGTTCGGCGCGGTTGCCGCTCTCTGAAATATAATCGGAAATGTGCATGCGCTATTCGGTGTCGAATGGTTGCGGAACCAGTTTCAAGCCTCTTTTGGTGAGAATTTCGATCTTCGATTCAGCTTCTTCCAATTGTTTCCGGCAACGGTCGCTTAACGTGACGCCTTTTTCGAAAATCCGGATGGCGCGCTCCAGTGGCAAGCCTTCGGTCTCCAGTTCCTTCACCACGGCTTCAAGTTCAGCCAAGCCGGCCTCGAAGCTTTGTTCCTTGTTCGGCTCCTGATTTGGTTGTTCGGGCATCGCTCTATTGTAGCGTTCTGGCTCGGGAAGTCTAGGGGCTTATTGGGCGGTTACGTGGATCAGTTCAAGGATTGATGGATCTTGCGGCGTGGAGCCCGGGTATTGGATTGCTTCCACCAGCACAGGCTTGCCGGAGTTGAGCAAAGCCGCAAACTTTTCCGATCCCGGGGCAATGGAATGGCGCTGATTGGTTGCCTCGATTACGAAAAGCTTCGCGCCTTCTTCGGTAAGCACTTTCCCGATGGCGGTTATCCTGGCTCGTTTGGGTGTAAAGCCAATTCCTTTTATGTCGTCCCTGATCCTATCTATTCGCACGGAATTGTTGGCCGCCAGCTTAAGGGCTACGAGACTCTTCGAGGCATCCACCGTCACCGACTCAACGCCGCGCAGGCGTTTCAGCTTGGCATCAAGCCCAGAGACGCAGGAAACGCAGTCCATCCCCTCGACGGTCATATTGATCGTCAGGAATTGAGCCTGCGAGGCCAAGCTAAAGCAAAAGAGCAAAGTTGAAATCTTCACAGGTCGATTTTGACATAGCCGGGTAGGTTAACGCGAATTTGTAAGCGCCTTTAATGCCTCGCTCTTTTTCTTTTCGTCATCGCCGGATTGGGAGAGGCCCAATGCCTTCAATGCTTCCGATTTCTTGCGCGCGGCTTCTTCCTGTTGTCTTGCTTGCTGTTCCTGTTCTGCCCTCTGAATGGCGGCATTGTCGATTTCCGTCTTCTTGGCGGGGACGAATTTCGGCGCTTGCGGAGCCTGGATTGGTTTCACTTCGGGCTTTGGGGTTGGGCGATTCCAAAGGAAGAACTGCATCTCTTTCGCCACTTCCGGAGCGCCGGACATTCTGGGCGCTGCTTGGGTTCTGGTTGAAGTTGAAATCATCCACGAACCGATGAAACTAACAAGGACCGCCGCGGCTACAAGGATCAACATCTTTCTGCGGCTGCCGGCCCCGGAATCTTCCGTCAGAACTAAGTTGGCGCTGCCCTCTTCATACTGACGGCTGCTTTGCGACCAAAGAATAGGGATGTCCCCCTCGCCGCCCTGTTGCCGCAACTGGTCGAACAATTTCGAG
>JAYVXT010000627.1:0-4242 GCA_043785065.1 Bryobacterales bacterium | reverse complement strand
TGTCAACACCCAGCATGGTTGCTCTTGACCCCTTCAGGCTCATTCTTGCATTAGAAATAGGGGCCTCCTCCAGGCTCATCCTGCATTGGATAAGACTGAGCGGAGCAGCGGATCAACCGGCGCGGTATAATATAAGGTAGTCCGTTTTTCATTAGGAGATCCACGTCAATGTTTGAGTTTTTCCGTAGCCGGGACACATCCGTCCGGTACCTGTTAACCGCGATGTTAATAATGGTTGCCCTTTCCATGGTGACTTATTTGATCCCTGGAGGCCCAGGAAGCGGCGGCAGTGGCGCGACTGAACAGAAGGTCGCCGTGATTTGCGGAGAAACCGTCACCCTTCGGGAAGTGGCCGCGGGCATACAAAACGCCATGCGTAACAAGCAGTTCCCGCCGGAAATGGTTCAAAATTACATTCCTGAATATGTAAATCAGATGGTCACCGAGCGCGCCATGGCTTGCCAATCAGGCAACATGGGTTTCAAGATTAGCGATGAGGATCTGGCGGAAACAATACGCAGCATGCTCCCAAATCTGTTCCCGGGCGGCCAAATAAATGTCGACGTTTATACGCAGTTCCTGCAACAGCAAGGCTTAACCGTTCCTGAATTTGAAAAGAATGTCCGGAAGCAGATGCTGCTCACCCGTTTGCGCAATGTAGCGATGGAAGGCGTGATTGTTACCCCGCAGGATGTGGAAGCGGAGTACCGCCGCCGTAAAGAATCGGCGAAACTGGAATACTTCTCATTCAATGAAGACAAGTTCCGCGCGCAAGCCAATGTGTCGCCTGAAGAGGTGCAAGCATATTTCGCTAAGAACCGCGTGTTGTACAAACAACCAGAACGACGAAGTTTCGATCTGCTGGTACTTGATCAGGCTCGGTTCGCCGCCAATTACCAGGTGACGGAAGCGGAAGTGCTGATGGCGTACAATCAGAGTAAAGACGCTCGATTCCGCACGCCGGAACGGCTGCATGTGCGCCATATTCTTCTCAAAACTACCGACAAAAAACCAGAAGAAGTAACGGCAATTGAAAACAAAGCCAAAGACCTTTTGAAGCAGATCAAGGGCGGCGCCGATTTTGCCGAACTCGCCAAAAAGAATTCCGACGATCCCGGCTCAGCCGTCAAGGGCGGCGATTTGGACTTCATTTCGCGAGGCCAGACGGTGAAGAATTTTGAGAATACGGCTTTCGCCTTAAAACCCAACGAAATTTCCGGCGTCATTAAGACGGAGTACGGTTTCCACATCCTGCAACTGCTCGAAAAGCAGGAAGCTCGTCTGCGTCCCTTTGAAGAGGTGAAAGCCCAACTGACGGAAGAGCGCAAGAAGCAAGGGATTGTGGAGAAACTGCAAGTTACGGCCGATCAACTTCGCGCTGCATTGCTCAAATCACCGGGCGAAGCTGCCCAAATCGCTCAGAAATTTGGAGCTAATTACTATCAGGTCAAGGACGCTCTGCCTAGCGACCCATTACAGGAAATCGGCATGAACAAGGAAATGGGCGATAGCGTCACGGCTCTTCAAAAGGGCGGTGTTACCGGTGTGATCACCGCTCCAGGCAATAAGCTTGCGGTTGCTACGCTTACCGGGATTACTCCTTCACGGCCAAGTGAATTGAACGAAGTGGAATCCCAAATCCGCACGACATTGATTACGGAGAAAGCTCGTCAACTGGCGCAGGAAAAAACCAAGGAAATTCAAAATCAGGTTGGTTCCGCCGGTGGCGATCTACGCAAGTTGGCGGCAATAGCCGGCGCCGAGGTGAAAACCACTCCGGAGTTCCAGCGCGAAGGCGCAGTGGAAGGACTTGGTTCCGCCAGCTATTTTGCCGATGCTTTCTCAAAGCCCATTGGCACCATCATCGGCCCAGTCAGCGTCATGGGGCAAACCATCGTGGCGAAGATAGCCGGGCAAACTCCCGCCGATCTGGCCGGCATACTCGCCGAAAGAGATTCCATCGTTACCGCGTTGAAATCCAAAAAGGCGCGTACGCGGCAAGATCTGTTTGAGGATGGCTTGGTTTCGGAGTTGACGCGCCAAGGAAAAGTGAAGATTTACAAAGACGTAATTGATCGTTTGCGTAAAGACTTCCGCGGCTAACATCCGCCTTAGAAACGGATGCTTTCCAATTTCTTTGAATTTGTATTCAGAACTCTTACCAATCCCGATCGGCTGATCGAGTTCCTAACGACAGTGATGACCGGATGGTATGGCTATGCGCTTTTGTTCGGCATTGTTTTCGCGGAGACCGGTCTTTTGGCAGGCTTCTTTTTGCCGGGCGACTCTTTACTATTCACTGTCGGTATGGTTGCCGGCGCCGGGCATCTGGACATAATCGCAATCATCATTCTGCTGGCAGCCGCGGCCGTAATCGGCGATGGCGCGGGTTACTTGCTGGGACGCAAGGCCGGCCCCCTGGTGTTCAGCCGCCCCGACTCAAGATGGTTCAAGCAGGAACACTTGCAGAGGACGCGTGAGTTTTACGAAAAACATGGCGGAAAGACGATCATCTACGCTCGCTTTGTCCCCATCATCCGCACCTTCGCGCCTTTTGTGGCGGGTGTTGGCAACATGAGCTACAAGCGCTTTCTATCGTTTAATATTTTCGGTGGAATCGGTTGGGTAATTCTGATGACGATGCTCGGCTACTATCTTGGCGGATGGGAAATTGTACGCAAGAATTTCGAGAAAGTGATTCTGGGCATCATCCTGATTTCGGTGATGCCCATTGTCTTTGAGTTTTTCAAGAGCAGGAAGAACGGCGCCTAAAACGTTTCCTTCGCCCTCCCATCCCTGATTGCCGCATCCAGCAACTTCTTCCCCAATGCGCTTTGGCGTTCGCCAACCTTCGACATCTCCTTCCCAATCTCCACTTGAGCCTTACCAGCTTCATGCTGCAATTTACAGCTCAGCTTGCAGCTTGCTCATTTCCGAGTGTAAACTCAATTGGCGAATTGGAACACGCCATTCTCGATCGTTCTGGTGGGTATAATGGATATGTGGACCTGGTTATCCTGATTGCAATCTTCGGTTCCTCAATCCTGTTCGGCCAAGGTGGACATGCCGATTTCCCGGCCCCGTTAGTGGGCGCTCCAAAAGACGCCACCGATCTTCATGACCCAATCACCGAACTGGTCCGAAGGATTGACCAGGGCAAGGTGAAACTTGAGTTCGACGAAGAGCGCGGCTATCTTCCTTCAATCTTGCGCGAGTTGCACATCCCGCTTTCTTCCCAAATGCTCGTATTCTCAAAGACCAGTCTTCAACACAAGTACATCAATCCGCAAACCCCGAGGGCCATTTTCTTCAATGACAACACATACGCTGGCTTCGTGCCCGATGGCAGCCTCATGGAACTTTCCGGTGTCGACCCCAAACGAGGAGCGGTCTTTTACACTCTCGATCAAAGCAAGGGATCGAAGCCGCGTCTGGTGCGCAACGAAGATTGTGTCCAGTGCCATGCTACGCCCGCGACGCTTGGTGTACCGGGCCATTTGGTCCGTTCCGTTTTCACCCGCACCGATGGCGCGGTGGCCATGCGCGCCAAAAGTTTTCTTACCGATCATCGCAGCCCGATCGAGCATCGTTGGGGAGGCTGGTACATTACCGGAACATTTGAGCGGGATCTGCATATGGGCAATGCGTTCTTGCGGGACGCCGACGACCCTGGCAGTTTCGACCGCAAGCCGGGAACGGCCATAAAGGAATTGGGCGGGCGATTTCATGACGACCGGTATCTTTCCCACCACAGCGATCCAGTAGCGTTAATGGTGCTGGAGCATCAAGCGTATTTGCACAATCTGCTCGCCCGTTTACAGTACGACGCCGGCCAACAAGGCGCCGAGGAATTGGCCAACATAGCCGCGTCGCCACTGGCCGCGCAAATTGAAGAGGTGCTGCGCTACATGCTCTTCGCCGACGAGGCTCCACTCAAAGGAAAGATTACAGGCTCCAGCAAATTTGCGTCCGAATTTGAAGTGAGGGGGCCACGGGATTCTCATGGACGATCACTCCGGCAATTCGACTTGAAGACGCGGATGTTCCGTTACCCTTGCAGCTACCTAATTTATTCCCAGGCAATGGCGGCGCTGCCCAAACACGTCAAGCAGCGGCTCTACCGCAGACTGGCTGAAATCCTCTCGGCCCCAGGATCAGGGCCGGGACTGTTAACGCCGGCATTGCGCCAAGACATCGCCGGAATTCTCCTCGACACGCATCCGGATTTCGCAGTAGTGTGGC
>JAYVXT010000626.1:0-4246 GCA_043785065.1 Bryobacterales bacterium | reverse complement strand
GATCCGGTGTCATGGGGGGCGACCACTTATGATAGCTGAAAGTCGAATGCTTGGCTGGCCAAAAATCAAGCTTGGAGCTCGCGAGCCAGCCAGACGCGGGCAAACTCCCAATCGCGCCGGACCGTGCGAGGCGAGACTTTGAGTACCTCCACAATCTCCTCTTCGCTCAGCCCACCGAAATAACGGAGTTCCACTACCTTGGCTTGACGGGGCGCGATTTGCGTGAATGCGGCAAGTGCGTCGTCAAGCGCCACCATGGAACGGTCAGGCTCTGGGGAGACGACGGCGGTTTCGTCGAAGTTCACGTGTACGGCCCCGGCCCCACGCTTATTGGAGCCGCGGGCGCGGGCGGCATCTACCAGAATGCGCCGAATCATTTGCGCAGCCATGGCGAAAAACTGGGCGCGTTGCTGCCATTCCACTTTGGTCACATCGATCAGGCGCAGGTAAACTTCATGGACCAACGCGGTGGTTTGAAGCGTGTTGCCGTGCCGCTCGTTCTTCATGTGGCGGCGTGCCATGAGACGCAATTCATCGTAGACACACTTCGATAACTGGTCGAGCGCGGCTTGGTCGCCGGCGCGCCAAGCTTTCAGCAGATTGGTGATGTCCTCGTCCAAGAAATAATTATTGCACTCATGGCCGGTTTCGCGGCGCGCTTCCGCCTGTACCAGTGGGGGAGCGACAAGGTAGTCAGAAGGATCGCCTCCCCTATGAATTGAAACGCTAAAGGAGACTTATCATGAAACGCAGCACAATCGCAACGACTTTCGCAATCGTCGCACTCGCTCTGGGCATGGCGCCCGCAGCCAAGGCCGATGACAAGGGATGCACAAACGCCAGCTTAAAGGGGACCTATGGATACACATCCACTGGATTCATTACGGTAGGGCCCGCCCCCGTGGGCCCGTTTGCTGAGGTCGGTACTCAAACCTTCGACGGGAAGGGCGGCACTACCGCCACCGCAACGCTCAGCGCAAACGGCAACATATTAGAGATAACCATAACGGGCACATATACAGTGAAGCCCGATTGCACCGGCACTTTCACGCTCCTGGTTGCCCCCTTCAATGGAACCACTCGCCTCTTCTTCGTGCTCGATGATAACGGGACTGAAATTCGAGCCATCCAAATAGGCGGCGGGAGCGTCGAAACCCTCATCGGACGGAGGCAATTTCCAGTGGGCGACTTGAGAAACAACTGACGGCTCTAGTTCGTTGGGTGGCCCTGGTGTCAAAGCGCCAGGAACATGCTTTGTCGCGGGCGGCGGGTTTTGCTCGCCCGCGATTCAGACGGGTCGCGTGGGCAGCATGGATTAACATAAGATGTTTCGAGGGGAGCACAGCTGTGCGTCCATCCCATAAGCATTCAAGAGGCAATCCATGAAAAAACTGCAACGGCGTGAATCGCTCAAAATGTTCGGCGTGGGCTTGGCAACCGGTCCCCTAATGTGTCAGACCGCACAGACTCCGAGAAATTCCCCCCGGCCTAACTTGATCGTCTACATGTCCGATGACCACGGAATGCTCTTCTCGGAGCCCTATGGCGCCTCAAACATTCGCACGCCAAACCTGACGCAACTGGCGACGGAGGGTATGAAATTCACGCACGCCTTTAACACCTCGCCATCCTGCGGCCCCAGCCGTACGTCGATGCTTACCGGCCTGTGGCCTGCCCGTCATGTCGCCGAGCCCAACCACAAACCTCCGAAGCCCGGCGTGGAGGGGCTGCCTGCCGTGCTTAAGTCACTCGGCTATGAAACTGCCTGCTTCGGCAAGGTAGCGCACAATGACTGGGCCAAGTACTACAATTTCGACGTTGTCCACGGGCCCAATGTCGGGTGCACCGATACCGGCGAGGTGGAGCAATTCCTCGCCGCACGCGATGCCTCTAAGCCGCTCTGCCTGTTCTTCGGCTCACGCCACCCTCACGTTCCGTGGGTCAAGAACGATGGCTACGATCCTGCTACGGTCAAGCTGCCACCCACCTTGCTGGACACGCCCGAGACGCGCCGCCAGTGCGCCGAATACTACACCAGCGTCTCCCAAACCGACGCATTGGCCGGCAAATTCCGCGCGCTAGTCCAAAAGCATGTGCCCGGCGACACGCTCTTCATCTACACCACCGATCACGGCGCGCAGTGGCCGTTCGCCAAGTGGGATCTTTACGACGCCGGCATTCGCTTGCCCTTCCTTGCTGTCTGGCCCGGCAAGCTAAAACCCGGCTCCACTAGTGATGCCATGATCTGTCTGCCGGATTTGATGCCCACCTTTATTGAACTGGCCGGCGGCAAGGTTCCTAATGGTCTTGACGGCAAATCCTTCGCCGGAATTCTGCGCGGCTCGACGGCACAGCATCGCGATCGCGTCTTCAACACCCAAAGCGGAGATGGCGATTATAACGTTTATCCCATCCGCAGCCTGCGCACGCGCGAATGGAAATACATCCTAAACCTGCATCCCGAGTTCCAGCACCATACGCATACTTCACGTCAGCGGACGGGGAACGGAATCTTGTATTGGCGAACTTGGTTGGAGGAAGCGAAAACGAATCCGGCAGCGGCGGCGGTGGTGAAACGCTTTATCGAACGGCCCGCCGAGGAGCTCTATGACCTGAAGACTGACCCGCACGAGATGCACAATCTCGCAGGCGATCCAAAACAAGCGTCCCGCCTTGCTTCCATGAATGCGGAGCTAAAAGCGTGGATGAAGCAGCAGGGCGACACGCAGACGGTGTTCGGAAAACCGTTGCTGATCGGCGAGCCGGTGACACTGCTCCCCGAAGTAACGGCATAACTAAATCCTGCGACAAAGCTAGGGACGATCAACCGCGATCAGAGCCAACGACGATATCCTTGGACGCTTCCAGGTTCAAACGGGCATTTTAACTAGCCCTCGATGGGAATCGGGGGCATAGAGTTTCTACATTCCAATGCAAGAAGCATCATCAGACTTCGGTAAAACCTGTGTGCAGTGGGGCGGACCCCGGGCGGGCCCCCTGGCCCGACTGCTCAGGTAGAGGAAGCAGCTTCGAAACAAAGTGATTACCACGGAGGCTCTTACAAAATCCCGAAAACCGACTCACTAACGGTCGCGACTCACAGAACTCGCGTTCATTCGATTCACTTTCCGAACTTCGCGCGTTAGCGGACGTGCTCAAACTTGCCGGGTGACCCAATTTTGCAAGAGCCTCCACGTTAAATCGCTGGCCTTGCCAGCCTATTGATCCGACGTACACCGTAGCCCATGATTGCAATGGCTTTGTCAAATATAAAGAAAGAATTTTCTCCTGGAGTGATCAGGAGAGGCTTGCGAAATTGGGGAGTGCAGCATCGCAGCGAGAATGCCGTAGTGATCATTAGCAATGCAAATCATGATACCCAGATGTTGAGAAGCGTCGTTTAGTGACTGAGTGTAAATTGTTTTGCGAAAAAGCTCTCCGTCACACGCGCAATTGTAAAATCAAGGCCAGGCGAATAGCGCATCGCAAAGGGCCTTGACGATTCTATTTTCAGACTAGAGGCCCGCGGAACACATGTTTGAGCGTTTGAGCGTCCAGACGGAAGTGTCCCCCCCTGGGGCATAACACCTGATCCTCCGCCAGACGACCGGACGGTTTGGCATCCGTTCGTTTATTTATCACCTTGACGCGTGATGCCATATCTACCAATTCTAATCTTTGAGACGTGTGCGAGATCGTTTTGTGCCTGTTGTACAAAGTGCGCTTGTTCGGCGCCAACAAAACCTTGATAGTCTCCAGTCATTTCAGGACATAACCGCGCTTGCCGCCCGTAACGAGTTTGGAAAAGAGCGTTGCCCGTCACACCGAGGCCTGGGGTAGCGCTAGCTCAGGCATTTTGCGGATTTCCGCTTCGGTCGTGGAGAATGTGTACGCGATTGACCTGCCCGCTTACTTGGGGCAATGATCCAGAGAGACGAAGTGGGAACGGTCTGGCAAAGTGTGCGACTTGAAAGTGATGAAGAAATTACCATGAAGATGCGGTTCCACGATTTTGAAGAGGTTACGAGGACATTGACAGGCTGGCCAGGGGGCCAACCGCAGAACAGGGGTTCCGCCCCACCGCACACTGGCTTGTATAAGAGTACGCAAGGATTTTAGGCTTTTCAGTCTTCGTCGCGCACCCGGTTGTCGCAGCAAAGTAGAAATGTCCTATTTTTGACAAGTAGTGATGCTTGGGAGGAAGCCCCTTTCCCACTGAGTCGATTGTGCAGAACAGTGCTCGCCG
>JAYVXT010000625.1:0-13360 GCA_043785065.1 Bryobacterales bacterium | reverse complement strand
TGCGTTGGATTCGACTGCGTTAGATCCAGGAAGGGAGCGCCGCTCGTGCGCCGCGCCTCCACCGCTTGCATCAATCGATTGGTTGCCGTCTCCCACTTGAGACGCGACGAGAACATGTTGCTATCATCGCATCATGCGCCCGATTCTTTGCTTCTTGCTCCTCGCCGTCTCAGCGTTCGCCCAGACTAACGCCCCAGTCTACTCACCAGCCACCGGTCCAGTGAAAGGATCGCTGCTGGTTATCGGGGGAGGGGCCGTTGGAAAGGAAATCATGGACCGCTTCGCCGCGCTCGCCGGCGGATACGATGCGCCCATCGTGCTGATCCCAACGGCGGGCGATCCCGATACCTACGATGCGCATAGTGGTGAGGCTGGCGTTCTTGGCAAAGCCGGATTCACCAACATAACGCTTCTTCACACACGCGACCGCAAGCTGGCGGACACGCTAGAATTCGCTGCCCCACTGCGTAAAGCCAAGGGCGTTTGGCTGGCCGGTGGACGCCAATGGCGCCTTGTGGATTCGTACCTCAACACCCGCACCCATCGCGAACTGGATGCGCTACTCGATAGAGGCGGAGTCATTGCCGGCAGTTCCGCCGGAGCCACGATCCAAGCGTCCTACATGGTGCGCGGCGCAAGAGAAGGAAACACCGTCATGATGGCCAAAGGCTATGAGGAAGGCTTCGGCTTCCTACACCCCGTCGCCGTAGATCAACATTTGATCAAGCGCAAGCGGGAGAACGATATGGTTCAAGTGGTGGCGGCGCATCCTGAACTGCTGGGCATCGGCATTGATGAATCGACGGCGATCGAAGTGCATGGATCATCCTTCGAGGTGATTGGACCAAGCAAGGTTGCAATCTACGACATCAACACACCGGGACCCGACGGTAAGCCCTATTACTTCCTTGCGGCGGGGGACAAGTTCGATATGAAGGCGCGGCGCTTACTGCAGGCGCGTTAACGGATCGCCAATCACGATCGTCATCCAACTTAACCCGGGGATGCCCGAATAATAACTGTCAGCCAGATTTCGGCCATTGAAATAAGAAACCAGAACATATTGAGGCCAAGGACAAAGGTGAAGGTAAGGCTCATCTACATTGCCATTGGCGCCAGTGGCTCCCTCGTGGATGTAATCCGCCGACAAAGTTTGGGGTGATCCGAAAAACCATTTCAACGCGTCCTTCTTATCCCAACTGGACAGGTTCCAACTTTCGGGAGGCCGCTTGAAAGTCCTTCCATTGGATGAGACAAACTCAGTCACGATCGCCCCCGGAAGCCATTCAAAGTTCAAGAAGCGCTGCTTCCGGTTACGATCATTTGATCCCCAAGACGCGTAGCCGATTACTTGTTTTTGGTTGGTTAGCACCTTGTTCGAATCGTCAAAAATAACGCGGTCGGATGGCAACAAGATGAAGGCGTCGCGCAGCCAGCTGTTGCCTTCCCGATCCTCGGCATCGGGCATGTCGATGACAAACTTGCCTACGTTGCGAGCCTTCAATCCACGATCGATCATGGCCTTTACCTCTGCCACATCGTAAGCCGCCAGACGCGTTACCATGTACATGCTGAAGCGCGGATGCGTGAATGGAACGTCGCGCTGCTTGAAAAAGGGATTGGGACCAAATCCCTTAGGCGGTGGAATTACGGCTCCCTTCAAGGCCACGTACAACAACGTCAGCTCAGAGTCTACACTAGCCCCATCGGCTGTAACCCCGCCCGAAATTCCAGCCACGCGAAGTGGCACGCCAAGGGTTGTAACCAAGTAAAGAACTTGTTCCACCAAGTTCTTCTGCTTCAGGCATGTCTTGATGGGCCCGGCGATTTCCTTATCGTATTTTGCCCGGTCAACAGTTTCTTCGGTGGAAGTGTTGATGCGGCAAACGTTACCCGCCGGGATCTTCCTAACCCGCATGTAATATTCAGCGATCTGGCGCGAATCGACCGATGCGCTGTTGACCACTACCATTACATTGGCCGGTCCTTGCGCGGTCAAACACGCGGTGGCCAGAACTATAGCGAACGTTATTTTAAGGATTTTAAGTACTCCAAGATAGCCTCCGCGTCTTTGGCGTTCAGCTTATAAGCAGGCATTGGCGGTGCTGCCGGCGCGCTCTTCGGCGTCAATCCAGTCTGCATAAATTTCAGAAAAGCGGCTTCGCCCCATTTCGACCAGAGCCTGCCGGAAGCAGTGATATCCGGCGAGGTCTTGTGCCAATCCTTCACAGGATGCAGCGGGGCAAAATCAAGCACGGCTCCTTTTAGCCACTTCTCTTTATCCAACTGGCCATTCTCAAGCCGGGGCGTGTGGCATTCCTGGCATTTGCCGACTTCTTCCACCAGGTACTTTCCATAGGCAAGAGTCTTCGCGTCGGCGGCCCATGCCGAACGGGTTAGAGCCAGAAAGGCAAGCAGAATAATCTTCATGAATTCAGGTTACTCGCTCCTGAGTCCGGCAAGCAACGGGGAGCGGATGGCGGCGCGCATCGCGAGAAATGCGCTGGCCAAACCCGCAGCCAGCACGAGCAGCAGCAAACTCAACATTGAGAAGATCGATCCGGAGTTTGCCTTGAACATTGGAGCAACGGCGAGTAACGCGGCGGCAAGCCCGATAGCGAGACCCATTACAAGAAGCAATCCATTTTCGGCAAGCACAACCCAACCCAGTTGCTTAGGTGAGTAACCGACCGCTTTGAGTAAGGCCAGTTCACGCCGCCGTTCCAAGACATTGCGGAGCAGGACGGCGGACAGCCCGACCGTCCCAAGCAAAAGGCCGAGCATTCCTAGCATCTGGAAAGTGGAAAGGTAGGTATTTTCCACGGCGTGAAAACGGGCAAGCTTGTCTTCGGTGGGGGAGGCGTCGAAGCCCGAGTCAGCTAGCGAGTCCTCCAGGACTTGAGTGATCTTCGCGGCTTCGCTAGGCGGGCCGTCCAGAAGGAAGAAGCGGAATCCTTCGGAGGCGGGAAAAGCTTGCAGGAAATGCGTCTCGGCGATGACGAGTTCACCCTGGAAGATGCTATCGGAGAGCGAGGCCACCAGACGAAGTTTTTTGCCATCGACCGGGATTTCGTCGCCAAGTTTTTTGTGGAGAACATATTCCATGGAATTGAAATCAATGGCCGTTGGAATCGCGCCGTTGATGGGCGGTTCGAGCAACAACAGCCATGGATTTTTCTTTTGCTCTTCCGTTGTGGCAAGCGAGTCGCTAAAACTGAAGCGCCCTTCGCGGAGAAACGCTTCTTTGGCTCCAAGTACTTTTGGGTTTTCTGGTTTGTAAAGATTTAGGCAGCTGGCTTCCTCTCCTGACTTCAATCGGAAACTGGTGATGCGCCAAAGTGAGAGAGTTGCTTCCGGAAGATTCAACTCGGATCGCGCTTCCTTCAAATCCAAGTTGTGATAGACCGGGGTTTGCGATTCAGCCAACAGCGGATAGCCGCCATTGCCGGAAGCCTTCTCCAACTTGGCGGAATGCGGCGAGTGGCGGAAGGAATCGACAGACACGAGGAGGAAGGTTGCGGAGGCGATGAGCGCCACTGAGAGCACACTTCTCACTGGGCGTTCTGAAGCGTTGCGCATTCCGAGCCTGGCCAATGCCGATACGCCTTGACCGCTGACCGGGGCTTGCTTGGCCGACCCCAACCAGAGGCGAAAGCAGATCAGGAGCGAGATGAGAGTGCAAAGTCCGCCGCCGAAGAATGCGGTGCTGTTTGGGATGCGGCCCGCGGCAGTGGCGCCAAGCAACGCTAGCGCGGTGGCTCCGAATCCGGCAGCTAGAACGACGAGCAACGTTGGGCGTTTGGGCGTTACGGAATCGACGTGGCCCCCGAGCAATCCTTTGGGCGTTGCGGCTGGTAGCTTTCTTAGGGAGAGGAGGAGAGCGAACAAGCTGGCTAATAGACCGCCGATCGCTCCGCCGATGAGGGACTCTGGGGTGATGTGTAGGGCCAGGGCTTTCGTGCCGACGGCTCCGATCCACCAGGTGCGAAGGCCGAACAGGATGAAGGCGGCGAACAGCACTGCGAGCGCCATTCCGGCAATTGCTCCTAATCCGGCCAGCACTGCGCCTTCGCCCAAAAGTAGAATGCGAATCTTTCCCATGGAGAAGCCGAGGCTGCGAAGAAGACCGATTTCTTTTAGGCGTTGTTCCACGCCGAGCTTGAAAAAGAGACCGGCCAGAATCAAAGCCGAAAACATGAGGAAGGCGCTGAAGTAGGCGAAGTATTCGCCAAAGTCGGTGGAACCGGCAGAGGCCGCTAGGGTGTCTTTCCGAATCTTGCTGACTGAGATGCCCATGGTTGCCGGATCAATCGACTCGCGAAAGGCGCTTTCAAAACGCGGGTCCGCGGGATATATGCGAATACCGGATACCTTGCCGTGGCGGCTGCCCCACCACTTCTGCCCGGCGGCCAATGGTACGAACATTTTTGGAGTGGCCTTGTACTTGTGCCAGAAATCCTCGTCGACGGGGCGCACTTTGTTCAGGTCCATCGGGAAGGGCGGATTCCATTCGCTGATGTCGTCGGAGTCACTGATGCCCGGATAGTCGGGAGCCATGTTGCGATCACCCGGACCGCCGATTAGAGGGACAATGCCGGTGACTTCCGCTTCCGTGTTTTCTGTTCCAAGCTTGCCTTCCTGCTTCCAGACGAAGGACTCCATTTGGATCACGCCGCCGATTTTGGCGTTTAGATCACGGGCGGCCCAATCGGTCAAGATCACTGGAGTTCGTCCTGGCTTTGCGTTGGCGAAGGCGGGTAGATCGATTGCGGAGATCAGCGAATAGGGGAACTGTTTGGAGCCGTTGGTGGTGAAGTTCACGAGGTAGGTTAGCATCGGTACGCCTTTAAGTCCGAGCTTAGCGGCGGCGGCGACGGCGAGGCGGACTTGATCGTCGCTAAGCAGACCGGCGCCATTTTCGAGTTGCTGGCATTTGCAGCTATCGAGTTGGCGTAGACGTAGACCGAGGTCTTCCAGCGCAAACTTTGATTTCACAGCTTCGTTGGCATTTGCTCCACCGGATATAAGAACTGTGTTGGCCTTATCTGCTACGTCCAATTCTTGTTGCAAGCGAGTAAGTGGCACATAGGCCGCAAGAATGGCGCCTTGTTGGGGCCGCAATGCAAACTCAGGGGCTGTCCCTTTATAAGTGAACCGCATGGATCGTGACGATTCTTCGCGTTTTCCGTGGAGCGTCTCTTGGGGAATCTCGGAAGGCTTTTCGACACGAAGCAAGATAGACTCTCCGTCTTTGGCGTTGAGTTCGGTTGCCAGCGCCTCGCTCAAGAAAACTTGCCGTGCCGAAGGAGCGTCGCCGCTCCAACCGTGGAACTTCCAAAATCGCGCATCGACACCGTAGACTTGCACCTTTGCGGCACGCCTACCAGAGGACTGATGCTGACCGATGGCCTCTATTGCGACCATAGGAACGCCGCCGATTTCTTGCGCCAGATTTTCGCGGAAGGGTTGTATTCCGGTAACCACGACGTCCGTCTTTCCTAAGCGGCCCACGGCCAATTCAAGCAAGCTGCGGCGCACGGATTCTCCGGTCATCAAGGCGCCGGCGAGCACACCAACGGCCACTGCGATGCCGGCGAGCACGGCCAGGTTCGTCCGCCAGTAGAAACGGAGGCTGTTCCAGATAAGTTGGATCATGAACGTTCCAGAAGGCCGCGGTGCATGCGGAAGCGAATGGGGAAGCGCGAGGCCAAATCGGAGGAATGCGTTACGCAGAGCAGGATGCCCCGGTTTTCTTTGTGCAGTTCGAATAGGAGATCGGCGATGGATTCGGCGGTGGCTTCGTCGAGGTTCCCCGTGGGCTCGTCAGCAAGAAGCAGGATGGGGTTGCGAATTAGCGCGCGGGCAATGGCCACGCGTTGCTTTTCGCCTCCCGAGAGTTCAGCCGGTTTGTGTGTGGTGCGGGTGGTGAGGCCGACGCGGTCAATAAGGAATTTTGCACGATCGTGGACGCCGGCATCAGGCTTGGCGATCAGCGTAGGGGCGAGAACGTTTTCCAGAACTGTGCATTGCGGCAACAGGCAGTGGTCTTGAAAAACGAACCCAATTTTGTCGTTGCGGAAAAGGGCTTGGGCGGATTCGTTGAGCGTGAAAGCATTTTGACCGTCGAGCGTGACGGCGCCGGAAGTTGGGGTGTCGAGGGCGCCTAGCAAGTGGAGCAGCGTGCTTTTGCCGCAACCGGATGGGCCGGTGACCGCGGCAGCATCGCCACGATGCAGCTCGAATGAAACTTTGTCGAGCACGCGCACGGGACCGGCGGCGGACGGATATTGTTTGGACAGAGACGATGCAACCAACATAGGGACTCTTAGTTTAAACGAATTGCTTGGGTCGTTGAGGGCGACCGTAAGCTTGATTTTAGGTTAGCAGGCGTGGGGAAGTTTGGATGGGGGATTTGGTTGAAAACGTTAGGGGAAATGGGTTGTGACCGGGGATTGGCGGTGCGTTTATTCGTAGTGGGTCCATAGGCGGAGAACCTTCACGGCATGTTGTTCGTCAAACACCTGATACACGAGGCGGTGCTGAATATTGATGCGCCGCGAATAAGCACCGGACAAGTCTCCCAGCAGCTTTTCAAAAGAGGGATGGTTTTGATACGGATTATCCGCCAAAATCGCTAACAGCCGTTCCGCGTTGGTACGCAAACCTGAAGCCGCCAGTTTCTTCGCATCCTTGGTAGCCTGCTTTGTAAAGACGACTTGCCAAGCCACTACCAGCCGGGCGTCCCATCGCACTCTTCAATTGGAGTGGCCATCCCGAGCCGAATGGATTCTCGCATGCCGGGTACTGAGAGAAGATAAACGGTCTCTTGCATCGCGTTCCAGTCTTTCTCAGAGACTAATACGGCGTTTGACCGGGGGCCAGTGATCAACACTGGCTCGTGCGCTTCCGACGCTTCGTCTAGAAGCCTGTAGAGGCGGTCGCGCGCGTCACTGGCGGTAAGTGTAGTCACGGTTTAGCGTACGACATTTCGTACGGGTGCGTCAAACTGCGGGGATTTGAGAGCATCGAAGCTCGGCGAAACTGGCTTTTTGAGGCGAAAGCATGGAATTATGATGATGGGAGGCACAGCATGGCTTCAAACAAAAACATTGACTGGTCTGAATGCCCGCTTGTTGAAATCAAGCCGGGTGTACAAAGCGGCGCTCCGGTTCTGCGCGGCACACGCATGCCGGTCAACGCGATTGTTGATAATTTCGACTATGGCGTGAGCGTTGCCGAAATTTCCGAACAGTTTGAAGTCCCGCCGGATTTCATCCAGGCGATTGTGACCTACGCCAAGAGTCATCGCGTTGCGCATCTTGTTTGATAAAAATGTCCCTGTGGGCGTGCGGCGCTTTCTATCTCACCATGAGGTCTGCACCTTTGTCGAAACGGGATGGCCCATACAGCTTGAAAACGGGGACCTTCTGAAAGATACAGAAGCTGCGGGTTTCGACGTGATGGTTACGTCCGATCAAAACATCAGCTATCAGCAAAACCTTAAGGGCCGTAAGCTTGCGTTGGTCGTTCTGGGTTCCAATATCTGGCCAATTGTAATTAATCACGGGGCCGAGATTACAGCAAAGGCCGACGCGGCAACGCCGGGAAGTTTTGCCTTCATTGAAATGCCGATGCTGCCAAAGTTGTGCCGGAAGTAAACAGGGCAAGGCGTCCCGTCCCCATACCAGAAACCCTTTGAGGAACATGCGTCGTCCCGGCTGTTTCCTATCAGGCGACTTAGGGCCGTAATGCTAATTGAAAATGCACGCCCTCGGTTTTCTGCAAGGCGCTCAAGATGCTTGCGAGGTTCGCCGCGGACGGGCTGCCCTTCGGCCCAAGCATGCTCATGAGACTTTTCGCCGGAATGTCCGTCTGCTCTTCAAGCCCCTGAAATCCAACCGTAGCATTCACATAGTCGCGCAATACGGCTTTGCCCGTTTCGAGGTCACCGTTCAGGTAGCTTTCGACTGCTTCGCGTAAGAGCGCTTGCCGAAATTTTGTATCGGTCTGTGCACGCGCCCGGATGGTTTCTTTGAAGTCATGGGTAAGGGGCATTTTTCTTCCTCCGTTTGTAATCAATCCAGCAACGCTGCGCTTCGGCAATGTCTTCGTCTTGGCGCTTCTTCGTGCCGCCGCTAATCAGGATGACAAGCCGCTCCCCGTCCTTACCAAAATAGATGCGGTAGCCGGGACCGAAATCAATTTTATATTCGAGTACGCCGCCACGCCCTTTGCTTTGGATAAGTTCCTCTGCGCCAATCGAGTAAGGGCAATCGTCACCTTGGCGGCTGCGATAGCGTTCAAGGTCTTAAACCACTTGGCGAAGCGTTTCGTTCCGTTTTCGTCAATGTAGCCGCGGAGCTCGAACATTCCACTTATAGTCACATATATGTGACCACAGTCGAGAGGTTTTTTCGGTTGACCTAAATACGGCAATGCCGTGTACTCAAAAAAACTTAGCAGTCGAACTCGTGAGTCTGAGCGCGGCAAGCGATGAATTCTTTCTTGCCTGCCCGCCTGAGGATCACCCGGTGATTCCGGGGGCGGGCGGCTTTCGCAAGGCTCGCTGGGGTAGGCGAGGGCAGGGCAAAAGCGGTGGCTTCCGGGTTGTCTATTTCTTCGTAACGCCGCCCGGACGAATTTACTTGGCTTCGATTTATGCCAAGTCGCGGAAGCAAAATCTGTCGGCGGCGGATCAGAATGTGCTTTCGAACATTGCGGCGGCAATCAAGAAAGAAATCAGGGGCGGGTTATGAAAACCAAGGTACAAGACCAAAAAACATCGACCGGCACACGAACAAAGCTTGGCGTGGAACTGGAAGAAAGCGGCAAGGAAATTCTGGCTCATCTTAGAGGCGAGGTCAAGCTATCCACACGACGTATCGTATTGCCCGGCGATGTGGATGTCCGGCAGGTACGGATGCAAACCGGGATGTCGCAAGGGGAATTCGCCCGCGCCTTCTGCATCAATCCCAGAACGCTTCAAGAATGGGAACAAGGGCGCAGGAAACCGGATGCGACTTCTCGCGCTTATCTGGCCGTGATCCAGAAAAACCGCAGAACTGTATTGGATGCACTGGCTTCGTAGGCAACACGGTCAGCCTCCTAATGCAATACACGCTCAAAGGCCTTCACCGTTTGTTCGGCCATCCGGCGGGCGGTGAAATGCTTCACAACACCTTCGGCTCCGGCCTTCCCGGCGTGGGCGGCGGCATCGCGATTCGTTAGAAATTCGTACAGGCCCTCGGCAAGTGCTTGCGGATTATTGGGCTCCACCAAAACTCCGCCGCCTGTCTTCATCAACAACTCCGGATAGGCGCCGTACGCGGGTTGCACGACCGGCACGCCGGAAGCCATGGCTTCTAATAGGAAGAGACCTTTCGGTTCGTGATACACACTAGGGACACTGAAAACATCGAGCCCGCGCAGGAACTCCGCTTTGGCCTCGCGGTCGAGCGCGCCGTGATAATGAAATTTATCGGACAATCCCCAATCCTTCATCTTGCTCTTGATTCCGGAAAGGTAGCCTTCGTGCTCGGCCAGAAGATAGCCGGCGGCTTGAAGAGAGGTTTTCGGGACACCTGGCATCTGACGCAACAAGCGATAGGCTTCACAGAGTTGCAGCAACCCTTTTTCAGGAGCGATGCGCGCGAAGAAACCTACCTTGTACGGAGGCTCAGTTCGCAGCTCACGTGCATGGAAATCTTCGGAATGGATGCCGATGGGGGTGACGGCAATTCGGGCCGGATCGAGGCCAAGGTACTTCGACATGAACTCGGCATAGTAACTGCTGACCGAAATGTATAGATCGACCTTATGAAGCTGCTTGCGAATCAGGTCCATGGCTTGGCCTCGATATGGTTCAATCAAGCCATCCAAAAATAAGTCCTCGCCCTGAAGTTCGCAAACAATTTTCGACCGTGGCGCCACTTTGCGGATTGCTGGTGCAAGGGAAATGAGCAAAGTATAGGGGATGCAGATGATGTCGAAATGTTCCTCCAAGACGAGCCATTCGGTGAGCTTGGAGAATTCTTTTCCGAGCGGGCCTCGAGCGCCTTCGAGGACCATCACCGTCATTTCGCCCAAACATTTCGGGTCTACGGCGATGGATTGGCGGGCCGCCCAGCGCAGGGCGAAATCGGAATCGAGCAGCTTGTCGAAGAAGCGCGGCAACTTGCGGAACAGAGGGATGGACTGCTGCAAGTAGACACTGATGCCGCCGAAGAAAACTTTGGATGAGGATACGTTACGCTCATCGGTGAGAGTGGGCGTATAGAAAGGAAGCAGAACCACATTGTGGCCAAGCGCCATCATCTCCGCGGCAAGCGCGTTGTCTTTCAGGCAACTGCCGCAATACATGGACGCGGCGCCTGCCGTGATCTGCAGAATCTTCATGACGCCATTTGGAAGGCGCGCCGAGCGTACAAATGGTCGAACAGGTTTCCTTCGTGTGGTTGATCCCAACTGATTTTCATCGTTGAGAGAGGGCCGACGTTGAGCCTTCCAATGTGCGGAGAGGCAAGCATGCGGTTAATCAATTCCTGATCTGTGGTCAGCGCTGTGGCTACAAGCGTGGGGCCACAAACTTCCGGCAATTCGTCGTTCTTCACTTCGACAACGCTGGCGAAGGGGAACAGGAATTCGCGATTGGCGAGGGCGTGTTCGGTGGAGTTGACGTGCAGTATCGTAGGCAGCAGATACGTGCAATTCTGATACTCGGCAACGCGGGAGCCGTCGCGGTATTTGGCGGTGAAATCTGTCACATCAGAATCCATGTCGCCATCGATCACGTTGCTTAGGCGGCGCGCAACGTCGGGATTGGCGAAGGGGGCGATTTCGGCTTGGGGATCGCTTTCCTCACGCGGGGTGACCTTGGCAAGACGTTGGGCCAACGCATCGGCGATTTCGCGGGAATGCTTGGTGACCCAGATGCTGGAGGCGTTGACGCAGGATCGGCCGGAGTTTTGCACGATGGATTCGACCATCACATCGAGATACTTTTCCCAGTTGCCGGCTTCGTCGGCGCCGATGATAATTTTGCTATAACCGGGGCCGTGAATTTCAATGCGGGGGTCGCCCTGCCAGGCTTTGGCGGCGCCCACGTCACCAAACAACATTCCTCGACCGCAACGGCGGAGAATTTCGCCTCCACCGGCGTGACCAGTTGGGTAGTAACCAAAAACTTCTTTTGGCAAGCCTGCTTTGATGAAGGCTTGAGCGATGCGATAAGGGGACCAAGGTTCAGAACTGCCGGGCTTTAATACCAGCGGCGTCTTCATGGCAATGGCCGGCACCCAAAGCGCGTGGACGCCGGGGGAATTACTGGGAAGGATTACGCCTAACGAATGGCCGCGAGGGAAAAAGCTGACAGCATTGCCATCGACACGGCCATGGCCGCGATCAAGCAAGCTTAAATCCGGCAAACGGGTAAGGCCGCGAAGCACGGTTTCAATCTCTTCCATCACGCCGCGGATTTTTGTCATGTTGCGGCGCACCATCACCCATGGCAGGCCCGTAGTGGCTGATACCGATTCCACATATTGCTGCGGCGACTGCATAGAATCGCCCAGCGGGAGTTCATCGTCCCCGAAGTGCTTACCTGCGCGTTTGGAAATTTCCATCAGTTCGGCGACGGTAAAGGCGGATAGAATTTTGTGCGCCTCACCTTGTGAGTTGAGGTCGCGCTGCACAAGGCCTGTGTTGGCCCTGGAATATTCAACGAACGGCTCACGCGTGCGGTAGTGCACAGCGGTTTCGGTTTCGACGCTGCGATAGGGAGTGCCCTTGCGCAGGATGGGAATGTGCAGCATTAGTACACTCCCTCAACGACATTTTTCTGAAAGCGGGAGAACGGACGAACGTTGCGAACTCCATCCCAGGGGTATTGATCGCACGGAGCTTCGCGTTCGCATTCGTCGCGTTCGAGGAAGCGTGGAACAAAGAATTCCTTGGTGAGCGTGGTGAGACGGACGCGACCGGTGGCTCCGTATTCGACTAGGTTGTCGGTCTTGTCGGGATCGACCACTTCGAGAATTGCGCGAGGCGCTGGCGGGAAATAAATAATGGCCCAGTTGTCTTCTTTGGTTGGCGCTTTGTGTGTGGCAAGGCCCATCAGAGTGTTGCCGTAAGTGGGCGCGAAGTAGATGCCGTCGAGCAGTTCTTCGACGGCGAAGCGATGGAATTGCGGAGTCATTTCCGTGCCGCCGCAGAAGATACCTTTGATGCCGAGTTTCTTGAGCGATACTTTTTCGCAAATGGCTTCGAGAAGTTTCGGCGTTGTGAACATACAGTTGATGTCGTGCGCCTTGAGGAGCGTAAGGCCCTGGTCGACGACGTGCGCTTTGTAGAGTTCGGCTTCCTGTATTTGACCACGGCGCAGGAGCTTGATCACCCAGCGGGGGTCGAGATCGACCATGAAACAGATGCCGCCGCGATGTTGGCACAAGTGTTCGACAGCCATGCGCAAGCGGCGTGGGCCGGTGGGTCCAAGCGAAAGCCAGTTGGCGCCTTTGGGGAAATACTTGTCGGGCAGGGTGTCTGAGAAGTTTTCGTAATCGATGCGGAAGTCGTTGATGTTGATGCGCGCCTTGGGAACGCCAGTGGATCCGCCGGTTTCGAAAATAGAGATGGGTGATTTAGCGTAGGCTTTAGGAACCCACTTGCGGACGGGGCCGCCGCGTAACCATTCGTCTTGGAAGTTGCCGAATCGTTCCAGGTCTTCGTAGCATTTAACATCCTTGCGGGGGTCCCACTTCTTTTGTTTGGCGAAGTTGAGCCAAAAGGGGGAACCGGTTTCCGGGTCGAAATGCCAGCCAACAATTTTGCGAACGTGGGCGTCGAGCGCCTTCTTCGCAACAGCTTTCTTTGCGTTTAGAGTCGTGCTCATGAGGATATTTTCTATCTTAGCTTGAACGGCTGGGGGTGCGTTGGTTGGCGCTCTATTGACTTTCCCAGTCTTCAATGGCGAGACCTGGGACACGGGAGAACTCGGAGATGTTGTCGGTGAATAAGGTTAGGTTGTGCGTGAGGGCGATAGAGGCGATTAGTAGATCGTTGGGACCAATTGGTGAGTTTGGCAAGGCCCGCAGGGACTCGAAACGCTGGTTGAAATCAGCCTGGAGATTTTCAGGGGGACGGCGTGGTCAAGCCTGGTTTTGCGGGCTTCCACACTTCGCCCGTGCCGCCTTCGCCGATGGGGGCGAGGATTTGGAAGGGGCCGAGGGGCATGCAACGGCTATTGTACCCACCGGATGTTCAAGAAATCGGGAATTTAGGTGCCTAACGCCTATTAACCGTTAGAATAAAAGAGCATGGAAACTAAGTGGTATCACTCGGCGTGGGCGCGATGGGGCAGCGCTAT
>JAYVXT010000624.1:0-13363 GCA_043785065.1 Bryobacterales bacterium | reverse complement strand
CTCTCCCAAGTGGTCCGTGGACGGCAAGCGAGTATTGTTCTACGAGATTCCCGTCGAACAGACCTGGGCGGCGCGCCGCCCTAACCTCGCTCGTTCGGCAACTTCACAGATCTTTTCGGTCGATGTGGCCACTGGCGACCGGAAGCAACACTCCACCGGGCCTGGCTTGAAAGTCGCACCGCAATTCTTGACCAGTGAGAACATTGGATACCTTGCGAAGGCGGGACCGAAACAAGGTATTGGTTACACCGACCCGGCAAAGGTGGTCGAGGGTAAGCAGCGTTCGCCCGCCTGGTCGCCGGACGGCAAGACGATGGTCTATGAGAAGGTGGGCTTTGGTCCAAGGCCACAAAATCAGCTGCTTTATAGCTGGGACACAGACTACGAATATCGCTACACGGACGTTTTCCCTAGTTTCTCAAACGATGGAAAACTTGTAGTAACACGCAAGGATGGGGACTCGTCGCTGGACATCATGGATGCTGACGGATCGAACCGGAAACAGGTGTTTCCTGCCAATGGAGGCGCGGCGTTCTCGCCCAGTTGGTCGCCGGACGGACAATGGCTCGTTTTCGGATACGGTGGATTTCTTCAGGCACGCAAGAACCAACCCGCCAAGCTGATGATCGTTCGGCGCGATGGCACGGGCGCGAAAGACCTCTCTGAAGGGCTTCCCAACTCAGGGTTTCCCAGTTGGGCTCCAGATGGAAAGAGAATTGTGTACCGGGTTTGGGGAGACAAAGACGCTGGCTTACGCATCCTCAACATCGAAGACCATTCGGTAAAAGTGCTCACTACGGAATACGACAACGTGCCCTATTGGTCCCCAGATGGCCAGCGCATTGTATTCACGCGGAAGCTGGACGGTAACAACTTCGACATCTTTACGATCAGACCCGACGGTTCCGATCTGCGCCGATTGACTACCACTCCGGCCAACGACGCGCACGCGGTTTGGACTGATGACGGCAAGCACATAATGTGGAGCAGCGGCATTTATGGTTTCAAGGAAGAAGCTGCGCTTTATGACAACACGTTTCAGCCTTACGGATCGATCTTCATAATGAACGCCGATGGCACCGAAAAGCGCCAGATCACCGACAGCCCATGGGAGGACTCCATGCCAAGATTTGTGCCGAAGACGCGTCTTCCTTGAGACAAGTCTTACCGACGATTGCCTCTATAATCGCTCCCCGTGCGAGTCCGTTTCGAAAATCGACTGAGCGAAACGCTCGTCGTCTGGATCGCATGCGGCGGGGTTGCGGGCGGCTTTCGCGTGGCTAAGGGACTCTGCGCGAATAAATCCAGGGCATTAAGTGGTTCTGAGTTGTTATGGCTCTTGCCTTGTCGCACAGGGTTTACTAAAACTGTTAACGTAGCGTTCTGAATCGAGTCGTGATTGATTCCTTTCCTACCTAAAAACGGCAGTTGGACAACCGCGAGGCCGAAGAACTTCTTTTGCTAAGTGGCTTGGATTCCATCGCGCCGGGCCAGTTTCGCCGCTGCGGCCCAGAGCGCTTTTGGTAGGCGCGACCGCACTGCCGGGGACGCTCGATACTTCGCGAATCGACGCGATCTTGATGGTGATCTATCTGACCACGCCTCATTCATTTGCCGTTTTAGGCGGGAACGAACCCGCCTACGGGGCATATAAGTTTATATGGTGAAAATTCTGCAGTTAAACCCCGGTCTTCGCATGATGCCGCACATCCACGCCCTTGGCCATATAAATTACGTCCTCGGCCATATTCGTCGCGTGATCGCCAATACGCTCCAAATTCCGTACGACGAAAATCATTTCCACGCCGGCCTGCACATCGGAAGGGTTGGTCTGCATGTGCGCCACAATCTCACCATAAGCCTCGCCCCGGATCCGGTCCACTTCATCGTCGGACATAAGAACCTCTTGCGCCAAGTCCGCATCCGCCCGCAGGAATGCATCGAGACTCTTTAGCAGCATCGACTCCACCAGCGAAGACATATGCGGAATGTCGATATCGAGCCGCAAAGGCGGGAGTTTGCTCAACGATTGCGCGCGCGACGCCAGGTTATTCGCCAGATCGCCCATGCGCTCCAAATCTGTGTTGATCTTTAGAACCGAAGTGAGAAACCGCAGGTCGCGCGCAACGGGTTGTTGCAGAACCAGTAGCTTGGTGGCCAGCTCATCAATCTCCATTTCCATGGTGTTGATGGCGCCTTCCCCTTCACGAACTTTCTGGGCAAGGGCGTTGTCACGCTCCACAACGGCGCGAACGGAGCGATGCACCGCAGCCTCAACCATACCACCCATTTGCAGTAGTTTTGTTTTTAGTTCTTCCAGCTCAATCGCGAAGTGGCGCATGGGGGAGTTCCTCTCTGTATTTCATGGTCTTAATAGATTGGTGCAAGGCTTAGCCGAAGCGGCCCGTCACGTAATCTTCAGTTTCTTTCTTCGACGGGTTTTTGAATATTGTTTCCGTTTTGTCGAACTCGACTAGTTTACCAAGCATGAAGAAGCCTGTTTTGTCCGCCACGCGGGCCGCCTGCTGCATGTTATGGGTGACGATCACAATCGTGGTGGAATTCTTGATGCTGAACAGTAACTCTTCAATCTTAAGCGTGGCGATGGGGTCCAACGCCGAACAAGGCTCATCCAGCAGAAGCACTTCAGGCTCAACAGCCATTGCGCGGGCGATACATAGGCGTTGTTGCTGGCCTCCGGAAAGAGCCGAAGCCGGCTTTTGCAGCTTATCTTTTACTTCTTCCCATAGGGCGGAACGGCGAAGACTCTTTTCCACCGTCACCTCAAGGTCGGACCTTGATGTCATGCCGTTCACCTTAGGTCCGTAGGCGATGTTGTCGAAAATGCTTTTGGGAAACGGGTTCGACTTTTGGAAAACCATCCCCACCCTGCGGCGGAGGGACGTAACGTCCTGATCCAGAACGCTTGCTCCGTCAAGAAGAATTTCCCCGGTATATTTCGCACCGCGAATGGTTTCGTTAATGCGGTTCAACGTACGCAGGAAAGTGGACTTGCCGCAGCCCGATGGCCCAATCAATGCCGTAATTTTGTTCGATTCGATTTCGAGGTTAATGTCGTGGAGGGCCTGAAACTGACTATAGAAAAAGTTCAGGTTCACGGAACGCATTTTTGCTCCCACCTGCGGGATTGCGGTTGCCGAAGGAACGGGCGATGGGGATTCCATATGCATTTTGGTTGAAGAACTTGTGCTCATTCGTACGCCTTTAATCAAGAAAAATCATCCTGCATTCCGGGACACTACATATCGAGCTGCGATGTTGGCAAGCAACACGATTGTCAGCAGCACTAAACCGGCCGCCCATGCTTGACGATGCCAATCGTCGTAGGGGGAGATGGCATGGGTAAAAATCATGACGGGCAACGACGCCGTGGGTTGGCCCAAATTCGTCGTCCAAAATTGGTTGTTAAGACTGGTGAAAAGCAAAGGAGCGGTTTCGCCGGCGATACGCGCGACGCCCAAAATGATGCCGGTAAGAATGCCGCGCCGTGCGGCCGGCACAATAACGGACAGCGTGGTTGTGGCTTTGTTGGCGCCAAGAGCCAAGGAGCCTTCGCGCAACGAGTTCGGCACGGCGCGCAGAAATTGTTCCGTGCTGCGAACTATGATTGGGATAAGAATGAGGCTAAGAGCTACGCCTCCGGCCCATGCGGAAAAGCTCTTCATGGGGACAACCCATAAGTTCCAGGCGACAATGCCCAGCACGATGGAGGGAATGCCATTCAGCAAATCGGCCGTGTAGCGCACCGCGGTGGCGAACCAGCCGCCATCATATTCGGCTAAGTAGATGCCGCCGAAAAATCCCACGGGAATACCAATGAAAGAGGCGATGCCCACCATTAAAGCGCTGCCGACAATGGCGTTTGCCATGCCTCCGCCCGCCTCGCCGGGTGATTTGGGCAACTGCGTGAAAAAGGCCACATCGATCGAAGAAATGCCGTTCACGACGAGGTAGCCAAGGATAAAAAAGAGGATGGATATTGTCAAGAGCGTGCAAAGGGCCGTCAGGGTCAGCATTACATTGTTGACCGCATACCGCCATCGCGTGCGTGGGCTCATTGTCATCATGTATTCTTTCTGGCCGTAGCCGCTAACATCATGCGGGCCACCCCATTGATTAACATCGTGAGCAGAAACAATACGAAGGATAGCGCGACTAGGGCGCTTAAATGTAAATTGCCGGAAGCTTCGGCGAACTCGTTGGCAATGACCGCCGCGATAGTGTATCCGGGGGCGAAAAGGCTGGCCTTGATACTCGGGTCGTTGCCGATCACCATGGTCACGGCCATGGTTTCCCCCAAGGCGCGGGCCAGGCCGAGGAAAATCGATCCGATAATGCCAAGCTTCGCGTTGGGTAGCACCACATCCCAAACCGATTCCCATTTAGTGGCCCCAAGCGCCAACGCGGCTTCGCGCTGGTCGCGAGGCACATCCAAAAGAGCTTCACGGGAAATGGAAATGATGAAGGGGAACGTCATGACAGCTAAGATGATGGCCGCCGTCAAATAACCAACTCCGAAAATTTGGCCTTGAAAGAAAGGCAGAAAGCCGAGCGTAGCCGCCAGACCCGGCTCCACGTAATCCCGCATGAAAGGGACCAAGGTAAAGATCGCAAGCAAGCCGTAAATGACGCTTGGAACGGCGGCAAGTAATTCAACCAGGAATGTAAGTACGGAGGAAACATTGGCCGGAGCAAGTTCAGCCAGAAAGATTGCGGCCCCGACGCCAAGAGGCACCGCCATGAGGAGGGCAAGAAATGAGGTCAACAAAGTGCCGTAGACAAATGGCAAAGCGCCGAACTGTTCGTTATTTGGGTCCCAGTTCGTGCCGCTGAAAAAACCGAATCCGAACTTAGAGAAAGTCAGAACCGACTTATCCATGAGCACGCCCAAGATGATAAGCGTAATCAGCAAAATTCCGCCGGCGAAAATCATCGTTCCCAGACGGGCTGTGGTATCGCCCATCTGGGAACTCGGTTTCGTTACTGGAATAGGCGCGGTCTTTACGCTGGTCCCCATAGCTCTTCGTCTCTATTGTACTTGAGCGATGCTTTTGTCCACCATCTTTGCCACATTGGGTGGAAGCGGGGCGTAACCGAGTCCAGCCGCGCTGCTCTGCCCATCTTTCAGCATCCAGTGCAAGAATTCGACCAGGTTCTTTTTCTTTGCCGCGTCATCTATCTTCGACGGAATTAATAGCCAAGTGAAGGTGGAGATCGGATAGGAATCTTTTCCGGAAGCATTCACGATGGAAACACGATAATCCTCCGGCATGGACTTAGCGGCTGCGGCCGCAGCCGCGCTTACGGTTTTGGCATCTGCTTTAACGAACTGGCCCGCCGCGTTTTGAACCGAACCGTAACCGATTTTGTTCTGCACGGCGAAAATCAGTTCCACGTAGCTAACTGAGTACTCGGTGTTCTTAACCTGACCGGTGACGCCTTCACTGCCTTTAGCGCCAAGGCCAACCGGCCATTTGACGGCTGCATTTGCGCCAAGCGTCCAATCCTTGCTGACCTTTGTCAGGTAATCGGTGAACACAAAGGTGGTGCCGCTGCCATCAGAACGGTGAACAACAATGATCGGTTTATCGGGAAGACCGGGGTTGTCTTTGGCTAGGACAGGATCATTCCATTTCTTGATCGTCCCGTTGAAAATGCCAGCGAGCGCGGCGCCCGTAAACTTGATGTCACTTTTGCCCGGAACATTGTAGATCGGCACAACTCCCCCCATTACCGTGGGAAAGTGCAGAGGCTTTACTTTCTGCTTGCCGATTTGTTCGTCGGTCATGGGAATATCGGAAGCTCCGAAGTCTACCGTGCCCGCTTCCAGTTGGCGAATGCCCGCACCCGAACCTAGCGATTGGTAGTTAATTTGTACTCCAGGGTGGGACTGCTTAAAGGCATCGAACCACTTGGAATAAATCGGGTAAGGGAAGGTTGCTCCCGCTCCGGTGATATTGATGTTCTGGCCCGTGGCCGCTGTGGCAGCCAACAAGGCCACGATAGCAACGCTGCTATAAAATGTTTTCATATTTTTCATCCTATTCAGAAGTTAACACTCTCGTGTTTCAAATGGGTTTCAACCGGACAAATACTTCACGCTCAGAACGTGAATGCAAATTGACCTAAATAGCGGTAGTTAGTGTTCGCCCCGCGTGGCACAAGCACGAAGAAGTTCTGGGCCGGATTACTGGCTCGGCGCGCATCCTGAATCCAGAACAGATTCTGCCACGACAGGAATTTTGTTAGGCCGATATCCACGCGGAACTGATGGGCGGCCATGTTTACTGTATATTGCGTGCCCAGATCGTCATCAGTGAATTGGCCGATTAAAGAATTGGCGTCCTTGATCGAGTATGAATAAAGGAAGCGGATGTCGCCAAACTTCTTGGTGGATCCGATGCTGAGGTTGCCCATGATAGCGTCGCGCAGGAAGTTGGCGCTGGTGTTGCGCGATGCGAGAAATTCGACATACCCAGGCACTTTCTTGCCGTGGATGGTCAGGAAGTTGGAGCGGTCAATCCTGTAATGGATGCGTGGAATAGTGAAGTCATTGGCGGTAAAGCGTGGTCCGCCGGCCGTGGTCAGCCCATTTGAGGAAGCGGCAAAAGCGCCGGATAAAGTGATGCCAAGCGCGCCGTTGACCAAACCGGCGGGCACAAACGATGTTGAAGCCAGGGCGATTTGATTGGGATTGCGCCAAACTTGCGTATCAAAAACAAATTGATGAGTCCAACCGTTTCCCAGATCGCCCTTGAGGACAACTCCAGGGTTAAATAAATTAGCCGCGCCCACACGCGTTCCAACCGGAAAGCCAGCTCGGGCGTATGGAGAAGGAGTGGCTGTGGAATCGGCCGGAACAATCAACGTATTCGGATTGGTAAGAATATACTCACCGGCGCGAAGCTCCATTGATTTGAAAATCTTCCCGCCCTCGATTGGAATTAGAATGTTCTCTTCAAAGCCGTTGAAGCGGATATCGTCATCCCAGATGAAACGTGTATCGTCGGCAAACACTTCCCGCATGCGGCCCACTTTTAAGGTCACATTCTTGTTGGGGTTATAAGCGATGGAAGCTTCCGCCACTGAAAAAGGTTGCTTTGCTCCGAAAGCGGCGAAGTCTTGATCGTTAGTAGTCTGATTTACATAAGGGGATGTGGACAGTTGGAAATGAAATTTCCATTTCGGAGTGAGCTCCTTATCCACATTGAGCCGCACGCGGTAGCGGCTGCGAGCGTTTTGAAGAGCGCCTGCGAAGCCGTTGGCGTGGCGGTCTTGCAAATCAAAACGGTAGCGGAAATCCCCGGAAAAAATGAAGCCTCCCAAGTTCTTGCCGATCTTGCCGACTTCCGTATTGAGGCCCTTCAGGTCCTGCTCAAGTTTGGCGATGTCGGGGCCGGGCGTAACTGGGACGGGCGCTGCCAGGGGGGATGTGAGTGTTGCCATCTCAAACGCGCCGGCTTTTGGCATGGTAATCAAGGTCGATGGAATCACCGGTTGTAGGCTGGCGAGTTCGACTCTCGGTTTGGTTTCGGAATTGAAACGGGCCAAAATGTTCTGCTGGGCTTGCAGCATCGCTCGCAGCTGATCGATTTGCTTTTGCTGATCGGCCAATTGTTGCTTCAGTGCTTTTAGTTCTTGATCCGTTTCCGCGGATTGTAAAACGGCGGAGGATGTTGTCAGGAAGCAGAGTAAAACCGCTGCCTTAATAAGATTCTTCATGGGCACCTACTTGCTTTGGAAAAGCTGAATGTATTTTAGAATGACTCAATGAATTTGTGATGTCGGGTGGGAGGCTTTTTAACTATTGCGAGCGGCTCTTATTTTTCATTCTGATCACAAGATAACACCGGTTTATTTCAATAACATTACAGGTCCGTTACGTTATTAGAAGGTGAAAACAAGTTGGCCTTGATAGCGGAAAGTTGTGTTTGCTCCGCGCGGCGTCACTAGGAAAAGTTTTTGCGTGGGATTGCTGCCTCGGCGCGCGTCCTGGATATAAAGAAAGTTCTGCCAGGAAAGAAACCGGGCGAGGCCAAAATCGAATCGTAAGCTATGTACAACCGAGTTGGAAGAGTTGCCGGTCCCCATATCCTCGTCGGTGAACTGGCCAACCAGGGAATTTGCGTCCTTCAGCGCATAGGCATAAAGGAAGCGCATGTCGCCGAACTTCTTGGTTGCTCCCACGCTAATGGTTCCCATGATGGAATCGCGAAGGAAAGAAGCACTGAGATTGCGCGCGGTCTGAAATTGCATATAGCCGGGGACGGGCTTGCCGTGCAGAGTGAAGAAATTGGCGCGGTCCAGGCGGTAGTCGATGCGGGCGATGGTGAAATCAGGCGCGGTAAACATTGGTCCCCCTGGAGTAGTGAGGCCGTTGGAAGAAGCAGCGATTGCCCCCGGAACGGTGATGCCGATTGCTGTGTTGATCAGACCGGCTGGGATAAGTGTGGTGGAGGCCAGCGCGATCTGATTGGGGTTGCGCCAAACCTGGGTATCGAAAATAAGTTGCTGGGACCAGCCGGCGCCGAGATCGCCTTTTGCCACAACTCCGGGGTGGAACAAGTTGGCAGCGCCAACACGCGAACCAACGGGGAACCCGGCGCGCGCATAGGGCGAAGGAGTGGCCGTGGAATCGGGCGGAACAATCAGCGTGTTGGGGTTTGTGATGATGTATTGGCCGGCGCGGAGTTCAATGGACTTGAAGAACGATCCCCCCTTGATCGGCAAAAGAATGCTCTCATCGAATCCGTTCAAGCGAATGTCATCATCCCAAACAAAGCGGCTGTCATCGGCGAAGGCATCGCGCATGCGGCCGGCTTTCAAGGTGATTTTACTGATGGGGCTGTAGGCCACGTAGGCTTCAGCGATGGAGAACGGAGCCTTAACGCCGAAGGCTCCGAAGTCCGTATCGTCGGTCAACTGACTCAAGTACGGGCCAGTGGCCAGTTGCAGGCGGAACCTGAATTTGGAATTGAATTCCTTATCCAGGTTTAGCCGCAGGCGATAACGGCTACGGACATTTTGCAGACCTGGGGCGAAGCTATTGGCGTGCCGCAATTGAGCATCGAAGCGATAACGGAAGTATCCTGAGAAGGCGATTCCACCCAAGTTTCGTCCGATCCTTTCGACATCGGATCCCAAGGACTTGAGTGAGTTTTCCATGTTCCCGATGGCCGCGGCGGACGAAGCAGCGGGTGGTGCTGGGGACTCGAAAGTTTCGGGTTTGGATGGAGTGATGGGCGCGGGAATGACCGGTTGCAGGCTTGCCAACTCAATGCGAGGCTTGGGTTCGGGCGCAATTCTGATTAGCATTGCTTGTTGTGTTTGGAGCATGGCCCGCAGTTCGTCGATCTGTTTCTGTTGGCCGGACAACTGCTTTTTCAGGTCCGCAAGATCGGAAGATTCATCCGCCGCCATGGTGAGAGGCGCAAGCAGGAGCATGGCGATGATTATGTTTGTGTACCGTGGTGTCATGGGATTGTTACGATCAGGGGAACACACAATGTTATCAACAGCGGGGTTACCAACAGCGGGAATGAGTGCGTGATGGAGCAACAAGAACAAGCAAAGCAAAAGGGAGCGCGGCTGATCCTGATCTTAGGATTTGGCGGGATACTTGCTTTGATGGGATTCGCGGCCATGCAGACCGAGCGTTTGCTGAGCCAGATTCAAGCGCGGGGCAGTGGGATTGAAGCAAGGTTCCTGGCGCGGAACAAGACCCTGACGGAGATCCGTTCGGCGCTGTATTTGTCAGGCACGATTTTTCGTGATTATGTTTTGGATCGGGATGCGGCGCGGTCGGAGGCTCAGCTTAGGCGGTTAGATCAGATGCGGCGCGAAATGGACCGGAGGGTTGAGGAATACGAAAGCGGCATTCTTGGCGGCGAGCAGGAAACGTTCGCGCGGTTGAAGTCGGAAATAACGAATTATTGGAACGTGCTGAATCCGGCATTGTCTTGGGATTCTGACCGCAGAGAGCATGAAGGATTTCAATTCTTGCGGGATCAAGTATTTCCCAGGCGCGCGGCGGTGCTTGATTTAGCGGATCAGGTGGTGGCATTGAACGAGCGGCAACTTGTGTTGGGTCAAGGGGCGGTGGCGGAGTTGTTCAACGATGTGCGCAGGCGGTTGCGTTGGACGTTGGTTGTGCTGGCTGGGTTGGGGTTGGCGCTTGCAGTGGCGGCGGGGCGCCGCATCCTGGAACTGGAACGCGAGGCGGGGGCCCGGTTTGAGCAAGCCGCGCATGCGCGCGCCGAGTTGCGGGAGCTTTCGTCAAGGTTATTGGAAGTTCAGGAAGAAGAGCGCCGGGCACTATCGCGGGAACTGCACGATGAAGTGGGCCAATCGCTTTCGGCCGTGATGCTGGCGGCAACAAATTTAAGCGCGGGGCTGCGCACGGGAGCAATGGAAGAGATGCCCAAGCACGTGGAGACCATTCGGCGATTAACCGAATCCTCGGTGGCTACCGTTCGGAACATGTCCCTTCTATTGCGGCCTTCGATGCTGGACGACTTGGGCTTGCTACAGGCTCTGGAATGGCAAGCTCGCGAAATTTCGCGCAGGACCGAAATGGAAGTTTCCATTGAAGGGGAAGATGTTCCGGCCGGCTTAACGGAGCAGGCCAAGACTTGCGTATACCGGGTGTCGCAGGAGGCATTGCATAACGCCGAGCGGCATTCGGGGGCGGCTTCCGCAATCGTCACGCTACGGCGCGAGGGAGCGCGCTTGTTGTTGCGGATTGCGGACAATGGGAGAGGGTTCAACCCAGAGCGTCAAAAAGGGTTGGGAATGCTAGGCATGGAGGAGCGAGTGGCGGCGTTGGGCGGAACGTTTGAAGTGCAATCGCGCCCAGGGACGGGTACGGTTGTGAACATTTACTTACCGGTGGCGGGATGAGCGAGATCCGGATTCTGCTGGCCGATGATCATGCGGTGATTCGCAGCGGACTGCGTCTTGTGCTGGAGCGCGAACCGGGATTTCGCGTGGTGGCCGAAGCAGCGGATGGCAAGGATGCGATTCGACTGGCGGCGGAGCTTACCCCGGACGTTGCCGTGTTGGATGTAGCCATGCCGAACTTGAATGGCATTGAAGCGGCCAGGCAGATCACGGCAGCGGAGCGGACCAGCGTCATTATGCTTAGCATGCATTCCGATGAAGGGTATGTTTTGCGGGCGCTGAATGTAGGGGCGCGGGGGTACTTACTGAAAGAGTCTCCGGAAGAGGATTTGATTGCCGCCGTGAAGGCGGTGCATGGAGGTAAGGCTTATTTCAGTCCGGCAATTAGTAGAGTTTTAGTGGATGACTATGTGCGGCAGATGCGCAAGAGGGGACTGGAGGATAGTTACGAGTTACTAACGGCCAGAGAGCGCGAGATATTGCAGTTATTGGCCGAGGGGAAATCGAACAAAGATGTAGCGGGGCGGCTTGGATTGAGCACTTACACCGTGGAGACGCACCGCGGAAATTTGATGGAGAAGCTGAACCTGCACAGTATGCCGGAACTGATTTTGTACGCCGTCCGGAAGGGAATTATTTCGTGAGTTATAAGCTTGGTTAATGCCGAAGGCCAGCAGCGGTTATTTAGTTTGGCAGACCTTGCAAAAGTGGGTTCCACGTTGCGCTACTACTATCTTTTCCAGCGGCGCTCCGCAATTGAGACAAGCCTGGCCTTGCTTGCCATAAACACGGTGCTGGTCTTGAAACGATCCCTGTTTGCCCGCCGCGTCCACGTAATCGGAAATTGAGGAACCTCCGTGGCTGATCGACTCTTCGAGCACCGCGACAATTGCCCCATGCAACCTCCGCAACCGTTCGGGTTTGAGGCGTGCGGTTCGTGCTTCCGGATGGATGCCGGCGCGGAACAACGTTTCGTCCACATAAATATTACCCAAGCCTCGCAAAAAGTTTTGGTTGAGCAGAAGAGGCTTGATACGATTTTTGCGGGCTCGTACCGCTTGCACGAAGGCATCGCGGTCGATTTCCAGAGGATCAGGGCCAAGCGCGGCTATGTGGGGCGGCAGTTGACGATCAAATTCGATGCGGCCGAACATGCGGATATCGTCGTAGAGTACAACTCCGCGGTCCAGGGTGAAAATTGCTCGAGTGTGTTTTCCTGGGGCGGAATCGACCAGCAACTTTCCGGTCATTCCGAGATGGATGGCCAAGATCCCCTGATCGAGGTGCAGCAGAATGTTTTTGCCGTAGCGCGTGATCGATTGGATCGTCATGCCGTTTACTTGTGGCTCCGGCTTGCCTTCAAGAATCAAGTGGGTGAAGAAGCGAGCCTCTTCTATGCGGCGCCCTGTAACGAAAGGGCGCAAGGTGCGCACCACCGTTTCCACTTCGGGCAACTCAGGCACTATGGAACATCCACAAAGATTTCATCGCCATGCACTTCAACGCGGAAAACCGGAATTGAGATGTCCGCAGAAAAATCGCTAACGCCGGTTTCAATGTTGAACCCCCAGGAGTGCCAAGGACACACGGCTACATTACCGTGAAGCGCGCCGGAGGCAATGGGGCCGCCTGAATGAGGACAACTCCCATCAATGGCGCATACATTCCCATTGTTATTGCACAGGGCGATAGCTTGCGTACCGATTTCGACCTCCTTCATTTTCCCGGGTGGCACATCAGCCAATTGGGCAACTTTGACAAGTGGCATATTACAATAAATTACCATGCGGCATCTATTAATACTGCTCCTAACGCTACTTACAGCTGGGTGCGTCAAGAGCGACAAGAAGATCATCGGTGTTGTGCCGAAGGGAGCCAACCACATCTTCTGGCAGACGGTGCATGCCGGAGCGATAAAGGCGGCAAGCGAAGGCGGCTACGAAGTGGAATGGAATGCGCCGACGTTGGAAATCGATTCAAGCCGTCAGATTGAAATCGTGGAGTCGATGGTGAACAAGAGGCTTGCCGGCATTGTGCTAGCGCCGGTGGATAAGAAAGCGCTCGTCGCGGTAGTGGACAGGGCGGCGGCGGCCGGAGTGCCTGTTGCGATTTTCGATTCGGCGATTGACACCGTGAATAGGATCAGCTTTGTGGCGACCAACAATGAAGAGGGTGGGCGCATGGCGGCGCGGCGCATGGGCGAAATTCTTGGCGGAAAGGGGAAGTTGGCGGTGATCGGGTTCATGCCGGGCAGCGCCAGCACAATGGAACGCGAGCATGGCTTTCAAGACGAGGTTCACAAGAAGTTTCCGGAGATGAACATTGTCGGCGTGCAATTCGGCATGGCGGACCGGTCGAAAGCAATGGCCGCGACAGAGAATGTTTTGACGGCTCATCCCGATTTGGCGGGACTGTTCGCGGATAACGAATCCAGCTTGGCGGG
>JAYVXT010000623.1:0-13376 GCA_043785065.1 Bryobacterales bacterium | reverse complement strand
GCACGGCGGCGAGGAACGCGAAATTGAATGAACCCAGTGACCCTAACCGGCCACCTCCACCAGCCGGCGGAGATGGCAGCGAGGGACCCGCCGGAAATGTTGGAGGATACAACACCTTGTGGGTGGACAGCGGTACTGGTGCATTCAAGATTGATGGACAGTGGCGCACATCGATTATTATTGATCCGGCGAATGGACGCCTTCCGCCAATGACACCTGGGGCACAGAAGGTGGCGGCGGGGCGCGGCAAGATGAACCGGCCGAATCGAGGGGATGCCTGGTGGATGGACGCCGATGGGGTTTCGCCCGGACCATACGATGACCCTGAATTGCGCCCTACGGCGGAACGTTGTTTGCTTGGGTTCGGGGTAAGCGCTGGGCCTCCGGCGCTGCCGGTGATGTATAACAACCTGAAGCAAATCGTGCAGACTAAAGATCAAGTCATGATCCTTAACGAAATGGTTCACGATGTGCGCGTTGTTCGTCTGAACTCGAAGCATGAGCCGGCGGAGATTCGACGCTGGTTGGGAGATTCGATTGGGCATTGGGAAGGCGATACGCTGGTTGTGGACACGACGAACTTCAATGATCAACCAGCGCTGAGCGCCAGCCGCAATCTGCATGTTATTGAGCGGTTCACGCGCGTGGATTCCAAAACTTTGCGCTACAAGTTCACAGTGGAAGATCCGACGGTTTGGAATAAGCCATGGACGGGCGAGATGGTTTGGCCCGCTACGGATGCGCGTATTTACGAATATGCCTGCCATGAAGGCAACTATTCGTTTGCCGGTATTTTGCGCGGCGCGCGGCGTCTAGAGGCGGAAGCGGCAGCAGGGGGTAAGATTGCCCCTAAGAAGTAATATTTAATGAGGAGCTTGCTCATGAGCTTGAATTTCAGGTCGACTGTTGCAATTGCCGCGTGCGCGATTGCATTGGCGTCGGTAGGCGCTTTGAGGTTGTATGCCCATCATGCTTTTGGCGCGGAGTTTGATCCTAATTTGCCGGTGTTGCTTAAAGGTCCTGTTGTACGGATTGAATGGATTAACCCTCATACCTGGATTCATGTGGAAGTGACGAAGAAAGATGGCTCGAAGGAAGTGTGGATGGTGGAGGGCGGCACGCCGAACAGCCTTCTGCGACGCGGTTTGAAGCGCGACACGCTGAAGATAGGGCAAGCGGTGGTGGTGGATGGGTATCAATCAAAGGACCGTTCCACGCGGGCCAACGGGCGTGATATTACGCTGCCTGACGGACAGAAATTTTTCCTGGGTTCTTCGGGAACCGGCGCGCCGTATGACGCTCCGGCTAAAGACCAGAAGAAATAACTTTCTATTCGCGATTTTGCGGAAGAGGGCTGTGGCGGCTTCTTCATTGGTGAGGTTGTCAACAAATTCCGGCAATGAACTTTAGCAGCCCGCGGTTGAAGTCCGCTCCGTTACCGTCGCGTCTCGCTAACGTATCGAAACTACTGAGAGCGTAAGCGGCCGGTCTTTTCTGACTTCCAGGACAAGCTTTACGGTTTGAATCCAGTCATCTTAACGCCGAGAAAAAGAAGCACGGAATTCGCCTTGCTCCGAGTGGGACTTTATCGTCGCCAAAATAATTATGGAAGTTAGCGATATTGCTCGCGTATCTCTTATATAATGACCCTACTCCAAATGGGGTAATTTGAACTTTCGTTAATGGGGTATTCATGCGGAACATACTCGCGTTTAACACGCTGCTATTTATGATGCTGGCGCAATCATGGGCGCAGATCGGAACATCAACCATCACCGGGCGCGTTACTGACTCCTCCGGAGCAGTTGTCCCAAACGTGAAAATCACAGTGGTTCAGCTTTCCACCAACTTCATTTCAGCGGGCGTCACCAATGGTGACGGCATCTACCGCATCTTGTCTCTGCAACCAGGCCAATACAAGGTGACGTTGGAAGGAGCAGGGTTCAAGAAGGCGGCCGAAACAGTGGAACTGCGCACCGGCGATACCCTTGCCGTGGATGTTGCGCTGCAAGTGGGTAATGTAACGGAAACGGTGGAAGTGACCGGCGCAACGGCGCTGTTGGAAACCGAAACCTCGGCCACGGGGAGTGTGGTTACGGGCCAGGTTCTATATGACCTGCCTCTCTATCAGCGCTTTGTAAATTCCACTTTGAATTTGGTGCCTGGCATGACTACGGCCGGTTACGCTTATGGGGGCAGCCTGGGTAGCTATCATTTGGCTGGCCAGCGCGCGGGCGCCATCGGCATTTTTGAAGATGGCGTGAACGGCAATGATCAGGGGGCTGGCACGGAAACCACGAAGCCGATTCTAAACTCCGTGGCCGAAGTCAAAGTAATTACCACCTTGCCTCCAGCTGAATACGGCCACTCAGCCGGTGGCGTCATCAGCGCCGTGAAGAAAAGCGGTACTAACGAACTGCATGGCATGGGTTCCTGGTTCGGACGCACGCGCACTATGCAACACCGGCTCTTTTTTGACAGACTAAGAACCTCGCAGCCTACCAGCAATCGCCCTAACGGCGCCTCGGTGTTTTTCATGATGCCTGACGCCAATCTTTCCGGCCCTGTGATGCTTCCGAAGCTCTACGATGGCCGCAACAAGACATTTTTCTTTTTCGGATTTCAACGGCTGCACGAAAAGAAAGTAGCCCAAGTGGACACAGCCGTTCCAAGTTTAGGAATGCGCCAAGGCGATTTTTCCTTTGCCGGAGCTAATGTGATTTATGATCCGGCAACGACTAGAAATGTGGGCGGCCAATGGTTGCGCGATCCATTTCCCTTAAACCGCATTCCCACCACTAGAATTGATCCCGTTGCTCAAAAAGTCCTAGGTTACGATCCATGGCAGCGTCCCAACAAACCCGACCTCTTCAATTCCACGGGAGCCACCGGAAATTATGCCGCCGATGAAGTGTCGGCAGTGTTCCTCAATGACATCAACCTGCGGTTGGATCATCAGTTCACGCAGAATTTTAAGATCTATTACTCTTGGACTGACAACAAATACCTGCCGGGGCTGCAACGGCCTTGGAATATCCGTCCGGATCGGGGCGAATTCGACGGGTCCGCCGGGTATAGGGCTCCTTCAAGAAACCAGAACATGTCGTTTGGTAAGACATGGATTATTTCACCAACGCTGGTTAACGATGCCCGTGTTGGATACAATCGCCGTTGGGCGCAAACCGTGGTTCCCTCCTTCCAGCAGGATTGGGGGTCGAAATTGGGCATTCCGAACATCAATGGCGATTTAATGCCTTCCTTCGGCAGCGGAGATCGCAGCACGCCGTCCACCATCTACGGATTGAGTGGATCCACTCCGAATCAAACGGTGAATGAAACTATTTCTCTCCGCGATGATCTTTCGATAATTCACGGCACGCACGCGTTCAAAGGCGGGTATGAAATTTTGAAGTTCCGTCTTAATACCGCTACCTTCGGCAATCCTGTCGCCTTCGATTTCTCCGGCGCCACCACCGGGCTCCAGCCAAGCGGAGCTGCCGCAACTAACACAGGCAGCCCGTTTGCCGGTTTCCTTACGGGCTATGTCTCCGCGGCGACTTTCCGTACGGAACTTACCAGTTGGCTGCCCCGCTCCTCGATCAATAGTTTCTATTTCCAGGACGATTGGAAGATTAGCCCAACTTTGACCGCCAACATCGGGGTTCGCTATTCCAATGAAAGCCCTTTCAATACTAAGTATGGGTTGATGAGCCAGTTTGATCCAAACGGAACGGATCCGTTAACGGGAAAGAAGGGCGCCGTGGTTCACCCCAACTCCCCGCTGAGCAAGCGTGACAACAACAACTTTAATCCTCGCGTGGGGCTGGCATGGCATCCGATGAAGAAATGGGTGTTTCGTGGCGGGTTTGGCTTTTACACGGTGGATGTAAAGTTCCCAGCGGGGCGCGACATGTACGACGAGTATGTTGGCACCACGGTACAGCAGGCTAATACGGGCGACCCGACGCCGATTTACCAGATCAGCAAAGGGGTGAAGCCGCCTTCGCCGCTCATCAATTCGAATCTTACCAGCCCGTTCTTGGGAACTAACTTTAGTGGCCGTAACGTCAGCCTGTGGGATCCTAACTTGCGTAATCCTTACGTGATGAATTTCAACTTCAGCATTCAACATGAAGTGGGACGCAATTACATGATTGAAGGCAGTTATCAGGGTTCGGGAAGCGTTGGATTGATTGAACGTTGGGAATTGAATACGTTTCCGGTGGATTTCATGTCCACCAGCACTGTTGCCCAACGCGACGCTATTTTGCCGACGGCGCAAAACCTGCGGCCGTTTCCACAGTTTGGCAACGTGACGATGCGCTCCAACTTTGGGCATTCCACATTCCATTCGGGAACCATCAAGTTGGAAAAGCGCATGTCGGCAGGGTTCTATCTGAATACCTTCTACACATTTTCGAAGGCGCTTGATAGCTCGGATGGAGACAATTCCGGCGGCGGGGTGGCTCCTATTCAGAACCGCGGACTGGAGAAAGGCCGGGCTGGTTTTGACCGTAACCACCGGTTTATCGCCACCGCAAATTACGAATTGCCGATCGGCAAAGGAAAGAGGTGGATGTCCAGCAGCCGGATTGGCAATGCAATCTTTGGTGGGCTGGAACTGTCCACGGTGCAGACACTGGAATCGGGTAATCCGCTGAACTTCGGCTTCGCTAATAGCCCGAACAATTATTGGCCAGGGTATGCAGGCGCGCGCAGACCTGACCTGGTTGGCACGCCTGTTTATGATTTCGGGTTGTGGAACAATGGCGGTCCGGACCGCTTCACGTTGAACAACCGTCCGGCGGTGATTGATCAAAGTGCGTTCGCTTATCCGGCGGCGTACAAGATCGGCAATGCGGGACGCAACATTTTGACGGGGCCGCGCCTTGCATGGGCGCAAGTTTCCGCTCAGAAGAATTTCACGATTCGTGAAAAGATGCGGGCGCAGCTTCGTTGGGATTTCCAGAATGCGTTCAAGACCTATAACTTCACTGGACCCACGACCACCGTGGATTTCCGCAATCCGGCAACCTTCGGTAAATTGCAAGATGATCCTCGTACGGCGTCATTGGGTGGACAACCATTGATGAACCTTACATTGATGTTCCAGTTTTAGGTTACAAGCACTGTTTGGATGAATGAGTAGGGGCCAGCCTTCCGGTTGGCCCCTATTGTTTTTCAAGTGGGTATAACGCGAAAAGTACGGTTGGTCCGGTATTACTCATCGATCCGGCATCAAACCTCATTCCCATGCATCGAAGGGTGCTAATTCGGATTCATCCGGTTAATCCGCATGCTACGTATTAACCGCACTGAAACAGGCCGCGGATGAGTTTCGCAAAGCTATGCAAATAAAGGTCTTGTCTCCAGCCCGACGGGGCTCCCCCCTTTTTCAAAGAGGAGAGTCAACCCCACGCGACAGATGACCAGATGTAACATTTCAGTAACATCCACTGCCCCACAAAAAATGTTACTGAGTTAGTCCCCGAAGTACACCCGGATTGATTAGGTCATTTAGAGGATTGTTGGCGACTTATTCCGATGTTAGTATTTGTTTGGAGGCCACTCCCTCGCAAGCGAAATCGCAAGAATGATGCATGTTTACGCCGCCAGTTGATGTGCTTGCATTGCAGGGAATGCTGAGAAGACATGCAGCATGAAGAAACCCAATCCCGATGGGCATGTGGCAATTAGCAGCATTCGAATGGGACTCGTTGTAAGTATAGTACGCGTTCCGATGTTAAGAAATCCTGGTAAATCAGTTCTTGAGTGGAGACCATGTATGCGTTCCGTGATCACAACTATGGCGGCCATCGCCGCCGTTTGGATGGCTGTTCCTATTGCCGTTTCCGCCCAGGGATTGACTATCACTAATTACCAGTTTGTTAGTGAGCAACGCTCGACGCGTTCGGAATGGTTTGTCACTTATCGCGCCGATGTTGTGAATACCGGTATACCCAGAACCGGGCTCACGGCTACTGTTTCATCTTTGGCTCCCACTACGGTAAAGGTCGTCGCGGGTCAGAACATTTTGCATTTTGGGAATGTGCCAACTGGCGCGTCCGTCACCAGCGCCGAAACGTTCACCATCCTGGTGGACCGTTCCGTATCTTTTGATTTCGCAAGTCTACAATGGACATTTCTTGCCCCGAACGCCAATCCTGGGCCGAATCAAACGGTTACCGTGGGGAGCACGGTCAACCTGAATGGAAGCGGCTCGACGAATGCAAGCGGCAGCGGAGGGCTAACCTATGCGTGGGCCTTTAATTTAAAGCCCGCGGCGTCAACCACCGTATTGGCAAACCCCAATACGGTGTCGCCTTCGTTTAAGGCCGATGTTTCCGGTAACTATGTTGTGACCCTGACTGTAAGTAACGGTGTGGCAACCGACAGCGCTAGCGTAAAAATCAGCACAAAGAATTCCCCTCCCATCGCCAACGCCGGACCCAACCAATCGGGAGCGCTGGGATCCACGATCATTCTTGACGGAAGCGGGTCTTCCGACGTGGATGGAAATCCACTTACATATATTTGGACAATGATCAGCAAGCCGGCCGGGAGTAATACCATTGTCACTAATTTCCGGTCAGTTACGGCGGGCTTTGTGATGGACACTCTTGGGGTGTATGTTGTGAGACTGGTGGTCAACGATGGGACCGTTGATAGTGACCCTTCAACCGTCACCATTTCCAGCGGAAACGTCCGCCCGGTGGCAAAAGCGGAGTCAAGCCCGGCAACAGTCAACGTCGGGACATTAGTGCAGTTGAGCGGCGCGAAGTCCACGGACGTGGACGGCGATGCGCTCACTTATAAATGGAGCCTGACCTCAGTTCCCGGCGGCAGCGCCGTGAGTTTGAGCAGCAGTTCTATTGTTAATCCTACGTTCACTCCCGACAAGGCTGGTTCCTATGTAGCACAGTTGATCGTGAACGACGGCGCGATGGATAGCGATCCATCGACGGTTACGGTTGCGGTTAGCTCAACGATCCAAGCCCCAACAGCCAGCGCCGGCGCCAATCAATCGGTAATTGCCCATGGAACCACGGTTACGCTCAATGGTTCGGGAACCGATCCGCAGAACTTACCACTTACTTACTCATGGTCCTTAGTTACAAAGCCAGCTGGCAGTACGGCTGTCTTATCAAACACAATAGCCCAGAAGCCCACTTTCGTAGCCGATCTGCTGGGCGATTATGTCGCCCAATTGATTGTCGGCAACGGATCGCTCACCAGCGCCCCATCCACCACGACGATTACCAATAAGAACACGCGTCCGGTGGCCAACGCCGGGGTGAATCAAAACATTCTGACCGGGGTGACGGTGCCGCTTGACGGCATCGGATCAACCGACGCGGACGGCGACCCTCTCACTTACTCCTGGACATTGACAACGAGGCCACAAGGCAGCACCAGCACTCTTTCCGCGGCCTTGAGCCGCACTCCCACTTTTTTTGCCGATGTGGCCGGAACGTATATCGTGCAGCTCATTGTGAACGACGGATTTGCTAACAGCGACCCGACGACCGTTACTATCACCGCCGCGCCTAAAAATATCAACCTTGCCCCCGCGCAGTTGAACCTGCTGAATGTTCCAGGCGTCACCGGCACATTAACTCTATCGTTGAGCAGCCCAGCTCCAGCGGGGGGATTGACCGTGAACCTAACCGGCTTCGATACGTCCGTAATTTCCCTATCGAAGACCCAGGTCACATTAATAGAGGGGTCCTTTTCCGCAACACTCTCCGTAACTCCCTTGAGCTCAGGCACAACGAACATACTTGCCTCTGGCGGTACTTATCAGCCCGGGACTGCCACAGTTACCGTAACTACACCAACAATCACTCTCGCCTTGAATACTTCTAGCGTAAAGACCACTTCCTCTACTAACGGCACTGTAACATTAAGCTCCGCGGCTCCGGCAGGCGGCGTAAGCGTGGCGCTTTCGGTCTTACCCAGCGGTCTGGTTTCTTTCAATCCTCTTACGGTGAATATTGCCGCGGGGAGCAATAGCGCTTCGTTCAGCGTTACTGGCGTGGGCGAAGGCTCAGGCACTATAGCCGGCGCATCGGCAGGTTTCGCCAGCGGTACGGCCAGCATCGCAGTTACTTCGCCAGGCGCCATTTCGCTTGCTTCGGGGGTAACGGCCGCGCCGGGCCAAAGTGTTAGTATTCCCGTGACGTTGTCATCGGTCGCTCCCGCGGACGGAGTTACTTTGACCTTGACCAGCAGTGATCCAACCAAGGCAACTGTTACCTCCTCCGTAACCATCGCCGCGGGTCAAACCACTCCGGCGGTTCAGCCGCAAGTGACGGGCGTGGCCTTCGGTTCGGTCACCATTCTGGCTTCAGGCGGCGGTTATAAGAGCGATAGCCAGACCGTAATCACAGGAGGCGCCGCGCTTGGTTTTGGACCCACAGGCGGACTGACTCTGATTGGCGCCACCGCCCAGAATCTGCAGTTGACGTTATCGGCTCCGGCTCCAACCGGCGGTCTTGTTGTTAATCTTGCCGCAAGTCCGGCGGGCATTGTCAATTTGCCTTCAACCGTTACTTTCATCGCCGGGGCAACCACGGCCAGCGTTTTAATTACAGGCGTGGCGGCTGGAACAACTACTGTCACCGCCAGTTCGCAGGTGTCGGGAATTACCGGGGCAAGCACATCGGTGACCGTCCAGAACAGTGGCGCGATCACACTCACCAACCCGAACGTTGCGCTGGGACAATCCGTTCCTTTGCAAATAACTCTTTCCGCTCCCGCGCCGGCTGGCGGAACAATGGTCTCTTTATCAAGCAGCAATACCAAGGTCAGCATTTCTCCGTCAACAGTGACGATTGTGGCGGGCGCAGTCACACCGGCCACTGCTCCGCAGGTTACCGGAAGTGCGCCGGGCGCAGCCGTCATCAATGCTTCGTCTCCGTTCTACACGCAGGGCGCGACGCCAGTGAATGTTACGGCAATCATCAGTTTGACTCCGGCAACGATGACGCTAAACGGATCGGAAACCAAGAGCCTGACCCTAACCTTATCGGGACCGGCGCCCACGGGAGGCCTGACGGTTACCCTTAGTTCTTCATCCGCCGCAACGGCGGCAGTTCCAACAACAGCAACCATCCCCGCCAACGCGACAACGGTAACAGTACCTGTCACTGGTGTTGCCGCGGGAACAACAACGATACGCGCCAGCTTTGCCGGACTGTCTGATGCAACCGCCGCTATCACCGTGATTGCCGGAGTTGACATTATTATTCCAGCCACAATCTCGGTGAATCCCGGAGACAGCATCCTATATGCCGTGAAGTTAACTAACCCTGCTCCTCAGAATGGAGTTGTGGTTAACTTACTCAGCAGCGATACGGCGAAAGCGACTCTGACCTCAACCAGCATTTTCTTCAACGGCGGCCAAACCGCGCCTACCCGCCAGCCGAGCCTGAACGCAACCGCGGCGGGGTCGGTAACCGTGACCGCATCGGCAACAGGCATGACATCCGCCGTGACTCAAGTAACGGTGGGCGCAATTATGACGCTTACTCCTTCCCCCCTGCAAATCACGGGGGCCGAAGGGACCATGACGTTGATGCTTTCCTCACCTGCCGCTTCCAACCTTACCGTTGCGCTGAATTCAAGCAACCCTAGCGCGGCAACGGTTCCCGCCTCTTTGCCGATTGCTGTTGGAGCCACTAATGTTAGTTTCAAGGTGAGTGCGATTGGTGGGGGCACAACCAACATTACCGCTACGGCATCGGGTTATCCGGCGGCAACGGCTTCCGCGGTGGTCTCTAATTTCCTCACCATTACGAATGCCTCATTACCTAACGGAGCGCTGAATGCAGCTTATAGCGTCACTATGTCCGCAACGGGCGGAACAACCCCACTGAATTGGTCCGCAACGGGCTTGCCCGCTGGCTTGTCCATCACGTCCGCGGGCGTCATATCGGGAACTCTGTCGGAATACGGCGCTTTCATCGTTCTTGTAAAGGTCACTGACGCAGGCACTCCATCGGTTTCGGTCTCGAAGACTTTGAATTTGACGATTGCTCCTGCGGACTTGAAAATCGTCACTGCTTCTTTGCTTGATGGTGTGCAGGGTATCGCCTATTCCTCACCTGTTGCCGGCGCGGGCGGCGTTGGCGCATACAAATGGTCAGCTGCGGGTTTGCCTGCCGGATTGTCCATCGCTTTAGCCACGGGGGTGATTTCTGGTACGACCTCGGCCGCGGCCACCACTTACTCTGTCGTGATTACATTGACTGACTCGGCGACGCCTCCAGTAACGACATCGAAGACGCTGCCTCTGGCGATCAGTACGGCGGCGCTGGCTCTCAACACAAGCTCGTTAGCCAACGGCACACAGGGCGGGGCATATTCCGCTACCGCCGCGGCCACTGGCGGTAAGAGTCCCTATAGTTGGACGGCTACGGGCTTACCGGCTGGCCTGTCCATCGCCGCAAGCACTGGCGTTATCTCCGGAACTCCAACAGCTAATGGATTCTTCTCCGTTGGCATAACCGTTACTGACTCGGCCACGCCAAATGCTACTGCCACCAAGACAATCTCTTTGACTATCGCTCCGGCCCTTGCAATCGGCACCAGCACCCTTGCTAACGGCGCGCAGGGGACGGCTTACACCGCTACTGTTGCCGCAACAGGCGGGACGGGCGCTTATAACTGGTCGGCAACGGGCTTGCCTGCTGGGCTATCCATCGCCGCGGCAACCGGCATTATCTCTGGCGCGCCGACTGCCAACGGATCGTTCTCCGCTGTGATCACAGTCGCCGATTCGTCCACTCCGCCAGTCACCGCGTCGAAGACGCTATCTTTGACGATCATTCAGCCTCTGGCAATCAGCACAACAACATTGGCCGGCGGCACGCTGGGCGTAGCTTACTCGGCAACAGTTTCAGCCACTGGAGGAACAGGGGCTTACAACTGGTCGGCAACGGGCTTACCTGCTGGATTGTCGATAGCAGCGGCCACCGGCATCGTCTCGGGTACACCAACGGCTAGCGGCCCCTTTTCCGCTATCATCACGGTGAGCGACTCGGCTACTCCTCCAGTTAGCATCACGAAGACGCTGCCGCTGACTATCACTACGGCCATTAAAATCACCACCTCGACATTGTCGAACGGCACGCAAGGGATAGCTTACTCGGTTACTGTCGCAGCCACTGGCGGCACAGCCGCTTATAGCTGGTCGGCCACCGGATTGCCTGCTGGATTGACAATGGCGGCAAGCACTGGCGTAATCTCCGGAACCCCAACGGCTTCGGGTTCGTTTCCGGTTGTTGTTACGATTACCGATTCGGCCACACCTCCGGCTAGCCTTACAAAGACACTCCATTTAACAATTGTTCAACCACTGGCTATCAGCACGGCGGCGCTTGTGAGTGGTACGCAGGGTGCGGTATACGCCGCAACGGTTGCCGCGACGGGCGGCACGGGCGCTTATAGCTGGTCGGCAACGGGCTTGCCCGCGGGGTTAACCATCGCTTCTGGCACAGGGGCCATCTCCGGCACTCCGACTGCTGCCGGTACAAGCTCTGTTGTAATTACGGTGACCGACTCGGCAACTCCAGCGGTATCCGTCTCAAAGACGCTCTCTCTGGTAATTGCGCCTCCAGTTCTAGCCATTAGCACAAGCTCGCTATCCGCCGGGGTGCAAGGCGTGGCTTATGCAACGACGATTTCAGGTACAGGCGGCACGGGCGCTTACAGCTGGTCTGCCACGGGCCTGCCCGCAAACTTGACTATCAATCCAACTACGGGAGCCATCTCCGGCACGCCAGCAGTGGTAGCCGGCATCGCTACTTATCCGATTGTCATTACGTTGACCGATTCGGCTGCGCCTCCGGTTTCAGTGGCGAAACAGTTGCCGTTGGTGATCAATACTCCGGATCTAGCGCTGAACACAACGGCGCTTGTTAATGGCGTGCAAGGCGCCGCTTACTCCGCCACGGCAACCGCCGCGGGCGGCACGGCTCCTTATAACTGGACGGCCACGGGCTTCCCTGCGGGCCTTTCCATCGCAGCGGCCACTGGAGTAATCTCGGGTACACCCACGGTTAATGGCCCCTTCCAGGTTGTTCTCACGGTGAAAGATTCGGCTACTCCGGCGGTCACGAAGTCTTCGCCAACTGCAATCGTATTGACGATTGTTCCCCCCTTAGCGATCAGCACCAGCACACTTACTGGTGGCGCCCAGGGTACGGCCTACTCGGCCAATGTCGCCGCGACAGGCGGCACGGGCGCTTATAGCTGGTCGGCTACGGGCTTGCCCGCAGGGCTTATGATTGCAGGTTCAACCGGCGTCATCTCCGGAACGCCAACCGCCAATGGTTCCTTCCAGGTGGTCGTAACGGTTGGCGACGCTTCGACTCCGCCGGTGACCCTCACCAAGACGATCTCTCTAACCATTGCGCCGCCGCTGGCGATCAGCACCAGTACGCTTATTAATGGCACGCAAGGCGTGGCTTATTCGGCTACGGCTTCAGCCACTGGCGGCACTGCCGCTTACACTTGGTCAGCTACCGGATTGCCTGCCGGCTTGACGATTACCGCCGGCACGGGCGTCATCGTGGGCACGCCGACGGCCACAGGGGCGTTCCCGGTTGTCCTCACGGTCGCCGATTCGGCAACTCCTCCAGTGACCATAACGAAGACGATCTCTTTGACGATTAGTACTCCACTCGTAATCACAACTGGTTCGCTAGTTAACGGCGCACAGGGCACGGCCTACTCCGCGACGGCTGCCGCTACCGGCGGCTCGGGCTCCTACAATTGGTTGGCTACCGGATTGCCCGCTGGCTTGTCGATGGCGGCTGGTACCGGCGTAATTACTGGTACACCAACAGCCAATGGAGCGTTCGCGGTTGTTATCAAGGTAAGCGATACGTCCACACCTCCTGTTTCCGTATCCAAGACTATTTCGTTGACGATCGTTCCTTCACTGGCGATCACCACAAGTGCGCTGGTTAACGGCACATTTAATGCAGCCTATTCGGCCACGATTGCGGCAACTGGCGGTACTGGGGCTTATAGTTGGTCGGCCACCGGATTGCCTGCCGGCTTAACCTTGGCGGCTCTAACCGGCATCATTTCAGGTACGCCCACGGTTAATGGAACCTTCGCGATTGTGATTACGGTGACGGATTCGGCTACGCCTCCTGTTTCAATCTCGAAGACAATTTCTTTAGTTGTCGGTATCGCTCCTCCGGCGACAATCGCCGTCAGCTCCGGCAGCAACCAGAGCACCAAGGTGAATACAGAATTCGCCGCTCGGGTCGCGGTCATTGTTAAGGATGCCAACGGCTTCGCGGTTCCCGGCGTTACGGTAACCTTCACCACTCCGGTGAGCGGCGCAAGCGGCACATTCAACG
>JAYVXT010000622.1:0-13404 GCA_043785065.1 Bryobacterales bacterium | reverse complement strand
AAAGAAGCTGAGCAGGATGGAGCCTTGGGAAAAGCCCAACACGCGCAGCGTTCCGATTTCGCGGGCGCGGCGGGCAACGGCGGCGTACATTGTGTTCATCGCGGCGAAGCTGGAACCGACGGCCATGATCAGCGCGATCAGCGTGCCCAATACTTGCAGGGGACGGGCGGCGGTCATTTGCGAGGCGTAGTATTCGCGCTCGGTGCGCACGCTGACGTTCAATTTCTGATCATCTTCCAGGCGGTTGATTAGCGCTTCGCGCGCCACTTCATCGGTGGCGCGGAGCATAGCGGAGCTTAACACTTCGTTGCGGTTGTAATCGCCGGAGAGTTGATTGAGATCGCAGAAGATTTCGCTGTTGTAGGCGGAACGGCCGCCGTCCATGACTCCGACGACTGTCCAATCGCCGCGGCCGAAACGGAGGGTCTTGCCGATGCTGACGTCTGGATGACGAATGGCGATTGCTTTACCAATGACGATTTCGCGCTTACCGGTTTCATACAGACGACCGGAAATCAGCTTCAATTCGGGACGCATTTCAACGCCGATGGGCGGAAGGCCGCGCACGGTCACGTTGATGCCGTCGGGTTGGTCGACGCTGGGAATATTGATGATGCTGATTAGTTCCAGCGACGCCATGGGCTCTCCTTGCTTGTTGCGGGCGATGCCGGGGGTTAGCTTCATATCCTGGAACACGGTGCGGGCGAGGTTTGAGACCAGTTCAGAATCGCTGCCCTTGCGGGTGACGATGAGGTTCAACGGGTCGCCGGTTGTGGCGAAGGAGGATTCGAGACCGTTGACCATCGCGAGCATGGCCATCAACACGGCTACCGTTAGGGCGATACCGAGGGCGGTCATGATGGTTGTGCCCTTGCGGACGGTCAGGTTGCGGAGGTTGTAGGAAAGTGGGATGGCCATGTTTAGACGTTCGCTTTTAGTGCATCGACAATTGAGGTGCGTGCGGCACTGTAGGCGGGGATGAAGGCGCTAACAAGACCGATGACCATGGCCGCGCCTAGGGTGGTTGCGGCAACGCCTGGGGTGATGGCTGTCTGTTTCAACTGTGGCAGATAACTGCTGGCGCCTTTCAGTCCGATGCATAAAATGGAGGCCAGCACGCAGCCTAATAAGCCACCTAGGAAGGAGATCACGGCTGCCTCGCCGAGAATAATTCCTAGCACCGCTTCCCTGGTGAAGCCGAGCGTCTTCATGACGCCCACTTCCTTGACTCGTTCGCGGACGCTCATCGCCATGGTGTTGGCGCTTACCAGTAGAACGGTGAACATCACAGCGGCGCAGATGCTTAACAGGAATGCCTTGATGTTGCCGAGCGAGGATGCGAATGCCAAGGAAAACGCCTGCTCGGATTCAGTTTTTGTCTGCACTGGGAAGTTGGTGTACATGTTGTCGATTTGCTTGCCCAGGCGATTGGCGGAGTCGATGGAGTCGGCGAGAACGTAAAACGAGCCGGCGTTGTTGCGTCTGGCGACTGGCAACAGTTCGTATAAGTAGTCCAAATTGAAATAGAGCGTTTCATCATTAAGGTTAGCTTCGTAAATTCCTCGGATGATCAATTCAAGGGTGATGGGGTAAATGTCACCCTTCAACTGGATGCGTTGGCCAAGCTTCAAGCCGAGCTTGTCGGCCAGAGACTTGCCTACGATGCAGGCGGTGCGTTCCTTGATGAAGGCTTGTTTCTGATCTTCGGGCATTACCAGTTCGCTACGCACTTGCAGCAAGCGGTCGGGTTCGACGCCGAAGCGAGCGAAGAAATTGTTGGGGTCGCGCTGGTCCTTATAAACTCCGCCGAACCAGTTGGCGGAGTGGATGGCTTTAACGCCCGGCAGCTTGGCGATTTGTTCGCGATAGTAACCAGGGATAGTGACGGTGAGCGAGATTTTGTTGCGGGTAACCAGGCGAAGCGCCTGCTCCGGCGGGGCTTCAGAAACGTAGAAGACGGCGTAGACAGCCAGCAGCACGCCGAGCAAACAAAGTGACACGCCGACGCTGGCGATGGTCAGCAGGCTACGCCGCTTGTTGCGGACGCCATTTTTCAGGATGAGCGATAAATACTTCACAAGTTCTCTTAGTTTAAACTAATGCCAGTTCTTCTTGTGACGATTCAAATTCACGAAATGTTCATGCGGCGCGCGATTGGGCTGGCAGCTGCTGCCGAAGATGCGGGCGAAGTGCCGGTTGGTGCGCTGGTAGTTCACGATGGGCGCATTATAGGTGAAGGGTTCAATTCGCCTATTGCCGATTGCGATCCGACGGCGCACGCTGAAATCGCGGCCATGCGGAATGCAGCCCGTGCGTTGGGCAACTACAGGCTGGATGGCGTTACGCTGTACGCGACGCTAGAACCCTGCATTATGTGCGCGGGCGCTATTGTGCATGCGCGTGTCGGACGGCTTGTGTTCGGGGCGCGGGACCTGCGTTTCGGCGGTGTTCGCAGTAAGTTCCGGTTAGCGGATTCGGACCTATTGAATCATCAAGTGGAAGTGGTGGAAGGCGTTCTTGGCGCGGAATGCACGCAGATTCTTCAACGCTTTTTTGAGCAAAAACGTATCCTAAAAGGAGAATGACGCGCGACTCGATAAAAGTTTTAGGCGGAGGCTTGGCCGGCTCTGAAGCCGCATGGCAAATTGCCCGGTCCGGCTTTGATGTGACGCTGTATGAAATGCGTCCAACCGCCACAACTCCAGCGCATCAGACAGATCGTTTTGGGGAATTGGTTTGCAGCAATTCGCTGAAAAGCGAAACCGAAAACTCCGCGCCGTGGCTGTTGAAGAATGAACTGCGCAAGCTTGGGTCGATGGTTCTGGAAATAGCCGACGAATGCCGCGTGCCCGGTGGACAGGCGCTTACGGTGGATCGCGTGCTGTTCGCCGATGCCATCACCAAGCGCGTTACCGGACATCCACGCATCCACATTGTGCGCGAGGAAGTGAAGACCGTGCCGGCTGAGGGAATCGTGATCGTCGCATCGGGGCCGCTTACGTCGGATGCCTTGGCAAAGGACATCGCGCGGCTTACGGGTTCGGAGAGACTTTATTTTTACGATGCGATCAGTCCGATTGTGGAGGCCGATTCCGTTAACTATGACATTGCGTTCCGCGCGTCGCGCTATGGCAAGTCGATGGATGGCACGGATGACTACGTCAACTGCCCTTTCAATAAGGAAGAGTATGACCGCTTTGTGGACGCCGTGCTTGCCGCGGAAGTATACGAGCCGCACATTCCGGAAGACGCCACGCCGTTCTTTGAAGCTTGCTTGCCGGTGGAAGAGATTGCCCGGCGGGGACGCGACACACTGCGTTTCGGCCCGATGAAGCCGACGGGGCTGGACGATCCGCGGACCGGGCGTTGGGCCTATGCGGTGGTGCAATTGCGGCAGGAAAATTTGCGAGCCGATAGTTACAACCTGGTGGGCTTTCAGAACCACATGCGATTTGCGGAGCAGGCGAAGGTGATGCGATTAATACCGGGGCTTGAGAACGCGAAGTTTGTGCGCTATGGGCAGATACATCGCAACACATACATTAACGCGCCGTCGCTGTTGACTGATACGTTGCAGTTGCGGAGTGATCGGCGGGTATTCTTCGCTGGGCAGATTTCGGGCGTGGAAGGATATGTGGAATCGATCGCAACGGGATTCATGGCGGGCCTACATGCCGTGAGTTTCTTACGCGGGGAACAGCTTCGGGCGCTTCCGCGCGCTACAGCGCTTGGATCGCTTTGTCATTACATCAGCGGCGCGGAGGCGAAGAACTATCAGCCGGCTAACATAACGTTCGACCTATTGCCGCAGTTGGATGAGGAAACTCGGAAGAAGCTGAAGCGGGATAAGCATGCGCGCCACGCGGAGGTTTGCCGGCGCGGGCAGGAGGCCCTTGAAGAGTACAGCGCCGTAAGAATTTAATATGGACCTGCGCGAACAGATTGATCGTTATTTGGCGGGGTTGCGCAGGGAGAGCGCCAGCGAGCACACCCTTCGCAATTATGGCTTGGATCTTGACCGGTTTCACGGCTATTTCACCCCCGAGCCCGGAGCCACGCCGGCTGTTGAACAGATCGATTCGCTGGCGTTGCGGGAGTGGCTAGGCGGACTGTATAGCTTGAATTTAAGCGTGGTGACGATCCGCCGCAAGATTGCTTGCATTCGTTCCTTCTTCAAATATTTGATGCGGGAGAAATTACTGACGGTGAATCCGTCGCGGCAGTTGCGTACGCCGAAGGCTCCGCGGCCTCTACCGAAAGTCATGACCGAGGAGCAGACAGGCAAGCTGATCGACGGCGTTGCGGCGGATACGTTGGATCGGCCTTGCCCGAAGCGCGACTTGGCGATCTTTGAGATTCTCTACGGTTGCGGCATTCGCGTTAGCGAACTTTGCGGCATGAACCTTGAAGACATCGATCATGCCGAACGTTGGTTGCGGGTGAGGGGCAAAGGCAAGAAAGAGCGGCAAGTTCCTTATGGCTCAAAGGCGGCGGCCGCTTTGGAGGGCTATTTGATAGTGCGGGAACCGAAACACGTGGAAAGCGCCGTGTTTTTAGGATCGCGAGGCGAACGCATTAATGACCGCGTGGTGCGGGGCATCGTTAAGTTTTATTCGCGCATGTTGTCTGGCGACGATTCGCTTCATCCGCATAGTTTGCGGCATGCTTATGCCACGCACTTGTTGAATGATGGGGCGGATTTGAGGGCGATTCAGGAATTGCTGGGACATTCGCGGCTGACGACGACGCAACGTTATACCCATATGTCTCTAACGGATATTATGGCCGTTTATGATAAGTCGCATCCTAAGGCTTAGGACTAAGCCAGATCTTTTCCGGAGCCGGACACCAATTGACTGCGATTATGGTTGGCAGCCACCGCCGCCATCCATGCGCAGCTGATGGCTATGGAAATGCCAACAAAGGGGCCGGTAAACGAATGCGTTTGACCCGTTACTTGGCCTACTACCCACATCAGAATCGCGCCGGCCAAGGAGCCGATTCCTCCGGCCAATCCCATCGCGGTGGATACGGAAGTTTTCGACACTTCCTGGGTCAGCGTTAAGTACATGGACATCCACATGCCGAGGCCGAAGTTGGAGATCATTAGGACGGCTATTAGCGTGTTGTGATCGGCTATCCAGGGTACCGTGGATGCAAGCGCCACCAGCACAGTGGCGAAGCTGAATACAGCTACTCGCGGCAACTTCAAGCAGCCCAAGCCGAACGCCAGGTAACCAAGGTCCAACCCAAAATAGATCAGCGTCAAAATCCACTTCATATCGTCCGACCCTGGGGCCATGCCTCGTTCCTGATTGAAATAGGTCGGCAGCCAATTGACGTTGTAGTAGAGGATTGGGTTGACGGTTGAGGTGATCACGGCCACAAACCAAAACTTCCGTTCCGAGAGTACTTCCATATAACTTGCGGCGGGCGCGGTGGTGGGCGCGGGCGGCCAGAGGGGTTTGAATTCGGGACGACGGGTGAACAGCGTCCATAGTAGGAACCAGGCGATACCAACAAGTCCGACAACCGCAAAACCCATCCGCCAACCGAATGCCTTGGCAACCGTCAAGATGATCAGCGGGGCGGTCAACGCTCCGATGCTTTGTCCGCTGGTGAAGATGCCGTTGCCGATGGGGCGTTCTTTTTCAGGAAGAGCGCGGGAAACAATTTTCAGCGCGCCGGGCCAGTTGGGCGACTCGGCGATTCCCAACAGGACACGGAAAATGCCCAAAGCAATGAAACCGGCGGCGGTGGAAGTCATGAGGCCGACGATGCTCCACAACAATACGGCGCCGCCGTATGCCCAGCGTAGATTCGAGCGATCCACTAAGCCGCCGGCGATGAACTGCGCGCCTGTGTAGGAGAAATAGAAGAGTGAGAAAAGTATGCCTAGCCGCTCGTTGGTCAATCCCAATTCATCTTTCATCAGCGGAGCCATCAAGCTCAAAGTTTGACGGTCAAGGTAGTTGATCGTTGTGCCGGCAAGCAGAAAAACACACAGCGCCCATCGGGAGCGAGTTTGAAGCATGAGACTTATGGTATCTCAGGAGCCAGTGGGAAGTGTTTCGTTTAACCGGCTTCGGGATAACTTTCAACCACCGCCGCCTTCAGTTTGCGATCGGCCAATTCAGCGCGCCGTAGGTATACAGTTACGGCAAGGGCGGCGAGGCTGATTGCCAAGCCGGCAATCCCGTCGGCCGCGTAATGGTAACGTCCATAAACCGTGGCGATAAGGATGAAGAAGGAATTGGCTAACAGGCAACGTCCGATCCACGGATACTCGGGCAGGGCCAGCACCATGCCGAAGGCGGCGGAAAACGCCGCGGTCACATGGCCGCTAGGGAAGACGCTTGTATGAATGTCGCCATGATTTAAGATCCACAGATTGAATTGCCGGAAGATGGTTTGAATGCCCGGAAGGTCGATTCCGGCATGTTCGATTCGTGGAGAGCCTGTGGGAAAGTGTGGGATCAAGGCATAGGCGGAAAGGGTGCCCAGCAAAAATGGAAACGCGTACTGTTCAATCCTGTCGCGCTTCCTAAGAATGTAGAACGTGGCCAGGGCGAACGGCGGGATGACGTACATCAGCAGGTAGGAGAACTCCACTAAAGCCGGAAGCATCGGTCCAAAACTTTCCATTGCAGGCCGCAGGCCCAATTCGTAAAGGATGAAGCGGTCCCAGCGGAGCCACAACTGCTCCAGATCCTCAAAGTGGTAATTTACTTGAAACCAATCCACTTGCCAATAGGCGGCCAACACAAGAGCGGCGGGTAGCCAATCGCGAACCATGCTGGTCCAGCGGCGCGGATTGAACGAATCGAGATAGCCCAATAGAAAAAGCATTAGCGGGACAGCCAATCCGGCGGCCTTTTGTTGCAAGGGCAGCGGGTACTGAAAAGCCATCAACGCGGTGTAACTAAAATAGGCCAACACAACCCATTCACTGGGCCGGAACATTTCCCGTATACTTTGATTCTGCTCGCTCATGGCAACCAAATGTTCATCATACCGTGTTTAGAATGTTGTATCCAAAATTGCTGTGTTCTCGAGCTATTGGTATAGGATAGTATCCATGAATTGCACAAGGGTTCTTATCGTACTCGCTTTGTGTTCGCTTTCTCTTCTTGCGCAGACAGGGACGATACAAGGCATCGTCAAAGATCAATCGGACGCCATGATTCCCGGGGCACAGGTAACGGTCACGAATTTGGAAACCGGGTTGCGCCGCGAAACCGCCACCAATGAAGCTGGTTTGTACATTTTTCCAGGGCTCCCCGTTGGACGGTATAAGGTTACGGCGGCAAGCAAGGGGTTTTCCACTTCGGAGGTTCCCGATACGAAACTGGATGTGGGCCAATCCGCCCGTTTCGACTTTTTGTTGAAGCCCGGCACGCTGATCGAAAGTGTCGACGTCAATGCCACCGCCGCGCTGCTCGATTCGGAGACTTCCACTGTTGGACAAGTGATCGACAACAAACGCATTGTTGAATTGCCTTTGAATGGGCGCAACTTCCTGGAGTTGGCTCGGCTCACGGCCGGCGCCGCCGCTGCCAGAGGTTCACGTCCCCAAGGCGAGGGCGTATTCGCCGCCGCCGGCCAGCACGGATATCAAGTGCAAGTGAATATTGACGGCGTGGACAATTCAACAACCTATTCCGGTGGCCCTGTAGGGTATGAGGCGCAAGGTGTAAAACCTTCGGTGGACGCGGTGGGCGAGTTCCGCGTGGTTACCAACAATCTTTCGGCGGAATATGGCGGGCGCATGGGTGGGCAAGTGTTCGTCAACATCAAGTCGGGGACGAATCAGTTCCATGGTTCGGCTTATGAGTTTTTACGCAATGCGACACTGGACGGAACCAACTTTTTCGCTAATCGCGCTGGGGCCGTTAAGCCGCCCTACAAGCAAAACCAATTCGGCGCAACGTTGGGCGGCCCGATTAAGAGAGACAAAACATTCTTCTTCGCTTCGTTTGAAGGAACCCGCACGCGTCTTGGAAGGAGCTTCACCTCAACCGTTCCGGTGGCTGAGCTTCGTAATGGCGACTTCAACCGGATTCGTCCTGTTTTCGATCCCGCTACCACGTTGGGAACAGCCGCCAGTTTCACGCGCCAGCCTTTTCCAGGAAATATCCTCCCAAAGAATCGCTGGGATCCCCTATTTCAAAAGCTATTGGACCTATACCCGCAACCGACAACCAATAGCATTGTAAACAACTACTTCTTCTCACCCAGCGAATCGAATGACGTGGACACATACGATTTGAAGGGCGATCATAACATCAATGACAAGAGCCGCGTTTCGTTGCGCTATAGCCGGCGCAATCGCGACCGTTATGAGCCGGGCCCGCTTCCTTTGCCCGCCGATGGCGGTCTTGCGACGACCACGAAGATTCGCAGCCAAAGCATTGCAGGATCCTATAATCTGACGCTGACTCCGTCGCTTGCGAACGAGTTCCGTTTCGGCTGGACAAATTTCCCCAGCAGTTTTGATATTCCTTACGACAAGGCGCTGTTTGGAGATTTCGGCATTAAAGGAATTCCGAAGACCAACTTCGACATTTCCAACAACCACGGCCTGACTCGTTTTTCGCCGGCAGGTTATGCGGAATTGGGATCACGCTCCTTCTGGCCAAATACGAACAACCTGAAATCGTTTCAGTTCAATGACACATTGTTCAAGACTTGGGGCACGCACACGATTCGCATGGGCGCGGAGCTGAAGCGCCAAAATGTATTTCGCAATGCCGCGCGGTTCTCGCGCGGACAGTTTGCATTCATCCGCGAGTTTACTGCAAACCCAGCTAATCGCGGCGCTACAGGCGACGGCTTAGCGGAGTTTATGTTAGGCATGGCCAGCGGAGGCACCTTGGGCAATGAAAATGGCGAGAACCTTTGGGTGAACAACTTCGCCGCCTTCATTCAGGACGATTGGAAGATCACTCCGAAGCTGACGTTGAATTTTGGCGTGCGTTACGACATCTTCTCCGCGCCAACTTTTCCCGATGGAGGCGTATCTACTTTTGATTTGGATTTTTCCCGCACCGGACCAGACGTTCAATTAAAGCAGACCAGCGTAAAGGGTGGGTGCGGTTGCCAAAACGACTTGAACAATTTCGCCCCGCGTCTGGGCTTTGCCTACCGCATGTCCAACAAGACGGTGGTTCGTTCCGGTTTCGGCATGATTTATGCTCAAGCAGATGCGTTGCAAACCCAGTGGGCGCGAGTGCAAAATCAGGCGCCTGATTTTGTGGAAATCGGATTCGCCACGGTTGACCGGATCAATCCGCGGCTGACGCTTAGCGGCGGTTTCCCCGCCGTGCAGTTGCCCGCTACAAGCGTGCCGGGTCCGAATCTGGTTGGCATCGAATCCCCTAACAAACTTTTGCCTGCCCAATATTCCAGCCAATGGTTTTTCGATCTTCAACGCGAATTGTTGCTGGATACTTTGCTGACAGTTGGCTATAGCGGAAATAGCACCCATAAGCTTCTTGCCGCGGTGAATTACAACATCCCATTCAATATCGAACCCTCGGCCGTTCCGCTGGCTAATCGGCGTCTCTGGCCTTATTACACAGCGGTAAATCGTCAGGAGCCGTTGGGCAACCTGAGCTACAACGCGTTAATGGTGCGGCTGGAAAAACGTTTTTCGAAGGGGATTACATTCCTTTCCTCATACACGTGGTCCCACACAATAGACAATGTAGATGAAGTAGGTAACAACGATTCAGGGACGCCGTTGAAGCCTTGGGACAGAGGGCTGAATCGCGCCAACGCTCTAACCGATGTACGTCATAATTACATTTTGAGCACCACCTATGAACTACCGGTCGGTAAAGGCAAACGATGGTTGGCCAACTCGCATCGCGCCTCTGATGCAACGCTTGGCGGGTGGCAGCTAAGCGCGATTGTTAGCCGGACAAGCGGTTTGCCGTTTACGGTTTCGACCAGTGGCGGCATAACCAACGCGGGCGGCGCGGACCGGCCCAACCGTTTGCGTGATGGATCATTGGCTCCGGATCAACGCTCCATTGACCGCTGGTTCGATGTGAGCGCGTTCCAAGTGCAACCCAACTACACTTACGGAAATTCAGGCCGCAATATTCTGACAGGACCTACGCTGAAGAACGTGGATTTCTCCTTGGCTAAGTCGTTCACCTTGACCGAGCGCTTCCGTTTGCAATTCCGGGCAGAGGCTTTTAATGCCACAAATACTCCGTTCTTCGGGTTACCGGGGGCGAACATCAATGGCGCCGGCGCGGGGCAGATTACTAGTGCCGGAGAACCTCGCAGGGTGCAACTTGGGTTGAAAGTAGTGTTTTAACAACATAGGGTCGATGTACAATCAAAGCTTAAATGCTGACTCGATTGTACATCGACAACTACCGGGCCTTTGTCAATTTCGAATACAAGCCCGGGCCTAAGCAACTAATTCTTGGCGCGAATGGTTCGGGAAAGTCTTCACTGCTTGACGCGCTTCTTTTTCTACGGAATTTGGTTGTAACGGGATCCAAATTTGAAGATTGGAAGCTGTTAAATGAGTGGACAAGATGGCTGAAGCAACCTCACCAGACTTTTGAAGTTGATGTGTCTCTTCCGGCGGGTAAATATACTTACAAGCTAGTGCTGGAGTCCTCAGGTAGCCCTGCGCGGGTAGTTGTGAATACCGAACTTGTTAGTTTCGAAGGCCGAAAGCTTTTTGAATTCAAGAACGGAGAGGTATCCCTAGTCAATGAGGAATCGGGGCAAGAGGTAAAGTATCCTTTCGATCCATCCCGATCCGCTTTTTCCACAATCGCGCCAAAGAACGAGACTTCAAAATTGGCTCTTTTCAAAAACTGGTTTGCAAGCCTTTTGGGCTTCCGCCTCAATCCCTTTTCCATGAATCTCAGGGCTGAACGCCAGGACTTAATCCCAAGGGTTGACCTGCTAAATTTTGCTTCCTGGTATCGGCACGTAGTCCAAGCGTTTCCAAAAGAGAACCACGAGTATATGCAGAGCTTGAAGCGAGTGCTCACCGGCTTCGACTACCTCAAGTTAGAGGCGGTTGGAGAGAATGTTCGTTATCTTATCGCGATCTTTCAAACAAATTCACAAGAGGGCGCACCGGGTTTCACGTGGGTGAATTGTCGGATGGGCAGCGTTGTTTGATCGGGCTTTATGCCATCCTGCACTTCATTGTTGAAAGAGGTGGGACTGTGATCATTGATGAACCAGACAATTTCATCCGCCGATAGTTTGGCCACGCAACGAAGAGGGTAGGCTGGTCATCAACAACGCCGTTGATATGCCCTTGCCCGATACGTCGCCAATCTCCACACCCAACTTGCCGTCGGGCAGCGTCAAGAAATCAAAATAATCTCCGCCGACGCCTAAGGCCGCGCGGCACTTTCCGCTACAATCGAGGGCACCCATTGTCGGAAATTTTTGCGGGAATAGCCGCTGTTGGACTTCGCGAGCAATTTCCAACTCACGATTCATTGGAGACCAAAGAAGCGATGCGCTGCGGAGCCGCCTGACGACATCCGGAGTCCAAATCCATTTTCCCAAGTCTTTTGTGTTCAGTAAGTGATTGATACATTGGCTTGGGGTGCAAAAGGTCGCCAGCTCTAATCTTGCCAGCCCGACCATTTCCCCACTTAGACTTGCAACATACTCCCCTTTTCAACCATCGCTTTCACGAGTACAATTGGTCCATGAAGCTCATTCGATTACTCACCATTTTTCTTGCTTCCCTGTGCATGATCAGCTCCTATGCACAACCCAAAAAGGACGCAAAAAAAGACGCTCCCGCAGCCGCTGCCAAGACAGGCGTCCTGCTCGACATTAACTCGGCAACCGCCGAAGAGTTGCAAAAGCTGCCCGGAATCGGCGCCGCTTATTCCAGGAAGATCATCGACAACCGGCCGTACAGTGGCAAGGACGATATCGTGGCGAAGGCTGGCGTACCACAGGCGACCTACGACAAAATCAAGGACATGATCATCGCCAAGAAGACGGCGGCTAAGAAAAAATAGAGAATCGATCAATTTCATCGAGCAACATGTGCTCTCTGAAAATTGCAAAGCCCCTCACATACGGCTGGGGGCTTTTATAATCAGAAATGAACCTTACCCTCTTATGGCAAATCTTTGGTCTCACCTGTGACAGTCATGCCGGTAACCACACAGCACGGCTGAATCATCATGATACATCGATATAAAACCATGGTTGATGCTGCCAACCCACTACGTGCCGAAAGCTTATCTTGAAGTCTGGCGACGTCAGAGGCCTAACCATAGAAATAAGACATAATTGCGTTACTTGAGTTATTCCACTTCGCGCAACTGCGCCGCCGCCATCTCCGGCGTGATGTCGCGCTGCGGCATACCCAGCATTTCAAACCCGACCAGAAATTTGCGCACAGTCGCCGAACGAAGCAAGGGCGGATAGAAATGCGCGTGCCAATGAAAACCTTCGTGCGCTTCGCCGTCCGTTGGGCGTTGATGGAAGCCCATTGAATAAGGAAATGGCGTTTGAAACAGGGCGTCGTAACGGCGGGTTAGCTGCTGAAGCGTTTGGCTGAAGGCATCGCGTTCCACGTTGTTCATTTGCTCCATTGAGGTCATGTGCACTTTGGGGATGATCATCGTTTCATAAGGCCACACGGCCCAGAATGGGACCACCGTCGTGAAGTGTTCGTTCTCAAAGACGATGCGTTCGTCTTCCTTGGCGGCATAGTCGGCCAGCAGAGAACGGCCAACGCGGCGCCAGTATTCGTTGCAGGAATCCACTTCAATTACCAGTTCGTTGGGTAGGCGGTGCGTGGCCCAGATTTGGCAATGCGGGTGGGGGTTGCTTGCGCCCATCATCTCGCCACGGTTCTCGAAAATCTGGACTGAGTTGATTAGTGGATTTGCGCCCAGTTCGATGTATTGTTCAATCCACAAGTCAACCACGCGGCCGATTTCCGAGATGGACATTTTGGCGAGTGTCAAATCGTGACGTGGCGAAAAACAGATGACGCGGCAGATGCCTGGTTCACCTTCGGCGCGCATGAGTTCGCCGCTGTTCCATTCCTCGTCTGGCGTGTGAGGAAGAAGCGCCGGAAAGTCGTTGTCGAAGACGAACGTGGTTTCGTACGGCGGGTTGCGATGCCCGGCGGCGCGCAGGTTGTCCGGGCACAAGTAGCAATTCGGATCGTAGCGGGGCGGTTCCACTTGATTTGGCGATTCGGTTTGACCTTGCCATGGACGTTTAGCGCGGTGTGGCGACACCAGGACCCATTCGCGACGCAGCGGGTTCCAGCGGCGGTGGGGGTAATTTGTTAGATTGAGCATGCATGCACTCCCGCCGAAGCTTTCGTGGCAATGATTTGCGGAATGATGCCGGTGCGATTCCGGTAAGCCGCGGCTAATTCTT
>JAYVXT010000621.1:0-13439 GCA_043785065.1 Bryobacterales bacterium | reverse complement strand
GCAGACGAGGATTGTTCACTACTTCTTCAAATGCTGTTAACGATCACCGGAGCTGGACATTCCAGCGGGTCTGCCGGTGGAGGAAATCACGTACTCAGGATAGGCGCTAATGCCATGTTCATGCAGATCAAGCCCGTACTGTTCGCCTTCTGCGGAAACACGCAACACACCCATTTTGTTGACTACCCACATCACCAGGTAAGCCGCAAAAAACGTAGAGAAAGTGACGATTGCACTACCGATCAGTTGAGCAATCAGAACCTGTGTGCCGCCACCATAAAACAGGCCTTTGAGCGGTGCGGAATGGTCTGGTGCAAACTGGCCAGTGGAACCATATTTACCGCAGGCGAACAGGCCCAGTGACAGCGTGCCCCAAATTCCACAAATGCCGTGGACTGGAACAGCGCCAATCGGATCGTCAATGCGCAGGTACTCCAACAGCTCAACACCCAACACAACGATCACACCGGCGATGGCTCCAATCAGGATTGACCCACCCGGGCTGACCCAATAGCAAGGGCAAGTGATGGCCACTAATCCAGCCAGGAATCCGTTTACGGTGAAGCTGACGTCCCACTTCTTGCAGTAAAAATATGCTGTGAACATTGCCGATAAACCGGCGCCGCAAGCAGCCAATGTTGTGTTGGCGGCCACGCGTCCCACGCCTTCAAAATCCATGGCGGAAAGAGTTGAGCCGGGGTTAAATCCGTACCAGCCGAACCACAGCAACAAACCACCCGATGCGGCGATGGTCAAATCATGCGGCATCATTGGTCCGCCGCCATCGCGCTTGAATTTGCGACCCAAGCGTGGGCCAAGTACAATGGCACCGGCCAGTGCCACCATGCCGCCAATGGTGTGAACCACGGTGGATCCGGCGAAGTCATGGAAGCTGGTGCCGACCCAGGGAAGGAACATATTGGGGGCGCCCATGGTTGCCAAAAATCCATCTGGACCCCAGGCCCAATGGCCGATGATGGGGTAGATGAAACCGGAGACTGCGAAGCTGTATAGGAGGTCGCCGACAAAACCAGTGCGACCGATCATGGCACCTGAGGTGATGGTGGAGCAAGTATCGGCGAATGCAAATTGGAATAGCCAGAACGCGAGGAAGGCCACGCCTGTTGTTTCGTAAGTAGCAGGGACGCCGTCGAGGAAGAACCAGTTAAGGCCAATCCACCCGTTGCCATGGCTGAACATGAAGGCAAATCCAAAGGCGTAAAAGAGAAGGCCGCAAAGGCAGGTGTCGACAATACATTCCATCAGCACATTGACTGTTTCGCGAGAGCGGCAAAAGCCAGCTTCCAACATGGTGAATCCGACTTGCATGCCGAAAACTAGAAAAGCCGATAGCAGAACCCATAGCGTATTTAATGGATTCACAATGTCATTGGCTTTTAAGACAGGGTCTGCGGCAAAGGCGCGCATGCCCATAATGGCCGGGTTAGAAATCATGGCGATCAATGCCACCAACCCGATGCCAGAAATCTTGCCCATAAGAAGCAGCTTTCCATATTGACGCCACTCGGGACTTCGTAATCGTTCACTAAGCCTGGCAACTTTACCTGCTAGCGACATCTGGCTATTCATCATGAAAAACTCCTCAGTTCGTTTGATAAAAAGATAAACAAAAATGGGCTCACTGCGGCTCTTGGAAAATCATTTTAGTTGGGTTGGTGGGCCGCTTGGACAGGAAGCGACACGGATAGCTGACAGGACATGAGTCAGCCGCAGTTAAGCTTGATACTAGACAGTAGCGAAAGCGAAGCAAACAGGCAAGATGGAATTTCTTATCGGCTCAATCGAAGATTGCTATGGCATGTGAATCGGTTTGCATTGGTAGGCGGTGAATGTCTTCTGGAGTTAGAGTGGCACAGGCGTTTCGAGGTGAGGGACGAGTTGGTGGATGGATTATTGCAAGCAATGGAAATGCTATTTACGGATAGGGCGGGAACGCATAGATTTTTTAGGTGATGGCGGGAGTGGGACAGATGTTAGTAGGTTCTGACGGCTGCGCCTCCGATGGGAAATAATGTAAGAGGGTATAATTTTGAGTGAGTGAAGGGCGGTCACTTCCCGACATTTTTTAGGGACTTAAGAATCCGGGAAATACTCCGTCTAATCCCTCAATTTCCTGAGAGACTCTTTAGAGAGAAAGAGGCAATTGCAATCTCCGGAAGGTTTGTTCTACGCCAGACGCCGTCGACGAATCCAGAGAGCTGCCAGTGCGCTGGAGAGCAAGGTCATCGAACTCGGTTCGGGAACGGTGGCCGTTACCTGAGCTGGTCCCATATTGATCGCACCGCCGCCGCCCACCGGAGTGGCGGACGGATCTGTACCAAAGGTCTTCACCGCCGGCGAAGCGGAATCGATGTCGATGATGAGAAGGGCGTTCGCGACATTCAAGGTAGGTATCTCGAAGCCAGATCTGTCCAAAATAGCAAACGAGAACTCATCCGGTGTCCCGCCAGAATCCAGGTTGTTCGTAAATCGCAGCAGAAACCTCAGTTGGCTGCCCGGAGTGAATCCTTGGGTGAATGAATTGAAGAACGCGCTGTCGGTCAGGGTGATGCCCGAGCCAAGACTACCGCTCGCGCCGTTCACGAGAGTAGGAACACCTACGGCGCTGCCACCCACTCCAAACGTAAAGTTGCTGAGCGAGACGGTATTGTTGGCGTCGCCTGTCCCTTGACCGTCGTTGAACTGAAAGTTCAGCGAGAACGGAGCGGCCGCATGACCCACCAAGGGCGACGTATTCAGGGAGACATTGTAGCTAAGGGTGCCAGCAAGACCGAGGCTGGCGCATCCGAGGAATAGAACGCTCAACTGGAGGATCTTTCGCATGGTTGCTGTTTTCATTGTGATCATTTCGTACCCGCTGCGTGCAGGATTCGCGTGGTGTATGTGATTCCCTGGTTGCTGGGATTTGTGAATTCCAGAACAGCCGTAGCGGTTCCGCCAGGGGCCAGCGTGGCGATGTTGACGTTGAAGAATGGACTGCCAAGCGGTGCAACGCATGCGGTCGTACCGTTTGGGTTGAAAAGCGTGGCGCTCGTACTCAAGCCATCCAGAACTAGGAAGACTGGACCGGCGATCGAGCTTGCGGAAATATTCTTCAAGACAATACTTTGGACGTAACGTTGGCTCGCGTTGTTCAGCCGGAATCCCCCGCGCGTTACGGTAACCGAACTGGTGACACTGGCCGCACAGGAAGCGGTCGTGCTCGCCTCTCCTAACGTCTTCGGTGCCTCGATATTTCCCGTCTGGTCCTTGGCCAAGCTATAGAAAGAATATGTGTGTCCCGTTACTCCCGAGTAGGAGGCCTGGGTGGATGTGGTCTGCGAGAGCCACGGCGCAAAGGAACCGCCGTTATCCGAGACATAAACATTGAAGCTCTGAATCCCGGAGCCCACGTCCGATCCCGTCCACTGAACAGGGAAGTTAGGCGGAGACTGCGCTGGAAGCGGATTCGTATGGCTCGTGGGCTTGGTATTGTCGATAGTATTCGACCATTCAGGCGTCAGGATTGGGGCATTCGTGTCGAACACAATGGAGGCTGTGTTGCGTATTTGCGTTCCGGTTGAAGCGCCATTTCGCGGCATGACGGTATAAAACACGCTTCCGCCAACTCCTGGTGGCAGGAACCCGGCCAACGGGTCCGCCGGTGGCAATCCCGTAACTGGGTCGAGCGATGTGAAGCTCCAGGTCAGAAGCCCGGTTGTCTTGTTGAGGATTGCGCTAATTCTTACAAGGAGGTTTTTCGCGGGACGAAGGTCTAAAGTAGTCGCGTAGCTCGCCACCCCAAGCGTCGGAAGGACTTGCGTGCTTCCAAATAGCATAGGTCCGAGGGTGAACGTGTTTAGATCTAGGTTGACTGAATCCAGCTGGTCAGTGATGAAAACCTGTTGTGCCGGAGCGGTTGCTGTATCCTTGTTTTCAAACTCTACGAGATATCTTAAGGGCTCCGCACCGGCGATGAATCTCGTCACGCCGGTGCCTTGAGAGCCAGTCTTCAGGTTTGGATCAAGCGAGAAAACCGATTGCAAAGTGATTTTTTTGTGTTCAATCCTCCTTGATACGGAAGCGCAAGCCGCTGCCGTATTGAACAGGCTAAGGGCGTTCGTGGCCGCAGTTTGTAATGAGGCAGGTACCGGCAGCGTCGAGTCTTTTCTTATCGCATCCTGGATGAGCGCCATAAAAAAAGCCAGTTTATCCGAGACGGGAAAGTGCCCTGCCCCAAGGTCTCTGAGCACCATTCCTTGCATAGCTTGGTACCAAGCGACTGCGAGAGTAGCCTCAGTTCCTATGTTCCATCCCAAAGCTGTCACTATTATGCTGGCTACACACCGTTTTGCATCGTCATCGCCCGTAGCAGTCAGGGCCGTGATCTCGGTTATCCAGGGCGGATTAACCCAAGCCTCCAAATCGAACGGGGCAACTGCCGATGACGCTGCCAAAGTTATCGGGAGCCACCCTGACGATCCGGCAGAAACTTGGCGCACCAACAGAGGAAGGGCTTGTTGATCGCCTAGGACAATCTCAGATGGGTCCTGATTTGACGACAAAGCAAGGACTTCTATTGCAGCATTTGGTGGCTGCGTGGGGGTATTCATATTCAAGGGTGGAATTGGTTCGACATCGAAACTTGGTGTAAGCTGTAAAGCCTCAGGTGCCTGAATCCACAGAGGGACGCCCGCTGCATCGATATTGCCCCGATTCCCATAGCTCACATAGAACGTCTGTGCCCGCCCAATCCGAACTCGGTCGCGTCCGATGATGTCCACCCAAATCTGTGGCGCTCCGCCCTGCTCAACTCTGAAACCTGAAGGTAGCGAAGCGGCGGTGTCATCAAGCTTTGTCACCACGACCGTCCGCGTTCCAGGCGTGACTCCCCTGAGATTGAACGTAGTCGTCAGAACCGACGCGTCTGAAACAGCCGTGTTAGTGCCAAGAATGTCGGGGCCCAAACCGGTCAACTTTAAACTCGCACCGCTCTGAAACCCGCTGCCGATCACTCGCACGGTCACTTGACCGGCATTTCCGCCAATGTTCGGGAGTGATTGCACTAATCCGAGCGGGGCAGGAACGACTCCATCTGCGTTGAGCAAGACCCAGACGTCTTTAAGTCCATTGGGCGAGTTGATCCCCCCAAACACGATCATTCGATTGGTTGCAGGATCGTAGACGGCGGCGGAGGCCTCGCGTCCCAAGGGTGGCGAACCACTGGCGAGGATTTGAGTCCAGGTAGGAGCACCACTCAAACCATTTGCATTGCTCAGCACCCAGACGTCGTTCACTTGGGCCCCCGAAAACCCCGAAAAGATGGTCATCCGATTTGTTGCGGCACGGTAGACGGCTTTGTGGCTATTTCGACCGGGAGGAAGACTGCCCGTGGGCGACAACTGAATCCATTGCGGGATTCCTCCCAACCCATTTGCGTTGGTTAGGACGTAGGCGGCATTGGAACTTGCACCTCCGAAGACCGTCATTCTGTTCGAAGCCGGGTCGTAGGTAGCACTTTTTAGCGTTCCAGCCGGGGGTATTGCCCCCGAGGGCGATAGCTGAACCCATTGTGGTGTGCCGCCCAGTCCATTGGCGTTGATGAGGGTCCAAATCGAATTTTGTAAGAAGCTACCGCAATTGGTAGGGTTACCGCTGCAACCTGCAAAAATAGTCATGCGGTTGGTGGCTGAATCATATATAGCGGTATGTTCCGCCCGGTTTGGCGCTGCGCCTGTCGGTGAAAGTTGAAGCCACTGCGGCGTTCCACCCAGTCCATTCGCATTGGTCAGCACCCAGGCATCGTTGAAAGCTATTTCGCTTGCGCCGCCATGAAAGCCGCCGAAGATTGTCATTCGGTTATTTCCAGGGTCATACACGGCAGTGTGGAAACCCCGGCGTGGTGGCGGGGGTCCGGTTGGCAAAAGCTGCGTCCACGCTGAGCCCCCGCCAATTCCATTTGCGTTGGTAAGGACCCAGACTTGATCTAAACTTTGGTCGTTACCAGTGGCCCCTGCGAAAATAATCATTCGATTTGTGCCGGGGTCGTATACCGAAGTGTGGCCGAAAACGGGAGGCGGGGTTGTACCGGTCGGGCTGAGTTGTACCCATGCCTGGGCGTACGCACTCGAGCCTGACAGGTAGATGCCGACTACAGTCAGCAGCCCGATTGTACTGCCATGAATCTTGCGCATGATGCACCTCCGACCACTGCATTGACGAAAGTCACTTCCCACTGAACCGTTGGTTACGTTTGAAGTAAGATATCACAGTTAGCAAGGCATTGGGCCGATTTTTTCCGAAATACTTGTCTCGATAAGACCGAGACTACGATACGCTTCTTTGCGGGTAGCCAAATCCGGTGTTTGCGGTCTAACGAAACGTGTCCAGTAGACGCGTCAGGTCGTTTGTCTAAGTTAGATCCTATAGTCAGGTAAACCGGGTGAACCGGGACGGACGGAGGTTTAACAACTAACAACTGGGTCAGCAACTGGGCCAGCCTGAACTTACCCTTATAATCGTGATGTGAAACGGAGGCAGAGCAAGCTGGCACTATTCCTAGTTTCGGCGGATTTGAAATCAATTACAAAAGCTTATCAGTTTGAATAAGTTCTGGCTTAGTTTAACATCCGTCTGCGAGCTAACCCCCAGATGCCAACTGGCGAGGCAAGTCTGAATCTGCGAGCGCGAACAAAGAGATATCTTCGAGTAAAAGTGTAAAACTGTCCTTTTTGCATCCCCGTACAACCACTGCCTCCGTATTGGTGGCCTGAAAAGGTGTAAGATCAGGCGGACTGGGTTTTGGCAACGCCTGGAAACAATGTCAGGGCTGAAAAATCTTGAGGCCGAGTTCTTCTGCAGCTTTCCTGAGAGGCTCGTCTTTTGTGGCAAGCGGAAGATTACGCCGTTTAGCCAATTCTAAGTAAGAGGCATCGTATGCGCTCCGTTGGAATCGTCGCGCTTGGAAAAGAACACTCGTGAAGATCTGATCAAGTCCATCAAGGTCGACGACGATTGGTAATTTCTGAAGATCCTGAACGAACTTCGTTATTTTATCAGGTAAAACCTTTTTGCGCCGTTCAGCCACCACTAAAGAATTGATGACCTCAAGCCGCCATATGGCCGGAACAACTACTGCCGCACCGTCAATAACAGCTTGCAGAACAGCATCTGTGTAGGGCGTGCTCTGATCTTCAAAGCACCATGCGGCGCTCACCGAATTATCAAGAACGAAGGGACTCAGAAGCGTCGGCCTTCTTCAATAAGGTCGCGGATGGTTAGGTCAGGACCAAGGACATTTCCTTTACGAAGTTCCCGAATGCTACGACCAGCCTCTTCTCGCGCCTTCCGTTTGGCGTTCTCATCGACGAATTGCATGCCATTAGAAGCCTTCTCGTGAAGGAAGGTTCCAAGAAGATAAGCATCAAGAGACAGCCCTCGCTGCTGAGCTTCTGCGGTAAGGCGGTTAACAATCTCTGGTGGCCAATTGAGTTGAACGGTCATGGGAGTATTCTAATCCAATCGTAGCAGTCCCATTCTACGCTTGGATTCGAGGACTGTCACGGCAAAAGTGTGAAGAACTGCGTCAGCCTGAACTTACCCTTTAATCATGATGTGAAACGGAGGCAGAGCAAGCTGGCACTATTCGTAGTTTCGGCAGATTGGAAAATCAACAGCAAAAGATTATCAGTTTGAATAAGTTATGGCTTAGTTTAACATCCGACTGCGAGCGAGATCCCAGGTAACAACTGCCGAGGGAAGGCTGAATCTGCGAGCGTGAACAAAGCGATATCCTCGTTGTAAAAGTCAAAACCCGCCTAAAGACTGTAAAATTGTCCTTTTTTGCATCGTGGTACAAACACGAAAATTGTGCCAGTCGGCTGTGCCTCCTAATTGGTAAGTCGAAAAGGTATAAGTTCAGGCTGACCCAGTATTTGACCCAGTATTTGTTTAACAAGACAGTTAGACAGTCTTACGAGACATCTGGAAACGTTCCGGGACTCCAGCAGGATACGAGGTCGTCACTGTTCGGCACCAGATGTCCGTAGAGAACATCGGGATCGAGATCCGCGCCATTTGGCCACGAGACAGTACCGAGTTCGGGATCCACTCGCACCTGGGAAAAGTAAGCCGGATCTTTGAGCGGTGCAAATACGCCGTGAAAACCGATGATGGCTCCCAGATCGACTATGCCTTCGACACCGTCTTCATAGCGAATGCTGAGGCGGTAGCCCTCCAGTGGACTTGCAGAAACGATATCTTTCAACATAAGAATTTACTCCAGCGGCGCAATCGGCTTGAGTTCCGCCTCTTCCCGCGCCAGCGCCCAGTCTTCCAGTAATTCAGCCCGGTGCTAAGCGGCCCATTCGGTCACCATCGCCAAAGTCCGAGGAGAAAGAGTGCCGCGCAAAAGAGTTACCGTTTCAATCGCAAAAAGGGCCTTTTGCCCGGCATACCGGAAGTGAAAATGCGGCGGATCATGATCCGCGTAGTACATCTGCAAACAATACCGAAGAAACGGCTGATCTCAGGCACGCAGGTTCCTTCCCAACGGTAACAGATGGAGCGCCTGCCCTGATGAGGGCAAATCTACGGCTGCGCGAACCCTTCCAGCATCCACAGGCCCGTCTTGGTGCTGGTTGTCGGGTACAGGATGCTCTGGCCATCGGGGCTCACGCTGAAGCGGATGCCGGGGTTCAGGTAGCTGCGCGGGGCGAACTCGCTGCCCACGTCGCCGATGGTTTTCATCTGCCCGGTGGCGATGGTCAACGAAAACAGGTACTGGTGGTCGCCCTCGGCACGAATGCCGTAGAGCGTTTTGCCGTCTTTGGAGAAGGTCAGGTGCTGTGTCGCGATCTTGCCGAGGTCGCGTTTGGCTTTTCCATCTTTGCCGTCGGGCGAGATCAGAGCCCAACTGCCGGGTGCGCTGGAATAGACAATCCACTCGCCGGTCGGCGACCAGTCGGGCAGCAGATTCAATAGGGTTCGGACCAGTTCGACCGGCGTAGCCTGACCGTTGGTCTTCGCGATCATGACCGAATTGACTCCCTCTTTGAACCGCAGATAAACGATGCGTGCGCCGTCCGGCGACCAGGCGCTCATGCGCTCATTGAAGGAATCATCATTGGTGAGGCGTACAGGACTGCCGCCCGCCACAGACGCGATCCAGATCGAGGGCAGGCCCTTCGGAGGAATCCGCATCACGGCCAACCGTCCCCCATCCGGGGAAAGCGCGGGGTTCATAAACAGGCTGCCGGTTCCCGGGGGAAAGGCGGACTGAGTCAGCACTGGGCGTTCGGCGCCATCGCTTTCGCGCAGCCAGATCTCGGCTTCTCCGTGCGAGGAAGTGACGTATACGAAGCGTTCGCCCTTCGCGGTCCACAGCGGCATTCCCGTGCTCAATTGCGAGCGGACCCACGTACGCAGGGAAGCGTCTTTCAGCGACGCGGCCACAATCCGGTAATCGCTCGTGGATTCCAGGAACAGCATCCGTCGGCCATCGGGAGAAAGGGTGGGGAACGTCTGGTTGACCATGCCGCCGGTAATCGGCTTGCCCTTTGCGCCTTCGGTATCGAGCAACCGGAGGAACCGCCGATCACCAGCTTCGGTGTTGGCCGCGATGTGCCGACTGTCGGGAAACCAGGAAAAGTTGATGCTCGCACCCACATCACCATCCAGTATCCTTTTCGGTGTGCCCGAACCCGGGGGGAAGGGCAAAAGCCACGCCTGGTTTTCGCCTTTGTTGGTCACAAAATAGACAATCTTCTTTCCATCGGGGGAAAGATCGAAGTAAGTTCGATTAGAGATCTGCTTCGTTTCGAACGGCGCGGGAGTGTAGCGCTTCCAGGGACTTCCCACCGGCGAGGAAATGGAAAGCGAATTGGTTCCATCGGATTCCCTGCGGAGCCCAAGCAGAACCTTCCCGTCGGGGGAAACGCGCGCAAGCACGCTCCCAAAAGCGAAGCCCACGTCAAGCGGCATCAGCAACTCGGGTTCGCCGCCCGCGATGGAGACCGAAAACAGGACCAGCGGCCAGAAGCCGACCTTCGGGTTCGCGGCTGCGAGGAAGATGCGTTTGCCATCGGGTGCCCAGCCGAGAGCGTACGCATCACTGGAGAGATTGGTGAGCCGGGTGGAAAGCGTTGCATTCAGGTAGCGCACGAAGACCTGCCGTTTCCCCTCGAAGATTGCTGAGTAGGTAAAGGCCTTCCCGTCGGGCGACCACGAGGCATCGGAGGGACTTTCGAGCGACGTCTCGATGGGGGTGTAGATGTCGTTCGCCGCGTTGTGGGGCTTGGGGGTGACGAAGAGCGTTCCCAGTGCGCCTGCCAGGGCGAGGAGCGCCGCGATGAGCGCGAAGCCAAGCCAGTTGCGGCGGGTGCGTAAGGGGATGGCGGCCTGAACCGCCGCAACCGCGCTCGTCGACGTCGATTCCGAAAGCCGGTCCCGCACTTTGCGAAGCTCCCGGTACAAATCGCGCGTCGAATCGTAGCGATCTGCTGGTTCCTTGGAAAGCAGTTGTTCGACGATCCATCGAAAGGCGGCAGGCACCGACGTCGGCAGCGGCTCAGCATCTTCGCGGATGATGGCGACCATGGTCTCGGCCCCACTCCCCCGCTGGAATGCCTTCTTGCCCGCCGCCAATTCATAAAGCACCAGCCCCAGCGAAAACTGATCGGACTGCGCCGTCAGATCCGACTGCCCGCGCGCCTGCTCGGGGCTCATATAGGCGATAGTGCCAAGAGTAGTGCCGGGATCGGTGAGATTGGCTGGAGCGGCAATGGTTGCATCCTCAGAACCGATTTTCGAAAGCGCCGCTTTCGCCAAGCCGAAATCAAGAATCTTCACTCTACCGTCGCTCGTAATCAGGATGTTATCCGGCTTCAGGTCGCGGTGGACGATGCCTGCGGCGTGCGCGGCGGCCAGCCCTTCGCTCATCTGCACCGCCATGTCGAGAAGCTTGCGTGGGGAATCGGGAGGCGAAACCGGTGCGCCTTCGACAAACTCCATCACCAGGTAGTTAGGACCGACATCGTAAAGCTGGCAGATGTTCGGGTGATTCAGCGCCGCGACAGAGCGGGCTTCCCGCTCGAAGCGTTCGCTGAAATGGGCGGCAGAGGTCTTGATGGCGACGATGCGGTCCAGACGCGTATCGCGCGCCTTGTACACTTCGCCCATGCCGCCAGCGCCGATGGGTGCGAGGATTTCGTAGGGACCGAGTTTGTCACTGAGCTGGAGTGGCATAGGAAGGAACACCCAGTTTAGCCCATCATGGAGTTGATAGGTCCTGGATTACAGAAAGTTGGTCGCGCTGGTCGCGGCGGCGCTACGATGATTCTGCTGGGCGAAACGGAAGCGGCACTGCGGGGACGCAACCAAGCTGAGGAATAGTCCCGTGGGCTCATCGAGACGATGAACGGGGCGCGGCGGCTTTGCTTCTGTGCTCCTCAAAGAGACCACATCAGATCGAAAGATCCTTAATGCCTTGAAAATCCCAGCCCGAAGGAGAACCACTGGAACAACTGGGTCGGAACAACTGGGTCGAACAACTGGGTCAGCCTGATCTTACCCTTTAGTCGTGATGTGAAACGGAGGCAGACCAAGCTGGCACTATTCCTAGATTCTCCAGATTTGAAATCAATCACAAAAAGTTATTAGTTTGAATAAGTTATGGCTTAGTCTAACATCCGACTGCGAGCGATCCCCCAGGTAACAACTGGCGAGGCAAGTCAGAATCTGCGAACGCGAACAAAACGATATCCTCGATGTAAAAGTCAAAACTCGCCTAAAGAGCTGTAAAACTGTCCTTTTTTGCATCCCCGTACAAACCCGAAAATTGTGTCACTCGGCTCTGCCTCCTTATTGGTAAGTCGAAAAGGTGTAAGTTCAGGCTGACCCAGTATTCCATCTCGTGGTTACGGATTATCCACTCGTACAAATGCCTCGACCGTCTGCTGCGACGGCGGATCGTCCAACAAGCGCTCCACGGTCCATCCCCGGTGGTCTAGTAGGTAGGCTACCAGCAGGTGAAAACGCCAATAAAGACCCGACTTCTCCCAGTTCATCTCGGGCACGTCAGCCAGAAACGCACGCCTCGCCTCGCCATAGTTGAACGAATCGCCCTTGCCGACGTAATCGGCGTAGCCTTCGCGCACCCATTGGGGCAGCCTGTAGTAACGAAGAGGACCCAAGGTCCTGCCGGTGAGTTGGTGCGTGAGCTCGTGTGCGATGAAATAGTCCAGCGTCCGGTCTCCCGCCACCGGAATTCCGTGGGGTGATACAAGCCTGTTCTGCTCAATTGCAGCGTCACGAAGAAAGACGTTAGCTGTGAGCGGATAAGGTGCAACGCCGCCAACACCGTAGTCCTTATTGAAGAACAACGCTTGCCGCCAACGCGAATTGCAGACGAATATGTCGAAGTCCTGGCGATTCGCATTCAGGGAGGATTTTGCGAGTTTCGCCTCGGCCAGTTGAAGGACTTGCTTGGCGGCATCCTCTGAAAATGGCCGGTCGGAATGAAGGATCAGTCTATTCGCGCGCACGGAAAATGAGAACAGCGGCTGCGGAAAGCACAACACAGCCGCATATAAAGCGACCAGCGCCGGAACAGCCACGGTGATTCTCAATAGCGTCGATTTCCAAATACGCATGAAGTTTCCCCATGTTGCCACGCTTAGAGTGAACTTGCAAATAGCGGACTGAGCAAGGCGACGCGCCCCAAGCCTGTCGACTCTGTGCGGCTTTCCGTCAAACTCCTTGTGTCTTTAATTCGGGGACGTGATACCCATTCACTAATTAAAATTAGTGAATGGGTATCACGTCCCCGAATTAAAAACGTCCGCGAGGGTGTAAATTACAATGTGTAAACGGCCATCGATAAGGATCACAATAAGGAGACCCGATGGCAATAGACCCCAAGCTCATAGACAAGTTATTGGCTGACTACAAGAAGCCAGAAGACCTAATAGGAGAAAACGGCTTACTCAAGCAGTTGACGAAAGCATTTTTAGAGCGAGTCATGCAGGCAGAGTTGACCACTTTAAGGACCACTCGTTTGATACGATGGCTTCATGGCCCCCGTTCCTTACTCCTTGTGATTGCTGCTGTGGTCTGCTCGTCAGTAAGCGCACCCGCGCAAGAGGCCCGGGTGTTTGGCGAGTCCGACAAAATCGCGATCGAGAAGATGTACAATCATTACCTCCTGGCATTCATTAAGAAGGATTACGCTGCTCTGCGGGAATCCTTCCGGGCTCCGTTCGTTGTTTTAGCCGGAGGGGATATGCAGGCCCTCACTTCCGTAGATGCCGTAATAACGTTTTATCGAAAGCAACTCGTAGCGTTGGAACAGCGCAACTACGATCATGCCGAAATTACCAATACGCGGATCACCCCACTTACGCCGGATAGCGCTCTCATCAACAAGTCCATTCGGCGTTACA